>CALMEZ010000060.1 GCA_937864985.1 uncultured Alphaproteobacteria bacterium
GGTCACGCTCAAGCGGCACCGCGAACTGGACGCGCGCTAGCGTCGGGCCAGCAGCCGGCGAACCGGCGCAGGCAGGCCCAGATGGGGCCAATGCTGCGCGCCAAACCATTCACCGCCCGCGGGCAAGGCAGCCTCCTGTTGCGGCAAGTCCAGCCGCACCGGATGCAGATGCAGGTCCTTGTGCGTCAGCACATGCACGAAAGGTTCATCGTCCTGCAGCAGTGTGCGAAGCTGCAGCGGCAATGCTGCCTCCAGCTGTTCGCGGCTGTCGAACACCGGCAGGCAGAACAGCCCGGCCCACACGCCCGGTGTGGGCCGCTTGTGCAACCAGACAGCGCCATCGGCAGTGCCCGCATGCAACAACCACAGTGACTGGGCGGTGCGCTTGAGCTTGCGCGTCTTGACCGGATAGCGCTCGGGCGTGCCCTGCGCGTGAGCCTGGCATATCGGTTGCACAGGGCACAGCAGGCAGCTCGGGTTACGCGCCAGGCAGACCGTGGCCCCCAGGTCCATGAGCCCCTGGGTGTAGCGCGGCATGGCATCGGCAAGCCCTGCGTCCGGCAGCAGTCCGGTCGCACGATCCCACAGTGCACGCTCGTTCGCCCCTGCGGCCAGATCGTCACCAAAGCCCAGCGCCCGCGTCAGCACGCGTTTGACATTGCCATCCAGGATGGCCACGCGTTCACTGAAGCAGAACGACGCGATGGCGGCTGCGGTCGAGGGACCAATGCCCGGCAGGGTCGCCAGCTCGGCGGCCGTGGCGGGGAAGCGGCCGCCATGGCGTTCGGCGACCGTCTGGGCGCAGGCATGCAGGTTGCGGGCCCGGGCATAATAGCCAAGGCCGGCCCAGGCGCGCATGACATCCTCAGTATCTGCCGCCGCCAGCTGTTGCACGGAGGGCCAGCGGGCAGTGAATTTCAGGAAATAGTCTTTGACGGCGGCAACGGTGGTCTGTTGCAGCATGATTTCCGAGAGCCAGACTTTATAAGGATCAGGCTTCACGCCCGGCGAGGCGCGCCATGGCAGCACGCGGGCGTGGCTGTCGTACCAACTCAGGAGAAGGTTCGGCATGACACGATTGATATTCGCGCTCGTCAGAAGCTGCCGCCATCAGTTAGGGCTAAAACGTATAATTCGGCACGGCTCCTTGTGGCCCTGGCTCTTACTCCATCTGTTGCATACCCTTAGAGCGGTTGCCTTGGCACTTGCAGCTGACGAGCCATTGGTGCCAAACCCGCACGAAGTATCATCCCTTGGAATGGGCCGGCCGGCCGTTGTTGCCATGGCTTTCGGACCTTTGGCATGCAGGTAGACCGTCGTGTAAAGCTGCCAGCATTTTGACTCTGACTTCTTGAGCGCTTCGGCTGGTTTAACCCCGACGGATAAGCCTAAAATGGTGCTGATGACGAAAAGAGATGCGGTCAACAGAATTGGCGAATAAAATCTCATGCTTGCCCCATTTTTTGGTTACAATGGCTCCAAAAGCTATTTTCTGCCATAAACGGCAGGCATTGTCTTTTCATATTGCGGTTTAATCGTCATCTTCAAGGCTCAAGGCTCTTTTCGCTTTCACATGGAAACTCTAAACAAGCATTTCCAGACCATCGCCGGGCCTGTGTTCGCAAAGCATGGATTTGCGCAGGCCGAGGTCTTGAGCCGCTGGGCCGAAATCGTTGGCCCAGACCTGGCGGGCGTCTGCCGCCCGGAGAGGATTCGCTGGCCGCGCGGCGAAAATGCCAAGGGCGGAACACTGCATGTGCGCGCCGGGGCTGGTCGTGCCCTCGATATCCAACAGTCAGTGCCATTGATCCTGGAGCGCATCTCGCAGTTCCTGGGCCATGGTGCCGTGCAGGCCGTCAAGGTGCAGCAGGACCACAGCCTCGCTCCTGTCGCTGCAAAAAAGGCTGCGCCAGCCGAAGCCCCGGCAGCGATGCGCGCCCGGCTTGATGGTGTTTCCGATCCGGATTTGCAGGCTGCCCTGCTCCGCCTTGGCGCAGCTGTCCATTCAGAGGCGAAGACCCTTTCTCCACGTTCTCCACAGGCCCAACAAGCCAGTGGAACCCCCAAATAACTTCAGATAGGAAAACCTCATGATCAATATGACTCGCCGCCAAATGCTTGCTTCCGCAGCCATCCTGCCGTTCTCGGCAGGTTATGCGCTGGCCGAAGACATTGACCTCAAGGCCTTGATGGAACCGCCAGCCGAGGGTGAAATGGAGCTTGGCAACAAGGACGCCAAGGTGACTGTCATTGAATATGCTTCGGCCTCCTGTCCGCATTGTGCGGCTTTCTACACCGACGTTTTCCCGACGGTTCAGAAGAACTACATTGATACCGGCAAGATTCGTTTCATTTTCCGCGAATTCCCGCACAATGACGCAGCGCTTGGCGCCTTCATGCTGGCCCGCTGCGCGCCCAAGGAAAAATATTTCCCGCTGGTCGACGTGTTCTTCAAGACCCAGGAAACCTGGGTGCCCAACCCGCTCAAGGGTCTGCAGGACATTGCCCTTCAGGCCGGCTTCACCGAAGACAGCTTCAAGGCCTGCATTGCCAACAAGGATGTGGCCAAAGGCATCCTTGATGTGCGCAACAAGGCTGATGGCTTTGGTGTCACCGGCATTCCGACCTTCTTTATCAACGGAAAGAAGTACGACGACTCGCCAGAGCTGGCACCTTTCACAAAATATCTCGATTCACTTCTCGCGGCCTGAGCGCGGGATTTCAGACAACAGGGGACGGCATGAAATTTTCCAGACTTAGGCTCACTGGCTTCAAGTCCTTTGTCGAACCCACCGAACTGCACATTGAGCCGGGGCTGACAGGCATTGTCGGCCCCAATGGCTGTGGCAAGTCAAACCTGCTGGAAGCGCTTCGTTGGGTGATGGGCGAAAGCTCATACAAGTCGATGCGCGCCGCCGGCATGGAAGACGTGATCTTTGCCGGCACAACGCAGCGCCCGTCGCGTAACATGGCAGAAGTCATGGTGACGCTGGTAAACGACGACAAGACAGCACCCGCCGCCTTCAATGATGCCGAGACGCTTGAGATCAGCCGCACCATCCAGCGCGATTCCGGTTCGTCCTACCGGCTCAACGGCAAGGAACTGCGGGCCCGCGATGTGCAGCTGCTGTTTGCCGATGCGTCGACGGGGTCACGCTCGCCTGCGTTGATCCGCCAGGGGCAGATCTCCGAAATCATCAGCGCCAAGCCACAGGCCCGCCGCCTGATCCTTGAAGAAGCAGCCGGCATCACCGGCCTGCACACACGCCGCCATGATGCAGAACTGAAGCTCAAGGCCGCCGAGCAGAACCTCGCGCGCCTTGATGATGTGGCGGCACAGCTCGAAAGCCAGCTCAACAGCCTGAAGCGCCAGGCGGGTCAGGCCACCAAGTACAAGCAGGTTTCCGCCGAAATCCGCAAGCTGGAAGCCGCCGGTTTGTTCGTGGCCTGGCGTGATGCGTCGGCCGACGCCACGCGTGATACTGGGTTGCTGGATGAAGCGACACGTGTTCTCGCCGAACACACGCGTGCTGCCTCGGAAGCGCTGCGCACCCGCGACACGATGGGCGAGGAATTGCCGCACCTGCGCGAGCAGGAAACGGTGCGTGCCGCCGTGTTGCAGCGCCTGACACTGGAAAGCGCCTCGCTGGACGAGGAAGGCAAGCGCATTGAAGGCCGCATGGCGGAGCTCAAGCAACGCCGCGACCAGATGCGCGCCGACATGGCCCGTGAAGAAGGTCTTCTCGCCGATACGGATGGCGTCATTGCGCGGCTGGCCGAAGAGCGCGGCACGTTGAATGCCACGGCGGGCGAAGGGCAGGATGCCCGCTCTGCCGCCGCCATTGCCATGCAGCAGGCAGCGGAAGCGCTGGCCCGCGCCCAGGACGCCGCTGATGAGGCTGGCAAGCAGTTGGCTGAGCTTTCAGCCCGCCGCAGCACGATGGAGCGCACGCTCAGTGAACACCGCAACCGCATTGCAAAGCTCGAGTCCGAGCGGCAGTCGTTGCAGGGCCGCCGGCAGCAGCTCCTGGGTCTGATGGGCGATGCCGGAGACCTTGCCACGCTGGCATCTGCCGTCGAGCAGGCGGAACGCACAGCCAGTGAATCCGAACAGGCTTCGTCCCATGCCGAGGTGTCGTTGCGTGTGGCACGGCAGGTGGAAACCGACAAACGCGTGATACATGATGAAGCGCGCCGTGCCGCTGAACAGCTTCAGACGGAAATCCGTACACTGACGAAATTGCTAAGCGCGGCCGGTGGTGACCTGTGGCCATCCGTTGTTGACAGCCTGATGGTGGAACCCGGTTTTGAAACGGCGCTGGCTGCCGCGCTGGGTGATGATATCGATGCCTCGTCTGACGAGGGCGCACCGATGCATTGGCGCGGCCTGCCGCCATTGGCGGAAGTCGCCGGCCTGCCGGGGGATGCCTCGCCACTCTCCAAGCATGTCGATGCGCCACCCGCCCTGGCGCGTGTGCTGAGCCATGTCGGTGTGGTGTCGCGCGCTGTTGGTGCGGCGCTGCAACCGCAATTGAAACCGGGCCAGCGTCTGGTCAGCCGGGAAGGCGATGTATGGCGCTGGGATGGCTTTGTGGCCGCGGCTGATGCACCGAGTGCCGCCGCCAAGCGGCTGGCCGAGCGCAATCGCCTAGCCTCGCTGGAAAGCGGCCTTGCCGCCGTCACTGCCAAGGCCGACACGGCACGCAGCGACTATGAACAAGCGCGGGCCGCCGTTGAAGCCGGTGTGCGCAGCGAGCGCGAAAAGCGCGAGGCCTGGCGCGCTGCCACCTCGGCCGTCGATGTGGCCCGCCGTGCCTTGCAAACGCACGAGCGGAAGATTGCCGAACATTCGGCCCAGTCGAGTGCGCTGGATGAAGCGCACCGCCGCATCGAAGCGCAGCATGAGGAAGCCAGCCAGCTGTTCAGCGCCTCCGAGCTTGAATTCGCCGCCCTGCCCGGCCTTGATGGGCTGACCGGCGACGTTGAGACGTTTCGTGCGGCCCTTCATCAGGAACGCGCTGCCTATGGCGAGGCCCGGGCCCGCCATGACAGCTTGGAGCGGGAAGCCAAAATGCGCGCCGACCGGCTGTCCGCCATCGAACGCGAAACCGAACAGTGGACGGCACGTGCCGCCAAGGCCCGTGAACAGGTTCAGGTGCTGTCGGCGCGGCTAGAGGAAACCTTGGCGGCCCTTGCAGAGATGCAATCAGCGCCGCAGCAACTGGCCGAGCACCTGGCGCCGCAATGCCTCGTCCATGGCATCGCCGGAACCGGCGCCGATGCCGTGGCCGGCTTCGCGTGGCGCCATTTCGGCGCCCGCCAGCCACTGGTCGCAGCGTTCGTCGCGGACCGCGTCGAGTACCAGGTGCACGCGGCGCTCGTGGCCGCGATTGACGACCGAGTGTTCCTGGTCGAGATCGAGATACCAGCACTCGCCGGGCGCCATGACGACCGGCTCGCCGGCCACCCTGAACTCCACGGCGGCACCGGACACAATGGGAATGTGCAGGCGAGCCTCGCCGAAGCGGTAGGCGAGGCCGCGGTCACGGTGCGGCAAGATCTGGCTGCCCGGACCGAGGCTCAGCAGGCGTGCGCCGCGCAAGGTGAGAGCGAGTTTGGCGATCACCGCCGCGAAATAGTGGCACTGCTCGAGCAGTGGGGTCGGGCGATACTCACTCGCAGCAAGCGGATGCGCCAGCAAATCGTCGGCGCGGCCCGATGCGGAGCGCAACGCCACGCCGCGCCAGTCGCCCGCAAAATCCTCCTTGTGAAAATGCGGCTGCCAGACGCTCGCGTCAGCGACGGCCAGGTCGGCCTGAAGGCGCGCGGCGTCGAAGCGCAGCGGCAGGCGGTAACGGGTGACATCCACGCAGTGCGTTCCTCGTGTTGCTCAACGCCGACGGTGCTTAAAGATAGTAGCCGAGATTGCGTTGCAGGCGCGACCGTTCATCGTCGGGCGCCGCCGCTTCGCTAACTAACCGCCGCGCCGCCGCTGCGCCCGTTGCGCGAGCCTCGGCCGTGCCGACATAGAACGCGCTGATGGCAAGTTCATCGAGCGCCCGCCACTGATAGCTGGCGCGATCAACAAACAGCCGGTCGGGCGGGAGCGGCAGTTCAGCGGCGTGTTTCGCGTAGAGGTAAGCCACACCATTCACGCCGCGCAGCCGGTGATAACGCGCCAGCTCGACCAGCGGCTCGGCGCGTGACGGCCGCGCATTGAACGCCGCGAGATAGCCTGCGGCCACCTCGGCCGGCGGCGCTGCAAGCCGCTCACTGAGCACCGCCACCTGGAACATCGCATACCAGACCTCTTCGTCCCAGCCGCCCATCGTGGCGCGGCGCTGGTAAGTCGCCCGCGCTTCTGCCAGGCGGCCGGCGTCGCGATAGCTTTGCGCCAGGTAGAAGACGTTGCGCGTGTTGCCCGGCTCGTCGCGCAGGGCCGACTCGAGGATCGCGATGTCCTTGAGATAGGTGCCCGGGTCGTGCGCACGAGCGCCGTCATGATGGATCAGCACGGTCGGTGCCGGCAGCGCCTCAACCGAGTGCGGCAGGTTGCAGTCGAGGTATTCGTGCAGCACACCGACCCAGCGCCAGGGCAGCCGCGTCGACACCAGGGCGCGGCGGGCATAGCGCATGTCGCCGTAGTTGCAATTGAG
The DNA here is from genome assembly GCA_937864985.1 of uncultured Alphaproteobacteria bacterium. Lineage (GTDB taxonomy): Bacteria > Pseudomonadota > Alphaproteobacteria > Rhizobiales > Aestuariivirgaceae > Aestuariivirga. The sequence continues at coordinate 6,657 of CALMEZ010000060.1, forward strand.
TTCGTATGAATCGGCATGCATCTCGGGCCATACGAACTCTGCCGGCGCCTCGAACAGCTCATCGGCATCGATGAACAGGAGGTAGTCGCAACGCTCGGCGCGCGCCAGTTCGAGCGCCTCGCTGCGGTTGTGCCCGAAGTTTCGCCACGGTCGCGAATGCAGCGTTCCCGGCACGCCCTCGAGCGCCTGCC
>CALMEZ010000061.1 GCA_937864985.1 uncultured Alphaproteobacteria bacterium
GGTCAGGATCTGGGCCAGGTCTTCCTGGTTCTCCATCATCAGGTTGTACCACTTGCGCAGGATGCCAGCACGTTCCTTGGCGGTCTTTTTGGCCCAGAGCTTCTGGGCCTTGTCAGCGGCTTCGATGGCCTGGCGGGTTTCGCTCGCACCCAGCTTGGGAACGGAGCCAACGACGCGCTCATCAACGGGGTTGGTCACGTCAATCGAGGATTTGCCACCCACCCACTTGCCGTCGATGTAACATTTGTCCTTGAGTAGCGACTTGTCTTTCAATAAGTCGGCAAGCGCCTGTGATTTGAGAACGTCCATGGTCAACTCCGTTTGTTGGCGGGGCGTTTAGCACGGGTGTGCCGCCGAAACAAACCAGCCAGATTCCGGAATTCCATGACCCTCAAAGCCCTTGTTTTTGACCTCGACGGAACCCTGGTTGATACCGCGCCTGACCTGCTTTTGGCCACCAATCATGCCCTGTCGCTGGCTGGCAGGCCTGCCATTTCGCCCAGCCAATTGCGCAGTTTCGTGGGCCATGGCGCCATGGACCTGATCAGGCGAGGCATTGCCGCGACGGGAGACGAACTTCCTGATGGCGAGGTGAAACGCCTGCACAAGGCGATGCTCGATTTCTATGCCGACAACATTGCACGCGAAAGCCGGGTTTTCCCCGGCCTCATCGCACTTCTCAACAAATGCAAGGCACATGGCTTGAAGATGGGTGTGTGCACGAACAAGGTGGAGCGGCTCTCCAACAAGCTGCTGGATGAAATCGGCCTCGCCCCCTATTTTGACGCTGTGGTGGGCGGCGACACGTTGCCGATCATGAAACCGGATCCAGCGCCTTATCTGGAAGTGGCGCGCCGCCTTGGCGAAGATGCGCGCAAGTCAGCCATGTTCGGCGACAGCGAAACCGACATCCGCACGGCGCAGAACGTCGGCGTTCCGGTCATTGCGGTCACTTTTGGCTATACGGCGCGTCCGGTGAGCGAATTCTCGCCCACTTATATTATCGATCATTTCGATCAGGCCTGGGACCATATTGCGGCACGGCTTTGAGGCGCGCTAATCGCGCAAAAGTGATCGTCATGCCGGGCATGTTTGACATGCACTCAATGCGTGACGGATTTGGGTGCTGACTTCCATCTGAACATCAATGGCGCATTCGTCGCGCCATTTGCAAAGATGGAGTTGATCATGAACATTCGTACAGTTTTGGCCGCGGCCATTTCCCTGTCGGCACTCACGGGTGCTGCCAACGCAACCCCTTATTCAATCGGTAATCCGGACAAGTGTCCCGGCGGCTTCGATCTGGCCACGGCGCTGTGCCCGGCCCAGATGAAAGCATTCCATCCGCGTTCCCACCTGGTCGTCACGGCTTCGACAGCAAACATCGCCATGGGAACTGGCGGTGATGGCGGGATGTTGGCAGAGCGTGCGCCGCACACGTTCATTGAAATCATTTCGCCTTCTCCGTTTCCACTTCTGGGGCATGGTGGCAACCATTAGCTTTCTGCCTCGGTAACGGGCTGGCGAGGCGATGACTTCGCCGGCCCTAGTTTAGCAGCGCCTGCATGAAACTTGCCGCATCATCTAGTGTTGGCGCTTTGGCGCGGAAGGGGCGCGACAACGCCATGACGATGCCAACGTGGCTTACACCCTCGTAGATCTTCAGGGTTGAGGGTGCCCCCGCTGCACGCAACACCCTATCGAGATTGATGGAATTGCGCGGGTAGCAGGTAGTGTCGGCGCTGCCATGCAGAAGCAGAAATGGTGGAGCATCGGCGCGGGCGAAATTGACCGGTTGCGTTGATGCCAGGTCTGCTGCCTTGCCGAAGGTGGCAATGGTCACAGAACCATCGAGCGGAAGAAAATCGAAGGGGCCCGCCAACGAGATAACGCCCTTGATGGCGCGGCCGTCATTGCCCAGCGCCGCCAGGTAGTGTTTGTCGAGGACGGCGAGTGCTGCATTGTAAGCGCCCGCTGAATGCCCCATGGCAAAGATGCGTCTGGGATCGCCACCATATTCGCTGGCGTGTTTGCTGACCCAGTCCAAAGCCAGTGCCGTATCTTCGACGAAACCCGGAAATGGAGCTTCGTCGCGCAGGCGATAATCAATCACCATCGCCACAAAGCCTTTGGCCGCCAAGGCACGGCCAGCAAATTCATAAGGGGCCTTGTTGCCGGAATTCCACGAGCCGCCATGAACAAAGACCACCACAGGCAAGTTTGGCGCGGCATTCTCGGGTGCGTAGATGTCCAACTGCTGGCGCGGCAAGGGGCCATAGGACACGTTGCCAGCCAGTTGCCGTGTGCCGGCATCTTTCGGCACCAGCAGACCAAAGATCTCCAGTGCGGCAAAGCGATAGGCCAGTCCGAAACCGATCAAAAGGATGATAACGACGTACAAGAAGCGGGTCATGGGCCTGATACGCTAGCAGCAGTGCGGCGGAGCAGGCTATGGTTGACTTTTTGGCCCCAACCCCTCTATAGCCTGCCCACCCTGAAGCACGGGCGATTAGCTCAGTTGGTAGAGCACTGTGTTCACATCGCAGGGGTCACTGGTTCGAGTCCAGTATCGCCCACCATCCAGACCGGCCAATTCAATCTGTTCTTGCACATTTTTGGCTACCTGTCGGCTCATTTCCTGTAATCTTCGCCTCAATACAAGGCGCAAAGTATTTCGGAATTACTGGTTACTGGCACATTCTGTCAGAGCGACTCCCGATCAATCGGGCAACCAAGGGGTGCCCTGCCTCGCGGCATTGGACAATTTCAGAGAACGGGCAGCACCAACGATGTATTGAACGCAGCGTGTGGGCACATGCCTACGCAACACAACAACGAACGTTGGACATCAATCCCGGATCGTCATGGTTTCAGCAAGGCTGCTTCGGTCCGGTTTCGGACACCAAGCTTCCGGAATAACGGTGTGTTGTAGTGTTTCACCGTTTCTTCCCGCAACTTCAGTCTCTTGGCGATGTCGTGATTACTTAGCCCCTTGCCGATTAGCTCCAGAATCTGGCGCTCGCGTGGCGTGAGATAGGGAAAGCGGTTCGCATGACTTGAAGCCGTCTGCTGCTGGTTTTCGGCATTCGACTCATCCTGAGCCAAGAGCTTGGCTGCGAGTTCGGGGCCTACGTGTTTCCTGCCTGCATATATGTTGCGCAGGATGCCAGCCAATTCATCGCCCTCCACGCCTTTTAGCACATAGCCATAGGCACCGTTTGCCATAGCTGATTTGACATTTGCCATATTGTCAAAGACAGAGAGAACGAGGATTTTCGGGGCATTTGGCAGCGCTGCTATCCGCTCCACCGCAGTTATGCCGTTTCCTGGCATGTTGACATCCATGATCATGATGTCACTCGGTAACCGCGTGGCAAGTTCCACCGCCTCATCCGCGGTGGCTCCCTCCGCGACGATCTCGAAGTCACCCTGCTCATTCAAGGTTTCACGAAGACCACGTCGCAGGAGCGGGTGATCGTCGACAAGTGCAACGCGAATTTGGTCTGCCATTCTCTGCCTTGTGAAACCTAAGCCAAAGGAAATTCTGCCCTGACTACGGTTCCGCCTTCATCTTTATTCCCCACCGTCAAAACACCGCCCAGTGCTTCAACGCGTGCCCGCATGCCACGCAAGCCAAGGCCCTTTATATCAGATTTGTCCGTATGGGAAATGCCTGGTCCCGCATCTGAAATCTCAATCAGCAGGCTACCTTTTGCCTTCATTGTTACTGCCTGCTGCTTGCCCCCCGCATGCTTGAACGCATTGGTCAATCCTTCCTGCACCAGGCGGTAGAGGCATGTTCGCAAAGCTAGCGACCCACTTTGAAACTCTTCAATCAAAATTCGCGCAACCTTGCTGCCCGTCACATCCTCATGGGCGCGGATGGCAAGCTCGACGGCCTCAACAAGATTGGCATTCTGCAGTTCCGGCAGCATCAAGCCATTTGACATCCGCCGTACATCCGCCAGTGTTTCGCTCAGGATCTGCCCAATCCCGTCGAACGTCTCAGCCTCCGGGCCACCCTTTTCAACAAGCTTCCTCAGGCTTGAAAGGCGCATTGCCGCATAAGAGAGTTTTTGGGCCGGTCCATCGTGCAAGTCGGCGCCGACATGGCGCAACACGGATTCATTGGTGCTTGATACATCTTCATTGGCCTGGCGCAGGCGCTCGCGCAATACTTCATTCTGACCGAGCAAATCCTTCAATTCTGTGACCTGCTGATGCAGCTGCAGGCGCTGCCCGGCAATTGTACGCCCGCCCTTGACGGCAACCATGGACAAAAGCCCCAGCATTGCCGCCGTGACAGCGCAAACCACAAGCCAACTTTCCAAGGTTGCCTTGGCCACGTCCCTGCTCAACTGGTCTCCGTTGGCGTAGAATTCAGATACAGCGATGATTTGGCGCGAAACCGGGTCGCGAACAGGCGCATAAACTTCCAGCAGGCTGACACCGGATGCCCTTTCGTTCGCATCTTCGACATGCGGTTCGTTGTCGAAGTCCGCCCCGATGCTGCCCGAGAGAGCCGATGCGAAATTGTCTGACAGGGGAAAAGACTTGCCAACCATCTGACGGAATGAGCTGTAGATGATGGTTCCATCGGACTTCCAGATTTTCATCGAAACGATGCGCCGGTCGGCGCGGACCTGCGTCAACAGGCCGTCCAACCTGTTTCGCGATCCTTCAGACAATTCACCCTTGCCACTGATCTCTGCGACCAGAGGCGATATCAATCCATCCATCGAAATGGCAGTCGCTGCTGCAGTATTTTTGACGACAGCATCCCGGACATTCGTTGATATCCACCAGCCCGTGAGTGCCATGCCCGGCAGGAGCACGGCAACGGCGACCAGCACAAATTGCCTGGCGAGTGGCAATTCATGCCACTTGTTCAAGAAGGAAAGGCCCATGGCAGCAGAGGCTAGGCGATGCCGCCATGCCCATGCAAGCCCATCGGTCTAGAATTCGAACCTGTATCCCGCTGTCGCCTGGAGGTTCAAGCTCTTCGCATCGCCCATGCTGGTCACCAGGTCTTCCCAGCGGAGACTCAACTCGGACTCAAAGCTCCATTTCTTGCTCATCCTGTATCGACTGGAGACACTTGGCACGATGAGATACTGCTTTTGATCGGTCGTCTTGCTGTCGCGCATACTGAAGCGGATGCGCGGATTGATGCGCCAATTCTCCGTGACCGGGTAACGGTAATAGAGGTCTGCCATGTAGAAATTGCTCGACTTGCTGCCGGAATAGCGAAGCCCAAATGTCAGGCTGTCACTGTCGCGCAGCAGGTTTGTGCCGTTCAATGTGGCTGACATGTAATACTCCGTACCAGGCGCCGGTATGGCGTCAACCCCACCGGATGCGGGCGTTCCGGAATAGCTGGCCACTGTCGCATCGATGCTCGCTTGCCAATCCTTGTTGAGGTCCTGAGACACACCGCCATTGACTGTCTTGGCACTGGCGGTGCGGTCCTGGGCGAACTGGTAGACATTGTCCTCGCCCCAGATGCTGACAAGTGTTTCCAGATCATCCACCCCTTGCCCCATCAAGGCATTTTCTGTCAGAAGAAATGGGACGCGGCGAAAATCGGCGCTGGCGTACACGTTGGTGCCGTCACGCACGTGCCAATTGGCGGAGACGTAGGCGTTATTCAGTTCCTTGAAATAGAAATCATAGTCGCCGGCCGAATAGGCTGTCAGTGTCTTGCCAGAATAGCGAAGCTCCGCGCCGAGGGCCCGGCGGTCAGTATAATTGCCAATGTCTTGCGCCATCGCGTAAAGCGCTCCGGCCCAATGATCACCTGGAAAACTGTAATCAATACTTGCCCCATAAAACACGCGCTTGTCTGCAAAGGGCTTGGCATCCCGGCGGTACACTGGGGAACCGGCATAAGCCTGAACCTTGGTCTCCTTGTTGATCTGCCATCCCAGCAGAGCTCCATCGAACCGGCCGAAGACACCGCCTGTGCTCTTGCTTTGCCGGCCAAGGCGCGCCGAAACACCTGTGTTCTTGGCCCTCAGGTCAGCATAAAGCGTGCCGATATTGGTTGATCTGATGGATTTCTGCTGGCCGAAGCCTTTCTCATTGTAGGCCGCTCCCCTCAATTCGATCTCGTAATCCTGGTTTTCGCCTCGCAAATAGGCATCACCAGATGAGATGGCTTCGTTCTGATACACCTCATGCAGGCCAAAGTTATGTGAAGCCGGATCCGAACTGCGGTAATTGTCATTGCGATAATAGTATTGCGACAACGAGCCGCTATGTTCCCAGGTCCAGGCTTTGGGGTCCTTGACAGGTTCTCTCGCCGCAAGAACCATGCCCTTGCCGGAAGACCGCAAACCACCAACAGCCACTTCTGCATCGCCTTTGCCGGATTGGTCTGCAAGTGCCGCAGCCACCTCTGATGGCTTAGGCACGCGAACCGGCTTCACCTGGCCATCGGTGATTTCAGGGAGGACGCTGTCTTCCTTCAACTTTGCGCGCTTGGCAGCAAACTGCGACTCGGCCTGCTGGTCCATGGCCGCGCGAACTCCTTCAAGGCGGGACTTGACCCGTGCGGCTCCGGCGCCTTTTGGATAGGCTTTCAAATAGACTTGGTACTCAGCCTGAGCGTGCGGCAGTTGGCCCGCCCTCTCGTGCGAGAGCCCCAGCAATTCCTGGGCATCCTGTTTCGTTGCACCGGATCCGATTGTCACAGCCTTCGTGAAAAATGCTGTTGCGCGCGCATAATCTTTGGCCGCTAACTGCTTCTTGCCCTCGGCTAATGCCGCTTCAGCCGTGCCTGTAGCTACTGGCCCGTCTGACTTTCCAGACTGGTCTGTATTCGTAGCGGGCATTGTTTCGGCATGGCCAAAGCAGGCAAGCGCATCACCTGGCGCAGAAACATCAATTCGTAAATGGCGCGTATTTGTATCTGTAACGACGCGAAATGCCACGGTGTGGTCGAACGTCAGCCGGATCTCCGGCCCCCCGGTCGCCGATGGATCGTAGCTCACACCGTCGAGCCCGGCTTTATTTCCGGGGGCGACACTGGCGGCTTCTTTTTCAGGCGCACTGGTGTCGGCGTCCGCTCCAGCCGTTGTGCCGAGAGGTTCGACTGTGATTGCCAGACTGTTGCCCTTGGTAGCAGGGAAATGATGCAAATAACTGACCGGCCGGTTGAGGCGTACGTCAATGGCAGAACACTTGCCTGCGGCGTTCACGCTCACCGTGGCCAACAGATGATCAAGGGTGACTTGCGTAAAGGCTGGCGATGATGCCAGCAAAATTGCCGGAATCGAGACCACCGCGAAAAACTGACTTTTACTCATGACTTTAGTTCCAGGCGCTCCGCGTTGCTTTGTGTTGTGGGCCGGCCCTGCGAGTCTTTATTGTTGTCAGTGTGTTGTTTGAGTAGATGTGGCAGGCGCCTGTGCAATCGCGCAGTTCGTCCACCGTGTAGAATGCCGTTGTCGGCGATGTGTATTTCTTGTGCGGATCTGGCTTGAACCTGCCGACGTGGCAAGCCGCACAATCTGGCGCCAGGTCTGGCCGTACGAAGGTGATCTTCTCGTTGTTCTGCTTGTGGCAGCTCAGGCACGTCGGCGTGTTGGAGCCGTGGTTTTCATAGGCCGGCGACACGTGGGTGTAGGCCAGCGTCGGGGACCAGGCACTGGTGGTATGGCAAACTTCACAGGGCTGCGTGGTGATAAAATGGCCAGTGCCTTTGGCGACTGCCGGTGGATGCGAGCCATTGTGGCAATTTGCGCAACTTGTCGCGGTCTGGCTGTGATCAAAGGTTGCCGGCTTCCAGGCAAGTGTTGTGTGGCAGCTGTCGCATGCATCTGTTGTCTGCATGTGCGTTGCTGTCTTGCTGGCTGATGGCAGCTTGGATGGTGTGTGGCAGGACACGCATGTGCCGAGGACCTGTGTATGGTCAACCGGGCGGACGGCCGGTGTCCAGGTGGTGGTTACATGGCAAGCGTCGCAGGTGTTCGTGGTTGAGAAGTGTGACGCAGATTTGCCCTTTGCCTTGGTGTTGTTGTGGCAGGAGAAGCAGGTGCCTGTGACCTGGGTGTGGTCAACGCGGTTGGCAGCTACAGTCCAATTGGCAGTCGTGTGGCACGACTCGCACAGATTGGTCGTGGTGATGTGGCTCGTGCCCTTGCCAACCGCTGGTGGCTTGCTGCCGTTGTGGCAAGAATAGCAGGTGCCTGTCGCCGAAGCATGGTCAAAGGTTGCTGGCTTCCACGCAACAGTGGTGTGGCAGTCGTCACAGGTGTTGGTGGTGGCAAAATGTGTGCCGCTCTTGCCAGTCGCTCGTGTGCCATTGTGGCAGG
>CALMEZ010000062.1 GCA_937864985.1 uncultured Alphaproteobacteria bacterium
GATTGGTCTCGACAAGAAACTATTCAAGCCCGTAACACCCGATACCGACCTCTACGAAATTGTCAAATCTCTCTCTTTAAGATTTGGGCTAGAACTCTCGGACTCCTATGTTCTGGAGCAACTCCTGGTTAAGGCCTCATCCGACTGGCTTTCCGTGATGAAGCCATATCTTCAATGCTTCACGAAAACTTTGGAATCCGAGCCCAGATGTCGTCAGGAACGGGCCTTGCGGGGATTGAATGCTCTTTACAAAGATACAGATGTCGACCAGTTGTGTAAGGACTTGGGTGTCGACATTCCCGTGAAATCATTGGCAGGAGTAGCTTGGGCTTACGTGTTCTCTAGCCTGACTGGAACGTCCTATTTGGCAATTCTTGAACAGATGTTCGAGAAAATGAGCCAATACAACGTTTTGGACAAAGCTGACGACTTCCTAAGAGAGGTTTTCCCCAACTGGGTTTCTTGGGATGTGGCTATCAAGGTTTTGGAGGCAATCAAAACCCCTGGCGACAATAGAGTCAATCCTGTTTTTGTCCCTGAAGCCCGTTTATCTGTTTTAGAACATATATGCATGAGAGCGGTGTTTTGCTCCAGTCTTGTGTCGCTCGTGAAAATTGAGGCGGCAGCAGAACCAAATTTCGAAGAGTTGCGTCACAAAATTGATGCCGGTAGCCGGCCGAAGTTTAGTCGGTTTAGGAATTCCCCTTCTCCGCTCGTGAAGCTCGTACTGTTTGACGGGGGGTCTGTGGATGCTGACACATTGCATCAGTTAATGAGTGATGGCCATACAGCAATTGTCGTCTGTGACAGTAAAGATGGCCGCCTCGCGGCCAGCTTCAATGCGCTTGGCAATGGCGATTTCGCCTTCGCGCGACAGAAGCTCGACAGCACCCATTTCGCGCAGATACATGCGCACCGGATCATCGGTGCGGTCGGCGGGAAGCTTGGGCGCCTCCACTTTCATGATTTCGGTGGAGGTCGATTCCTCTTCCACCTTGGCCACGATGTTTTCGGTCTCTTCCTCGCTTTCGACGACGGTGATGCCCATCTCGGCGAGCATGGCGTAGATGTCCTCGATCTGGTCCGACGTCACTTCGTCAGACGGCAGCACCGAGTTCAGTTCATCAAGGGTGACATAACCGCGCGCCTTGGCGGTCTTGATCATGCGCTTGACGGCCGCATCCGACAGATCGAGCAAGGGTGAATCGGCACCCGCCTCCGGCACTTCCGGTTCCTGGGCCCCGTCTTCGGCGACCACCTTTTCGTCAGGCTCGGCCGGCGGCTTGATGGGCTTCTGGGTCGTGTCTTTGGGCGAACGGGCCATTCTTGCTCAAAATCCTTGTGCGGGGTGATTCGCCACCCCTTCATGGTGATTCGTATGTCACGTAAGGCAGCTTGCGTTAAGTGCAGCTTAACCATGCCGCCCATGCATAGAGTTTCGGGCGAGGATCAGGCCGACGTGTCGCTTGCCCTGCCGCTGGCCGCCCCGAAGCCCTCCAGACGGGCTTCGGAACCCTCGACAGACAGCACCTGGTCGCGGATGGCGACCAATGCCGTGAGGTTCTCCTCGGTCGGGTCTTGGGCGAAGGCGGCTTCCGCTGCCTTCAGCTCACGGCCCAGCGTGACTGATTTCCGGTGCAACGCGAGCATCTGGCGGAGGCCTGTCCGGGCGTCATCTTGCGCTGCATCGGACCCAAGGAACCACTCATTCAGACGTTTCGCCTGGTCTTCAAGATGGGCCAGCACCGGGCCGAACCCTCTTGTCTTCAGGTGGGATCTGAGGGCCGCCGGTTCAAGGCGTTCCTCAGCAGAAGCGGTATCTAGAATCTGTGTACGGAGCGAGTCAAGCTCCGGTTTTTCAAGGTCCAACGTGGCAAAAGCGTCCCAAAACTCGTGCAGGAGGCCGGGGTGGTTGATAATCGACAGCACGATCAGTTCGGCCCGGCGGACATTCTGCTCGCTGGCGGAGGGCTGTGCAGCCATGGCCTTGAGTTGGGGCGAGGCGGCCCCGGCGATTTCCCAGGGTTGCAGGCGGCGACCGGACGGTGAAAAACGCGAGGCAAATGACGTCGTTTGACGGCGATAGCCTGTTGCGGCTGCCCAGCGCGCCTCGGGCCCGCGCCGCAAGATCTCGAAGCGAGTACGCAAATCGTCGAGGTAGTGGCGGCGTACGCCTTCGTCCTTGATGGTCGTCACCTGCAAACGGAGGTCGCGCTCGAAGGCGGCTTTGCGTTCAGGTGTCGCACGGTCATTCTGGGACAAGGCGCGTGACCAGAGAACATCGGCAAGTCCCTGGGCCTGGTCGATGACGGCTTTTACGGCAGGCGCGCCATCGCTGCGCAACAGGTCATCAGGATCCTTGCCATCTGGCAGGAAAGCGAAGCGCAGGCTGTGGCCGGGTGACAGCAGCGGCAAGGCCAGATCGAGGGCGCGATAGGCGGCTTTCTGGCCTGCGCTATCACCGTCAAAACACAGGATCGGTTCGGGGGCCGAGCGCCAGAGGATGGCGAGTTGGTTTTCCGTCAATGCGGTGCCAAGGGGTGCTACCGTTTCGGCAAAGCCGGCGCGTGTCATGGCGATGACGTCGACATAGCCCTCGACGGCAATGATGTTTGCCTTCTGGTGGGCGGCGGCGCGGGCCTTGTCGAAATTGTAGAGGACCTCACCCTTGGAAAAGATCGGCGTTTCCGGCGAGTTCAGATATTTGGCGGGCACGTCCGCACGCAGGGCCCGGCCACCGAAGGCAATGACCCTGCCCCGCCCGTCGCGGATCGGGAACATGACACGATCCCTGAAGCGGTCATAAGCCACAGGGACATCATCGCCTGAAATGACGAGGCCTGCCTCGGCCATTTCCGCGACATCGACGCCCTTGTCAGCGAGATGGCTGCGCAGGGCCGAACGGTCATCCGGTGCATAGCCGATGCCGAACTGCTGCTGGATGGCGGCGGAGAGATCCCGATCAGCGAGATAACCCCGCGCCTTGGCGCCGCGCGCGCCTTGCAATTCCTTGACGAAGAAAGCCTGCGCCAGATCCATCACGTCGTAGAGGCTGCGGCGCTTTTCTTCGCGCTGCACTTCCTGCTCGGTAAGCTGCGGCACGGGAAGTCCCGCTTCGGCCGCCAGTTGCTCCACGGCCTCGCCAAAGCGCATGCCCTGCTTTTCGACGAGGAAAGTGAAGATATCGCCTGAGGCCTTGCAGCCGAAACAGTGGTAGCGGCCCTTGCGGTCATCGGCATGGAAGCTTGGGGATTTTTCCGTGTGGAAGGGGCAGCAGGCCCAGAAATCGCCTTTGCCGGCGTTGGTCTTGCGCCGGTCCCATTGCACATGCCGGCCGATGACGGATGACAGATTCACCCGGGCACGGACTTGGTCAAGGAACTGGGGCGGAAAGCGCATGGAGGATGCATAGCAGGCGGGAGCGGCGAAATTGAAGCGGCAACTTGTCAGGTCGGTATTCCCGTGACAACCTGCCCTGACAAGCAAGGAGGCCCATCATGGCGATCAAGAAAATCTATACGGCGGTTGGTACGGCAAAGGGCGGACGCGGCGGCGGCACGGCGCGGACGGATGATGGCATGCTGGATGTGGTTCTCGCACACCCCGTCAAGATGGGCGGTGATGGCAAGGGCACCAACCCGGAACAGCTGTTTGCTGTTGGTTATTCCTCGTGCTTTCTCGGGGCCATGAAGTTCGTCAATGGCAAGGACAAGAAGCCGTTGGTGTTGTCGCCCGATTCAACGGTCACGGCGCATGTGTCGTTTGGGCCGCGTTCCGACAAGAAGGGCTTTGGCATCGAAGTGAAGCTCGATGTGTCGCTGCCTGGTGTGCCCAAGGCCAAGGCTTCGGCACTTGCCAAGAAGGCGCATGTGGTGTGCCCCTACTCGCACGCCATCCGCAAGAATGTGAAAGTGACGACGAAGATCGTCTAGAAGCAGAGCGGCGACGAGACCGAGACGTTCTGCAAATTGGTGCAGATGGTGTGAACCACCTCGCTGCGGCTTGACCAGGCGATCGCCGAAGCGATGGCCGGAATTGCCGCAAAGGTGATGAGGTGAAGCGCGAAGCTGCGATTGGAATCCCGTTGCCATTCGGTGATGGTTTCCCACGGCTTCTGGGATGTGACGGCGCCTGTCAGATCGAGGGCTGAAATATCATCCGTTACGGTGACGGTTCCCCGCATCTTGCTGCGCAGGAAATGGATGAGAAGGCCGAGGCCGAGGCCCAATACGCAAGCCGCAGCGGTGAACGCAATGTACGCAAGACTGGTCATATTACCAGTGTCGCACGGGATGGTTAAAAGAGCGCAAATGCAAACGGCCCCGGTTCACGGGGCCGTGCCGTATTTATCTGAGACGCAAGGTCAATGGTAGACGCGATAACACTTTTTGACCCACACCCAGTGGTGGTGGTGCCAGCGCTTCACGATCTTGCACCGGACCGGGTGGTGGCGATGATGATGGCGGCTGAAGAGCGGCCCATTGTCGTAGTACGGGTCGTAGTAGTAGGGATCGTAATAGGGGTCATAATAGCCTGGCGTTCCAAACCCGAAAAAAACGTGGACCTTGGCTTCCGCCGGTGCCGTTGCGGTGGCAATGCCACCCACCAGTGCTGCGGCACCGGCAAGCCCCAAAATCAATTTCCGCATGATCATGTTCCTTCTTGCTGTCAAAAACGCCCCCCAGCAGCCTCGAACAGACCACCAGAATGAGCCTTGCAACATGAACCCCACATGAACAAAAGGGTTCCCGGAAAAAGAAGCTCAGCCGAGCAGAGACTTCACAATTCCGCCGGCTTTTCCCATGTCGATCTGTCCGGACAGTTTTGACTTCAATTCCGCCATGACTTTGCCCATATCCTTGATCGAAGTGGCGCCGACGGACGCAATGATGCCTTGAATGGCGAGCTTGGTTTCCTCATCCGACAATTGCTTGGGCATGTAGGTCTGGATGATCTGCATTTCCTCGCGCTCTTGCGCGGCAAGTTCCGGACGGCCACCCTGCTCATAGGCGGCAATCGAGTCCTGACGCTGCTTGACCATTTTGGCAAACAGATCGAGCAAGGCGGAATCAGGCAGCTTTTCGCTGTCGTGGCCTTCGGTACGTGAGTTGATGTCCTTGTCCTTGATGGCGGCCGTCATCAGGCGGATGGTTGCGAGCTTGCGCTTGTCACCTGATTTCATGGCGGCTTTCATGTCTTCATTCAGTTGGTCGCGAAGGCCCATGGTGAACTCCTTTTGTTGGGCGGTTCCATAGGCGCATTCTTGTGAACAGGCAAACTTGACGGGAGGCATTACGTCCCTTAACCAGCCGGAAATTCCCGGAGACTCGTCATGACATTAGCCAAAAAGCCCGCAAAGGCCAAAGCACCTGCTCGCGCGCATTTCAGCGATTGGGACGTGCCCAGGATTACCGGCGTTCTGGTGCTGGCAGATGGCACTGTGATCGAGGGACAGGGCTTCGGTGCCGAGGGGGAGGCCGTGGCCGAGGTGTGTTTCAATACGGCGATGACGGGTTATCAGGAGGTTCTGACCGACCCTTCCTACGCCGGGCAGATCGTCACCTTCACCTTCCCGCATATCGGCAATGTCGGCACCAACGATGATGACTCCGAAACCACCAACCTCGCGGCTTCGGCGGCAGTGCGCGGCTGCATCGTCAAGGCGCCCGTCACCGAACCCGCCAATTACCGCAACGCAAAGCATCTCG
>CALMEZ010000063.1 GCA_937864985.1 uncultured Alphaproteobacteria bacterium
GGATTGGTGACCGCTGTTGACGACACATCTCATACGGGACGCGTGAAGGTGAAGTTTGTCTCTGAAGATCCAGATGGCAAGGCACAGGTTTGGGCGCGGGTTGCAGTTCCCTTCGCTGGCGGACATCGGGGCGCATTCTTCATTCCGGATGTGGGTGATGAAGTTGTCCTTGGTTTTATGGCTGGTGATCCCCGGCACCCAGTGGTGCTTGGCTCCTTGTGGAATGGTCAACAGCAGGCGCCGGAGCGAATTGCCGGAAAGTCCGTGGACCGGTGGAGTTTCACCGGAAAGGCCGGCACGCGTGTGGCCATCGTGGAGGAAGCCCAGGGTCGTGAGAAGGTCAGTGTTGAAACACCACTTGGTGTATCGGGCACATTTACCGATGAAGCCGGCGGCAAGATTGAATTGTCGGCAGCCGGAAACATGATCACCATGGACAGTGGCGGCATCACCATCAATGCGCCAGCAGGGTTCAAGCTTACAACTTCAACCGAGACGATCACGGCATCGACCATCAATGTGAGTTCACCCATCGCGAATTATAGCGGCGTGATCACCAGCAACGCACTCCAGACCACCGCTGTCATTTCAGGCAGCTATACGCCCGGAGCCGGAAACATATGGTGAAGCTCCTCGACAGGCCATTGCGCGGCGTGGCGCGGCGACAGGCTGAGGCCTTCGAGCTGTTGCATGAGGATCACGAAAGCGAACTGGTTCCGCTTTTTCAGGGAACCATCGCTGTTGCGCGGGAAAAGGATTTCATTGCCGCGCTGATGTCAGACCTCAAGGCTTCTGATTGGCGCGAGCGGATGCTGAAGCGCCCTGCCATTTCGCGCAACGGCGCTACGCAGCTGCACCAGCCCATTCACAAGGAATTTTCAGTGGCGTTTTTTGAAGCGCGCTGCCAGGTGCCGGGCCGGCCACGCATTGATCCGCGGAAGCTTGTTGCGCAGGGTATGGTTGTGCGCAAACTTACTCCGGGCGGACTGCTTGGCTGGAAGCACGCAAAGGGTGACCAACGCGGATGGCTGCCCGTCAACGGTCATGATGACCCGCTGGGCACCAAGTCCGTTTCGACTGGCCATGCCGAAATCGACAGGTTGCTGGCCCGCAAGACGTCTGCCGGCCTGCTGCAGGAAGATGTGGCACCACTCTTCATCGCACCGCCGGACGTGTGTGATGCCCTGGGAAAGACAGTGCTGTTTGGCATTGTGCCTGTAACAAGCAATGAACAGGCGGCCACCGAGCCGGTCGACTTTCTCGCCATCGCAAATTCAGACAACGGGGAACTCGACTCGCATTTGAGCAGCTTCCTCAGGCCCGACATGTCTCCAACGCCACCGCAGGCTGGCGCACTGCTTGAAGCGTCGTGGGCGCAAAGCGGCCCATATCTGGCTTTTGCCACCGCGATCCGGCAGCTTGTGCAAGAGGCGGGACTTGATGATGACACCGCGCAAGCCCAGTCTTTGCGCGATGTGCTGAATGGCCTCGGCATTCTGGCTTTTGTCAGAGAGGCAGGCAAAATTCTTGTCGACGGGCGGCCCAACCAATCCGACCTGCGGATGCCCCCGGCGTGGCCGCGTGCGACAATCGGATTGCGAAATGCCTTCTATCAGGCGATGGGTGCGCGATTTGCGTCAGTGGCAAGCCACAGCGGTAAATTTGATGAGCGTGATGCGTCCTATGAACTTGCTGCCTTTGTGCGCTTGACCTGCGGTGCCTGCCCGCCAAAGCTGATTTGGTGCCAGACCATGCCGCACTTCCAGATCTTGCCGTGGTGGCAGGGGGCTGGTGCACCCATGCGCATCCCGCTTCCCGATTTTGATCTTGCCAATCTGCCGCGCCTCAAACCAAATGTTTCATTTGAAGTGCCACGGCCACTTGCCAAATTCCTGAACCAGGACTTCAGCAACGCCCTGAAGTCACCCCCGGGCCAAGGCATCGAAACAGGTATCACCTGGATTTGCTCCTTTTCCATTCCCATCATCACCATCTGTGCATTCATCTTGTTGTCGATCATCATCACGTTGTTGAACATATTGTTCTTCTGGCTGCCTTTGGTCAAAATTTGCCTGCCGTTGCCGAAAGTGAAGCGTGCATCATGACCGGTAAAGCCATCAGCAGCGAATTCAGGCTTCTTGCTCCCAAGGCACCTTTGGGATGGCCCTTGCTGCAAGTTCCGGATGAAGACGGGCAGGGGCAATGGGAGTGGCCCGATCTGGAAACAAGTTTGAAAAACCAGATCTATGTCATCCTCAAGACCCGGCCCGGCGAACAATTGATGTCGCCCGACTTCGGGGCTGGCCTTGAAGACCACCTGCACGAGCCAGATGGGATTGTTACACGCACGCGGTTGCGTGATCTCATTGCCTCCAGCCTGAAGCGGTGGGAAAGCAGGATCGTTGTTGATCGTGTGATTGTTGAGCCCGCGCCAAGTGATGCGCGCGAAGTGCTGATCACGGTTTCTTATCATGCGATTTTCAATGCGGCACCGCAGGTTCTTGCCATTGCCTTGCCGCTGGGGACGGCATGATGCCCATTCGCCCGCCAGCCCTCGATGACCGCAGCTACCAGGATCTGGTTGCAGAGATGGTCCGCCGCATTCCGGCGCACACACCGGAATGGACGAGCCCCCAGGAGGGGGATCCCGGACGCACCATCATCGACCTCATGGCATGGCTCGCGGACACAATTCTCTATCGCGCCAATCTCATTCCAGAGCGCCAAAGGCTGGCCTTTCTGAAGCTGGTCGGCGGTGGGCTGCGCCCGGCGCGCCCGGCGCAAGGGCTGATTTCCCTGTCGCTGGCCAAACCGACTGACGTTGTTGAAGTTGCGTGCCCGAAATCGACTGCACTCTTGAAGCCGGTGCATTTTGAAACAAAGCAGGATGTCACCGTGCTGCCGTTGACTGCCCGGTGCTATTTCAAGCGCAAGCCATCACGCGAGGAGGAGAAGCGTTTTCAATCCTTGCTGCCGGATCTGATGGAGCTTTATCAGGCGGGCGGCGCAACGGCAGCGCCCTATGTCAGCACCAATGTTTTTCCGGATGGCGCAGCAGAGCTTGCCGGCCGCGACATCATCCGTGAAACCGTGGATGGCTGTCTGTGGATCGGCCTTGCGGCGCATTCGCCCGAGCAGGTGACTGACGTACGTAGCCTGATGGCACAATCCAAATATCTCAACATCGGCCTGGCCCCCGCCGTCGCTCCCGCGGCAGCGCTTGACGGTGTCGGAGAGCGCCAACCCATCCCGCTGATCTGGGACATCCATTCCATGGACGATCAGAAGCGCGCGCAATTCAACCGGTTGTCAGTCATTTCCGACTCGACCCATGGTTTGACGGCTGAAGGCATTGTACGGCTTCAATTGCCAGCACTTTCCGAGCGTCATGCGCCGACCATGGAGATCCTGCGCGCTGGCTTGGGTGAGCATCCGCCGCGTCTTGATGATGCAGTTGCCGCCTCCAGCATTGTGGCGTGGATCAGGCTGCGGCCCGAGACTTCAGCGAGACTGCAGTCTTTGCCATTGTCTTGGGTTGGCATCAATGCTGTGGCCATTGAGCAGCTTGAGACGATTGGCGGACGGCGAACGATTGGACAGGGAAACGGCGCCTCTGATCAGATGTTCAATTTAGGTGTAGGCTCGGTTGACCTTTCAACGCTGCAAATTGATGTCACAGATGATCTGGGCCAACCGCGTCCATGGCGGCGCGTTGATGATACCGCAAGTGCGGGCGCGGATGACGCTGTCTTTTCTGTTGATTCTGAATCCGGAGACGTGCGCTTCGGTGACGGCGTACGTGGCCGCGCGCCGCAGATTGGCAGTCTCGTGCAGGTGTTTGGCCTGCGTGGCGGTGGAGGCGCAGTGGGCAACCTTCCTGCAGGCACGTTGAAAGATATTGCACTGTCCGATTTGAAAGTCACTCAGCCGCTGGCGACCCATGGTGGCGCCGATGCGGAAACACTGGATCAGGCAGAGCGGCGCATTCCGCAATCGCTTCGCAACCAGGAACGGGCGGTCAGCGAACAGGACTTCCGCAATCTGGCCATTCAGACCCCGGGCTTGACGCTGGGGCGTGTCGAAGTTTTGCCGCGTTTCAAACCACACCAACGGCGCAGCGGCATTCCGGGTGTTGTCAGCGTGATGTGCCTGCCACGCGTGGAGGGATTTGATGGTCCGGCGCCGCGACCTGACAGGCCGACACTGGAAACTGTCCATGGCTGGCTCGATCCGCGCCGCCCTCTGGCAACCGAACTCTACGTCATTGGTTGCGAATATGTGCCGCTCGGCGTTTCCGTTGCCGTCGAGCTGATTGATCCTGACAGGCGCCAGTCGGTGCTCGCCGGGGTCAAGGAAGCGCTGAAACAATGGTTGTGGGCGCTGCCTCCGGGCGGGCCGACCGGACAAGGCTGGCCGCTTGGCCGGCGTGTCGTGGATCGGGAACTGGAAGTGGTGGTTGCACGAGTCGATGGCGTTGATGGTGTCGCGCCGATCCTGATTTATACAAAGGATACAAGCTCGGCGCGTTGGAAGAATATCGGCCCAGGCGCCGAGGGGCGCATCCAGCTTGATCTCAAGCCGTGGCAATTGCCCGAATTGCTGGATGTGGTCGTCATCGAAGGGCAGATAGCAGACGCATCGGCCCTCGGAGCCCAGTCGCCTGCGGGAGCAGGTGAGACAATTGCCATTCCCGTTGTTCCGGAGGTGTGTTGATGGACGCCAATGGCCTCAGGTTCTGGTCGCTATCCCGTCGTGAAGACTGGTTTGGCAAACGGGTTGTGGCAGAGAACCTGCAATGGTGCGCCGAGACCCAAGCACTTCGGCTTGCGTCACAGAGCAGTGTTCCTTCGGCGCTGCAGCAGGCAACTGCACCGCAGGTCATTCGGTCAATGCCATCCCCGGTCATGGACCGGTTTGGAAATCTTGTGATCTGGGACGGTGGATTGAAACTGGCCTCCAATCCGACTGGTGGTGCAACTGGCAACGTGATCTCAGCCCCGGGCACGACTCCGCTGGATATGGCATTCGGGGATGACGATATTTTCTACGTGGCGCGTGATGGCCATATCGAAATGATAGACACGCGCCAACGATTCAGGGTCAAGCAGGTGTCACTCGCCAACTTCCTGCCCAGCCGGCTTGCGGCACTGTACGGCGGCGGTGTCATTGCGCTTGATGTTGCTAGTGGCAAGTTGGCCCGCCTTCATGGAATGCCGCTTCAGGCAGGGTTGTTTCCACCCAGCCCGACAGACCAGTTTGCGCCAGTACTCGACAACCCCAATCCGCCACGGCTGGACGCACTCGCGATTGCGCCGATCATGCATGCTGCCGATGTCTCAGCTTCCCGGGATGGCAGGTTGGCTGTGTTGAGCGCTGACGATGCCGATAGCGTCAGCGTTGCAATCATTGACGATAGAGCGGTGACGCACCACGTCGTGCTCGACGGTGTAAAGCATGCTGTAAGTGTAGCATGGGTTGGTGAAGCAGAGGTGGCTGTTCAGGTTGCAGTGGCCGATGGTCTTGCGGATACAGCTCTTGTCTATGACGCCCAACACGATGGCCCGAGCCTGCCAAGTGGCCGCATCTACCCGCTTGTGAAGGCCTTGCCGCAGCCGTTTCTCAATGTTGTATCCGACAGGCCGTTTTATGCCGCGACGGACGGCAAGGCACGCGCACTGGCTCCCGTTTCCGCTCTCACGCTTGCGCGACAGGGCTCTGTTGAATTCACCATTGATAGTGGCGATGTGAACATGATCTGGCATCGGCTCTATCTTGAAGCGCGGATTCCGGCTGGCTGTCAGATCGCTGCAGATATTGCGGCCGCGAATAATCAACAGGATTTCCTGAATTATTCCACACACCTGTTTGGTGGCGCGCCAGCAAGCGGGGTGCCGCAGGCCGCATGGCTTGATGAGGTCTCGGAACTTCCGCATCATCAAGGGTTATTGAGGGGTGATCGAAAAGCAGGAGAAGCCGGCCTGTTTTCGGTTCTCATCCAACAATCATCTGGCAATCGCCGCCGTATTGCCGGCCCCTTGCTCCGCGTTCGGCTGACCTTCAAGGGAGATAGTCACGCCTCACCTGCTGTTGCTGGCATACGGGTCTATGGCAGCCGGTTCTCCTATCGTGATCAATATCTGCCGCAGTTCTATCAGGATGCTATTGAACCAGTGCCAGACACAAAGCGTGCTTCAGGGCCTGACTACCTCGAACGTTTTTTGTGCAGCCTGGAAGAACCATTCACGCTGATCGAGGGCCAAATCGCGGAGGCGCACCTCCTGATGCGTGCCAGTTCAACACCAGCTGAAGCCCTGCCGTGGCTTGGGCAATGGGTAGGTATTGACATGGCAGCGGGAGAGGCAAGCGCCAAGGATCGGGAGATCCTGAAGGCTGCGCCGTTTACGGCACGACTGCATGGCACACTCGGGGGACTCCGGGCTGCGCTCGAGATTGAGACTGGTGGGCGTTTTGTCGAGGGCCCACGCTTTGATGACGAAGTGCTGCTCCCGCGCGTTGGTGAGCTTGCGATGGCGTCTGCAGGCGGGAAAGATGTCCGCGGCCTTGTTCTGGGAACAGCGGCAGAGGGCCGAGGTGCGGGGGCGGCGCTCCTTGCAGGTGGATACGTGACTTCTGGTGCGATTGTCATTCTGGAAGGATTCCGGCTGCGACGGACATTTGCAACAATCCTCGGCGCCGACCTCGCAGATGAAGATGACGAACTGACAGGTGGCCTTTCATTTTCCGGCAATTCCTTTGTAGGCGACAGTCTGATTCTGGGTAGTGAATTTCGCAGCGACGTTCTGGCCCTGTTTGCCGATACACCAAACGCGGCAGACGAAGATTCGGTCATCGCATTCTTTGACAAGCTGGCATATCGGACCGTGGTGCTGGTGCATGATGCCGCCACCCTGCGGGACCTTGCGCGGCTGCAGCGGGTCGCGAACGCAGAAAGCCCTGCCCATGTGGAAGTGACGGTGTTGAGGGCCAGGTACCCGTTCCTGGTCGGCGCCGGGGCACTTATTGGTGTTGACACGTTCCTGACGGCGCGTGAACCGCGGGGCACATTCGAGATTGGGCGCAGTCAAGTTGGCACAGCAGACCTCGTCGTCAATCCTGGCCTTCTTGCGCAACCATCAAAGGGGCAGCAGACATGACTTTCGATCCGAAACAGAGCCCGGTTGAACGTGTGAACTACGCCACCGGCATGATGCTTTCCGCCGAGGATTTCCGTGCTGAGCAACAGTATCACCGTAACAGGCTGGCGCAGTTTCTGCGCTTTGCCATTGGCAACGGGACAATTGCTGGGCTTGCTGTTGAAGGCAGTGAGACCTGGCGGGGCTGGGAACGGGCGGTGGAACAGCTCACTGCCCCGGACTACATGGTTTATGTCCATCCCGGGCTCGCCATCGACGATCAGGGGGGGCTGATTGAAGTTACGCGACCATACAAGATCAGCCTCAAGCGCTGGGTTGAAAGCAACGCGAAACTGGTCAGCGAAAACCTAATTGGTGGAAAGCTGATCCTCGACATCACTGTGTCGGCACGTGACCTCGGCCGGGCAAAAACACCTGCCTTTGCAGATGGACCATTCGATGCCCTGGATGCGGTGGTGCCGTCGCGGATCGAAGATGGCTTCCTGCTGGATGTCGTTCCGCGCAAGGATGATCCGCAGGCTCCAGCCAATCTCGCATCCGGACCCGCAACTTCGGAACAGCAGCTGAAAAAAATTCTTGATGGGTGGCAGAAGGTCATGGGCGGAGATTCCGGCATGGCGCAAGGGGACATCCTGCTTGCCCGCATCCGCAATTGTTCTGTGTCGGCCGTTGGTGCCGGATTCGTGCTGAACCCCGGTCAAAACCTTACGATCGACAATGCAGTTCGCCCCGTCATCTGGATTGCCGGCCAAACCCTTGCCCGCATCCCAAGCTGAGAGGTCCATATCATGGCCACTTCATTTCGCTCTACTCCACGTCTGTTGGTTACGGCCGGCGAAAATGGCCTTTCGGTCGGTGGTCAGAGCTTCACGAAATCTTCGATGCTGGCGCTCGACAGTGCTCGCGCAAGGCCGAGATATTTTGACGGCAGATTCCTGACAGGCAAGGATTTGTCACGTGACCAGGATTACGTACGCCAGCGCCAGGATGACCTGGCGCGCGCGACAGGGACAGGCATTTGCGAAGGTCTAAGAGTCTCGGTGCTGGATGGGGGCCAGTTGAAGATTGAAGCTGGGTTTGGTGTGACTGCCAATGGCGATCTTGTGATGATTTCCAACGATCTTGCTGTTTCTGTTGCTGATGTTACCGTGTCAGCGGCACTGGATGCCAGCTTCGGCATCCGTGTTGAGCCAGCAGCTCCGTTTCAGAAGCGATCCGGTTTGTTTCTCTTGGCTCTGCGGCCTGTTGAATTCACGGCCAATCCGATTGTTGCCTATCCAACAACTGTTACGGGCCAACGGCATATGGAAGATGGGGATATCATTGAAGCGACAGCCGTGACGCTGATTCCTTTTCCGGTCATCGGCAATCCGGCTGATCTTCGGTCATCTGCGGTCCGTCAAATTTTTCTGGACGGCTCGACACGCGGCCTGCCCATTGATGCTTTGCCGCTGGCAATGATCGAATTGCGTCAGAGCGCAATCCAGTGGGTTGATGTCAACATGGTCCGGCGCGAAAGCCGCGGAACATCGAGCCTCGAACGTGCGCTGGGCGGAAGATCGCGCGCCCTATCTGAAGCGCACGTCATGCAATACCAGGAGCAGTTGCAGAGCTTGCCCAAAGGTGGTGCGAATGCCTTCGCCGCCTCAACGGTTTTTTCGATTCTGCCACCAGTCGGAAAAATGCCGCTGCAATGCCTCACGCATGATGGCCTCGGATTCAAAGAGAGCTTCTTTCCCGCGGCACTTTCTGTTGATGTTTCTTTCGTGGCAACTGATGAGATTGCCGCCCTTGTCGAGGAGAGCCTGACGCTTGCACCCATTGACTTGTCTGCCGATGCGGCGACTTTGGCAGGGACCGGCGTGGTTATCCTTATTCCGTTGCCCCGGGCAGATATCAACAATGCGTTGAGCTCGTTTGAGAAGTTGGACGCCAGGGATGCCAGACCCATTCCGCAGATCAGGTTCTGGTCGGAAAACCTGCGTGCGCTCAATTCGATCAGGCCCATCGCCGGAGATTTGCAAATGGATCCGCAGGCCGCGACATGGCAGAAATACCGGTCCTTTGCGGAGAAGCAGGGCGATGGTCTGGTGTGGTTTGCCCGGCGCCGCAGTGTGGCGTATCGCTCATCACTTGAAGGTTCGGCGTTATCGCAGACCAACGCATTCAAGTTGTTGGACAGGGCCAACCGTCCGGTGCTGCCAGGAAATGCCCAGCCAACACCGACACCGGCGTCGCCTTCAACGAATAATTTGGTGTCCCAGCCTCAGCCCGTGCCAGTTCAACCTGCGCCCGTACAACCGGCTCCACCAGTGCAACCATCTCCGGCGCCTGTGCAACCGCCGCCGGCACAGCCAATCCCGCCAGTGCAACCGCCTCCACCCGTGCAGCCGCCGCCCGCACCACCCGTGCAGCCACCGCCGGCGCCACCGGTACAGCCACCACCCGCGCCCCCGGTGCAGCCGCTTCAGCCAGATCCAGTGGTTGTTGTCCCGACACGTCCCGGTGGCCCGCGGCCACCACGTGGCTTCGGTCCTGGCATGGTAACGCCGGTCGATCCGGCGGTGTTTGGGCAACCGATCACCCGTCCAAACCCATGAGAATCAGGGGGAGCAACACATGAACATTGTCTCGCCAGTTGTTCCGATGTTGCAGGACGAACATGTGCTTGCCATCGATCCTTTGCCGGTGGCCGACGGCATTTCGTCAGTCCGGCGGCGATTCAATGCCTTCCAGGGCCGTTCCTTGTCAGCCGATGATCTTTCCGGCTTGCAGATGTCACGCATGGCCAGTCAATCCCTTCTGCACCGGTCGGTCTCTTCTGGCATTGTGAACGGACTGGAAGTCGAGTTACCTGCAGCAAATTCTCTGCTGGTGCGCCCGGGTTTTGGGCTTTCCCTTCAGGGTGAAGACATCTTTGTTGGAGTAAGCCGGCAGTTTGATCTCGCGGATATACCCGTGCTTGTGCCGAAGGCGGATGAAACGCCGCCTGCCTTAGAACGGTTTGATTCGCTGAAAGCCAATGCGGACGCCATCAAATTTCACGCAGCTGTGCTCGTCGCTGTTCCCATCAGTTTTGTCAGCAACGAAGCGCCGCGGCCATCGACAGACAAGTTTGTTCCACATGATCCGGTGGATGATCCCTTTGCCGGCTTGTTGGAGACGGATGGTTGCCTGTTTGCGCTGGCTCCGCTGGCTTTTCGCAACGCGCCGGATCCGTCACAAAGCTTTGACCCTGCAAAGCCTTCACATCAGAACGAACTGGCGCATGCCATCTTCCAAGAGGAAGGGCGCTTTTCATCGAGTGATTGTCACCTCTGGGAACGTGCTGGTCTGCCGCTGGCATTGATTGGTTTTACAGCAGACTGGCGCATCAGCTTTGTCGACCGGTCGAGTGTGGTGCGGCCTGGCGGCCAGAAGAAGGCATTGCAACTCGTCAAAGGCGGCGTTGCGCCCCTGCTTCGAAGTGCGCGCGTGGAACAGTTTGGCGAACAGCTGGGCGGGCTATCTGCACTGCCCGAAAAAATGTCCAGCTTGCGTGATGTCTTCCGGTGGCTTCCACCGGTCGGCTTTATGCCAAAGCGTCTTGCTGGCTTCGGGCTCACCGACTCGATCTTCCCCGAAGACTTCAATGTGAAGGCAGTCCCGGTGCCCGACGACCAAGTGGCCCTTCTCATTCAACAAAGCATCGGCCTTGATACAATCGATTTCACACAAAGAGAAGATGTCGAACTCGCCTATCCCGTGCCGGCCTCTGACTATGATCCACGCCTGTTCATGACCGATGAAATTGACGCCTCCTTTGATGCGGCAGTCAGCGAACTCAGTGCAACGCGCAATCGTGCAATTGCCCATATTGATTGGGTTGAAGCGGTGCAACGCAAACTGCAGTCGGTCAAAACCGGTCAGTCCATCACGCCTGCATCCGCTGATGGCCCGCCGGACGCGGAAGAGATGGCCGGGTTGTTTTCGTTGCGCCGGATTTCAAGGTTTACGCCCGTCGGAAGTTACACACTTCGTATTGACGACCTCAGATTTGTGGCTGAAGCCGGTGACAAGCTTTACATCTGGTTGAAGGTTGAGAGCGACGCAAAGGCACTCGTGATTTTTACTGATGGTTCCCTGACCTTCGAAGAGGACGTAGGCCGCGATAACTATGTTCAGATTTCTTTCACGGAAGCGGCTCAGCCTGGCATCACTTTCGTTTCATCCGGAACCTCAGATGGCT
The DNA here is from genome assembly GCA_937864985.1 of uncultured Alphaproteobacteria bacterium. Taxonomy (GTDB): domain Bacteria; phylum Pseudomonadota; class Alphaproteobacteria; order Rhizobiales; family Aestuariivirgaceae; genus Aestuariivirga. The sequence goes on from CALMEZ010000063.1 coordinate 11,383, forward strand.
GGATGTATGTCGAAGTCGACGTGACGACTCTTGTGCTCAACAAGGTTGCATCTGCCGAGGAACTTCAGAAACACCAACCCGCCTATGTCATCAACTATGCAGCATTCACCGCTGAGAACGGGCAGGTGCTGCTAGCGGAGTTTGGGTTGAAGAAGTCATCTGGAGACAGTGTTCCAGTGATAACAGATACGCTGCCTGGTGTCGGCCACTATAAGCCGCCGCAAGGCGCTCAAGAGAGTGATTGGAATTGGCTCGGCGATCCCATCGATTGGGGCGGGGACAGCTTTGGAACGAGCAGAGCCGGCAGCCAACTCAAGATGCCCGCTGTTGATGCATTCACGGCGAAAGTCGCCCATTTGGATTTTCTCGGACCGGAGGCAGCACGGCTTGCCACCCTGCCGGTTGATCAAATTGTGGATACGCTAACGGCGCAGATCAGTGCCACCAATGATGCAATTGATCTTGGGTTCCTGACGGCGCGGGCCAACACCTTCCGGGTGCGTGAATTCATGCTTGGATCAGATGAAGCATCGCGGTTGCTCACTTCGCCGGCATTGGCCGATGTCATCAAACAGGACACGAGTGCCCGCGTCACGGCGGAACAGTTGAAGAGTTTTCTTGTCAAGAACAAGTTCACGCCGACGGGAGAAGGCTAATCATGGCTAAATCCTACATCGTCATGCGTAACGCCACCGGCATGATGTCATCAGATGCCCTTGAAAAGACACTTGTGTACCGGCCGGCAGCAGTAAAGCCCATCATCGTGACGGGCAGTCCCTATGTGATCGACCAGGGGTTTGATTTCCAGACCGGCGACGGCGCTGCAGTCAGCGTCAACCTAGGCGGCGCGACCCGCAATGACATTGAAGATCAACACCCTGTCGCAGTGGAACCGATTGAGAAGAATGTAACAGTCGCAGAGCGGTTGGGCATTTCGCCGGCGCAGAACGCTCATCAATATTCTGTTTCCGGGTTGCGCGATCTTGTGCACCGCTTGATCGGCCTGAACCCGAGTGACCGGGCCTTTGGCGGCGTGAACCTGCGCGATATTGCCATTGCTGGTTATGTCAACAAGCAGAACGGTGGTTCAACGCCGGCGACTTTGGGAGAGTTGATCGATGGTGGCGGTCCGGACAACGCTGACAAATTTCATACAAGCGATGCTGCGGTCTCTTCTGTTGTCAATGCGGCTGCCAACAATACGATGCAGATTTCGGACCAGGCGCAATATTTCTACAGGGCCGTGACGGTTGTTGACTACAATATCCTGATTTTGCGGCAGGTTGAAAAGCGTATTTCCCAATACAAGGCCTTGTTGGAGGAGGCCAGGGCGCTGCAGAGCCGAATTGCAGACGAGCAGCTAAAGGCCCAATCACGGCTCAATGAAGTCACTGACGAGCTTGTTGTTGCGAGGCATCACCTTTCGATGGTGCGGCAATTGAAGCATGAGGAGGAATTGCGGATCGCCGGCATCAACGCCAAGCGCGAAGCCATTTTGGACAAGGTTGATGTGGTGATCTTCCACAAGCCCCGCCTCACCGATCGCTTTACGCGCCTCCCGGTGATCGACGCGGCCAGCGCGGAGCTTGATGGCAAACCCCAGATTACGCTGCGAAATCTCGATGGCGTTCCGCAAGATCTCACCGAGATGGTGCAAAACTTCAGGAAGGCGCCATTGTCTTGGTTCCGTTCATTGGCCGGCCTGCCGCAGTTCTTTGATCGCCCTGCGATGCTGTTTACTGCGTTCGAGCATGTAAGATTGCGCTCGGAGATGATTCAATCCGTCGGCCCGGAAACGCCGCCGTCGACCAGCACATTCGCGGCATCTGCGCGCAGGATCATTGGCCTGCAAGCAGAACAGTCCAATGCCTGGCGGCAGCTGGGCAGGACGCTTGATACGCAGACCATTGATATGGATGGATTGGTGGCCTGCCACCGCCGCCTGCGCCAGGCCGCGACATTGGGTGACATGATTGATGGTGGCCATGGCAGTGCCAAGGCGAGCAAATCGGCAGTTGCGCAGCTCGATCTCATTGAGCAGGCTGCCGAGAGCCTTTACGCCAGTTTTGCAGAGGCTCCTGCCAGGCTGCGGCTGGGCTGGGCCGAAGCCCTCATGGATGGTGACGGGCAACTGACACTGCGCGACTTGCACAGCCTGTCAGATTGGCTGACGCTGGGTGCCGACATGTGCCGCGAGCAGCAGGGGTTGGTTGACATCCTCTATCAGCAGATTGAACAGGGCAATGCCGATGCCGAAACGGCTATCAACCGTCTTATACTTGTTGCTCTTCTGGTTGCATGCCATGCGCCGGTCACGCAACTGGTCGGAGCACGGATGGTTCGTGCGGTTGCCGCCCAGCCCGGCGTGATTTTCGATTTGGATGTAGATATCGCAAAGGCGCGGGTGGGAATGCCTGTCACCATCCAGAACGAACCTGGAAGTTTTTCGGCGCGCGCGGTTGTTGATGACATTGTCGGGGGGCGTGCGCGGGCACGCATTCTTGAAACACTACGGCCCAATATAACGTTGGCAGCAGACGCGATTGTCCAACTTTCTGATGCGCCGGCGTTCAGCATGTCGGCGGTGCGGTCAAGCATGGTGCAGCTGAGATGAGCAGAACGACAGTCAAGCGCCTTCATCTTCGCCTCAGCGAGGCGGACGATGCTTCACGAGCGCGCTTCCTGGTGGAAGAGGCTTTGCGATTGAGCGGGCATGATGGTGGTGAACGTCTGATCGTTCTGCGCCGTCTTGATCTTGGTGTGATCGACCAAGGCTTTAATGCCCGCGCGGCCTGCCTGTTGCGTGACATGATTGCGAGAGCGGTTCCGGCGGAAAGCGAAGGCAGCCACCTGGCCGATGCCGTATATTTTGAGTCGGCAGACGCCGCGCGGGCTGCATTGCTCGAGAAACTCTTCTTGGGGTTGGAACCTCTGGCCTGGTTTTGGCCAAAGGCCGTGCCAGAGTGGCGGCGCGGAGATGGGATTGCTGCATTGCGCTTGATGCTCCACCTTGTGGCAAGCCCGCAGGGGCGCATCGTGCTGGGGCGGGTCCTGCTTCGTGCGATCCAGGCCGGCGCATTGCCAACAATCCTGTGGCTTGTTGATCTATCGGCTGCCGAGCGGCTGCAAGCGGTTTGGCCAGGACGTGTGACAACCAGCAGATTGCCACACGTCACGACCCGTGCGGCTGGTGTCATGATCTTTGAAATGGGGGCGGCTGCTCCGGCCGCAAGCACGATCGCGCGCGAATTTAGGCGATTGCAACTGGCCAGACTGCTGCCTGTTTCGATTCTTCCACTTGGCAACATTTCGCGAAGCTGGCTCTTGACTGCCCTCGTTCCGGGATTGATGCCCCACTTGGCAGATGATGCGGTGTCATGTGCCGCAATTGCGCAATTTCTTGAAGACCAGCCTGTTAATCGGCAAGTGTTGCACGAAAAGTTGCCGTCGACGTCGCTCATTGAAACGCCGCTGACATTTGCTGAAGCATTACCTCTACGTAACGTGCACCAGGGGGACGTAGCCAGCAACCCCGACCCCAACCTTCATCCTCCGAAGACTTTATCTGCCGAAGAGCGCAGCATGGCGGCGGGATTGTTTTATCTGGCGCGGCCCTTGCGCCTGCTGGGCTATGACGCCTGGCTCAAGGCCAATGCCCTTGAGGCGAGCCAGCAACACGGCTTGCAGCTGCTTAGGCATATTGCGATTCGATACAGGATTGAAGAGTACGATCCCGTCTGGGCGTTGCTGCCTGAAGAGGATGTGGCTGGCCTTACGCTCTCGCCTTGGCGTATTGCGCTGGATCGCTGGTTGCGCAAGCGCTGTCGCCTGACACTCGGAAAGCTCGTGAAGCGCACGGGTTGGATCACGTGCCATGATGCGCACATGCGCGTCCGGTTTCCGCTCGACAGTGCTGATGTGCGCCTGCGCCGGCTTGGCATCGACATTGACCCAGGCTTCGTGCCTTGGCTGGGGCGCAGCTTGAGCTTCGTTTATGAGGACAAGCAATGACATGAAAGCAACCGCAGCCATGCCTCTCAAACAGCTGGTCATGGCAGCCATCACGGCTGCCACGGGCGCTGATGGGATTGGCATGGATTTGCCCTCGCTGTCTGGTGGGCAGATTGTTGATGCGATTCGGTTGGTGCGGCAGGATCCGCGGCCAGAGGATCGCAGCCTTGTGCGATTTTCAGACGCCTTGCACCTTGATGATTTCGAACTGGCGGTTGTCGCGCTGTTGCGTGCCGTTGAAACAGATCCTGTCGCCTGCAGATTGGTCGGCACGGCACAAGCCCCCTTGGCCGGTGCCCGCCCGACACTCGGTTTGCTGGCAGTCTCTTTCAGCATGTTTGGTGTGGTGGAGCAGCTGATGTCGCGGCTGTCATCGGGGCCAGCATTCCGTTCCGGGTGTTTCGCGCTTGGGCCGGAAGATGCGCCGTTGCCAGAGCGTTCGATCTGCCTTGCTCGGCCGATCCTTGATGCATTGGGGCAAGGTGGCGCGCCGCCGCAAGGCGTGGTTCTCCTGCCGCACGTCACCTATCCACTGCATGACGCATTGCTGGAAGATGCGAAGGTTTTCCGAGGCCGGCTTGCAACGCGTCCCGAGGCTGGCGTCATCATCCGCGCCAATTCGGAAGTGGAAGCTATTGCAGCCGCCAGCCACCTTGCGCGGGCAATCGGTTTGAAAGCCGCATTGATTGGACCGGATGTGCCCGCGATCCTGCCTGCCTGGCTCTTGGCGGCCGGGGCAGTTCCTGTGTTTCACGCGTTCTGCAGGCCGGGCGAGAGGAAGCAAATTCCGGACCTCTCTCCTTATTCGGGTGCGTGGCTATGTGTGACAAATGGCGAGGGTCTGGTCGAAGCAAATCGTGCGCTCTCGATGAACTGGCTTGTTCCGCCGTGTCTGGAGCGTGCCCGCGATGCTCTGTGGCAAGGCAATGGCCTCGCGCCAGAGGCGGCCCGCGAGGCAGCCAGGGCGTTACGCATCGGGCCAAGCCGAATTGCGCGCCTTGCAACGGCAACAGCAGGCAGCACCGGCAAAACGAGTGGCAAGATTGCATGGGCTGATATTGCGAGCACCGTTGCACTGGATGCACATGCCAGCCTGACCGGGCTTGCCCGCAAAGTTGAGGGGAAAATTGATGATGATGCATTTGTTTGCCCACGCCCCATCGCAGAGCGAATGCAGCAGCTGCTTGGCCGGTGCCGGTTGCGCGAGGGGTTGGCGGGCCACCTCGGGCCGGCTGCTAATGCACGCTTCCATGCGGGTGTGAGGGCTCTGTTCCACGGCCCTTCGGGCACCGGAAAATCCCTGGCGGCGCAATGGTTGGCGAGTGTCATTGGCTTGCCGATCTATCGCGTTGATCTTGCGGCAGTGACCAGCAAGTGGATTGGTGAGACTGAGAAGAACATCGGCCAGCTCTTGTCTGCCGCAGAAGAGCTGGATGTCATCCTGCTGTTCGATGAAGCTGATTCATTGTTCTCGGCACGTACTGACGTCGGCAATGCCAATGATCGCCATGCCAACAGCCAGACGAATTATCTTCTGCAGCGCCTGGAAAGCCATGAGGGCATTGTCATTCTGACCAGCAATGCGAGAGACCGTCTGGATGGCGCGTTCACGCGCCGGCTCGATGCAATCATCGAATTCCCGATGCCGGATGTTGAGGCCCGGCGGGCTATCTGGCGGGCGCACCTTGAGAAAGGCAGCCTTCCGGATGCTGATATCAATCACCTTGCAGCGGTGATAGATCTGGCAGGTGGCCACATCCGCAACCTCGTGCTGTCGGCAGCCGTCATGTCAGATGGAGCAGCGCCTGGCCTGCCGCATTTCGTTGCGGCCGCAAAGCTCGAATACCAAAAACTTGGCAGGCAGGTGCCGCGCGATCTGGAGCAGGCATGAGCCGGTCTTTGGCCATGCAGGCGCGTCCGGCTGCCCCGGCCCCCACGGTGTTGGCGCAAGTCAGGACTGGCAGTGTTCAACGTAAGACAGCCGCAGTCCCTGCTTATTTGCAGCGCAGGGCGACCGTCTCGCGGGCGCAAGATCCCGCGGAGCGAGAAGCAGATGCGGTCGCCAGAACAGTGATGACGATGCCAGCGCCGGCCATCGGCGCAATGGGGCAGGGCGTGCAGCGCAAAGGAGGCGACGGCGCTGCCATGACCAGCGTTCCATCGCTGAGTGCCAGCGGCGGCATGCCGCTGTCACCCAAGCTGAAATCGTTCTTTGAACCACGCTTCAAGGCGAATTTCGGCAATGTTCGTATTCATACGGATGGTCAGGCCGCGCAAATGGCCAAGGCTGTGAATGCGCTGGCCTTTACGTCGGGCAACCACATTTATTTTGCGACTGGCAAGTATCAGCCTGAAACGGAAGATGGCCTCGAACTGCTGGCCCATGAACTGACGCACACCATTCAACAGGGTGCGGCCATCCAGCGCAAGGAGGCCGAGCCGGCAGTGTCTCAGGCGCCTTCCGCGGCGGTCCAGAAATTCGGCATCTCCGACTTGCTCGACTATTTCGCTGACAAGGCCAATGCCATTCCGGGCTACCGGATGTTCACGATCATCCTGGGTGTCAACCCGATCAACATGGCATCGGTTGATCGCAGCGCCGCCAATATCCTGAGGGCCCTCGTGGAGTTCATCCCTGGCGGCTACATCATTTCGCAGGCGCTGGACAAGTATCAGGTTTTTGAAAAAGCTGGCGCGTGGGTCGAACAGCAAATCAATGAACTAGGACTGACGGGCAGTGCCATCCGGAAGTCGCTGGATGATTTCATCGATGATCTGGGCTGGCGCGATCTGTTCCATCCATTCCGCCTTTTTGAAAAGGTTGCAGATCTTTTCTTGAGCCCGATCCGGAAAATCATCACGCTGGCAGGGCGCATTGGCATCGCCATCCTGCAATTCATCCGTGACGCTGTTCTGGTGCCGCTGGCCAAGCTTGCAGAAGGTACGCGCGGCTGGGATCTGGTTTGCGCGCTGCTCGGCAAGAACCCGATCACGGGCGTTGCCGTTCCACAGACGGCGGAGACACTTGTCGCCGGCTTCATGAAGCTCATTGGCAAGGAAGAGGTTTGGCAGCGGGTCCAGGAAACCAAGGCGCTGTCGAAAATCTGGCAATGGTTCAAAGGTGCCATGGCAGAGGTCATCGCCATGGTAACGAGCTTCCCATCGAAATTCATTGCCACCTTGAAATCCCTGGAAGTGGGAGATTTCCTGATCCTGCCCAAGGCCATTGGCAAGATTCTCGGCGCATTCGGTTCATTTGTGGTTGGCTTTGTCTCCTGGGCTGGAAATGCCGTTTGGAAACTTCTGGAAATCATCTTCAGCGTCGTTTCGCCAGGTGCCTGGAAATACATCCAGAAGCTGGGCGCGGCCCTGCGCAGCATCCTCACCAATCCCATTCCATTTGTGAAGAACCTGGGCAAGTCGGCCAAGGATGGCTTCAACAACTTCAAAGACGGATTCCTGGGTTACCTGCAGGCTGGCCTGATCGGTTGGCTCACTGGCAATCTGCCCGGCGTTTACATTCCCAAAGCCTTCGAACTGAAGGAAATTGCCCGCTTCGTCCTGTCGGTGTTGGGCCTCACCTGGCAGAACCTGCGCGCCAAGATGGTGAAAGCCATCGGCGAAACGGCTGTCGTGGTTCTGGAAACCACTTTCGACATCGTGGTGACGCTGGTGCGCGATGGGCCGGCCGCGGCCTGGGAGCAGATCAAGACACAGCTCGCCAACCTGAAGGAAATGGCCATCGGTGCGATCATCGACTTCATTGTCGACGTGGTGACCAAGAAGGCCATTCCGAAGCTGGTGTCGATGTTCATTCCGGGCCTCGGCTTCGTGTCGGCCATCATGTCGGTCTATGACATGATCATGGTGATCGTCGACAAGATTGCCCAGATCGTTCAACTGGTCACCGGTTTCCTCGACTCGATTGTGGCCATTGCCTCCGGCAACACCGGTGCTGCCAGCAAGAAGATTGAAGGCGTTCTTGCCAACGGTCTGTCGCTGGCCATCGTGTTCGCGGCCGGCTTTGCCTCGATCGGCCGCATCGCCGACAAGGTGCGCGGCGTCCTCGAAAAAATCCGCGCGCCCTTCGACAAGGCCATGGACTGGCTGGTGGGGTGGATTGAAAAGGCGGCGAAGGCGGTTGGAAAACTGGCTGCAAAAGTCAAATCGGCCGTTATTGGCTGGTTGAACAAGAAGGCCCCGGTTGAATTCGCAGGTGAGCAACACGTCTTGCAATTTGACGGTAGCGCGGCGGATGCTCAGTTCCGCATTCACTCTGATCCGGAAAAGCCTTCCGCTTTCCTTGAACGCAGATTCGACCAGCGCAGCAAGACTGATTCAAAAATCAAGAAAGGCACGTACATCAAGAAGACTACTGACGCAGAGGCCGAGATCGTTGTCATCATGAAGAAACTGCCCAAGACGGTGGAGTCAGATGAAAAACCGGTCAGCGGCGAAGAGCGGAAGAAGCTCGACAAGAATATGGCTGACTTGGACAAGCAAATTGGCGTTGTGGGAACCAACATTTCGAGTGCTGGCGCTGCCTGGGGGCTCAATCTCTCCAAAGATACGGTTGATGATCTGGATCTCAACCGGGGATCATTCTCGCGCGAAGACAAGGTACTCATTGCGGATCAGCACAAGAGGCTTTTCGAGAATGCCCTTGTTGAAGGCCAAGCCGTGCCCAAGAACAAGATCAAAGCAGACGGAACATTCAAATCGGGAGCGAAGTTGGCCCGCCGCCATGTTGTTTCTTCGCAAGACATGATTGATCACTACAAGCAGTCATTGAAAGGCAAGACTGTTCCAGAAGCTGCCATTCTAATTTCGCAGCGTTCATCCATCCCGGAGGCACGGGTAGCAGTTTCTGACAAAGCTGATGTTCAGGAAATCAAAGACAAGGCAAAAACGCGCTACAACCTGTTCTTCTCCTATGTGAACAACCTGTTCATCGGAAATGCAGACACCAACAGCAGCCTTGGGCGTTTGCGTGATGAGCATCATCCGGGGCTGGTAGGCAAAAAGAAGCTGGAAGACCATGTAGCGCGGATCAAGCGGGAATGGTCGTTCGGATCAGGCTTCACCATTTCAGTTGTGACCGTTCAAGACACCTTGGTGGATTGATCATCGTATTGGAGACGGTTGAGTGCTTCGCGGAGTTGGAAATGGATAGCTTACTTTCTGGGCTTCAAGGATACGTGTTCAGTTCAGCCGCAGCTGGCGCGGCGGCGGGCTTCCTCGGCAAAGTTCTCCTTGACCGCTTCACTTTGGCCAACAAGCGGGATGTTGATGTTGATACCGACATGCGCAAACGGCGGCTTGACGTTTATCCGGAGCTTTGGCGGGCAACATCGCTGCTTCCAAAATGGCCGCGCAACCAGAATGTCACCTACGAGCAACTGGCGGAACTGCAGAATGCGTTGCGCAACTGGTACTTCAATACAGGTGGCATTTTTCTGTCGCGGTCGACCTTTGATGAAGCCTACATGCCTTTGCAGGACAAGTTGACGGAAATCACCATCACGCGCCGACATGGCCCATTGCCAACCGTCAACGAAGTGATTGACGGTGAGCGTGATGTCTACGAAGAAGTGCGCAAGGCCTGCAGCAAACTGCGAAGTGCTCTGACGCGTGACGTGCAATCGCGCCGTGAGGTGCCGCTGTGGAGCTTCAACTTGTAGGGCGGGTGGCCAAATGCTGCGGAGCTGCTGTGAAGGTCCAGCGCAAGCGGTGGCGAGATCACTTCCGTTTCCGGTCGCCGTAGACCCATTTCTCGTATTTGCCGAGTAAGCCCCACAACACAACGGTGATGGCGACGGGTTTCAGGAATGGCGTGACATTGTCCTGAAGCAGGGCAACAGTGGAACTATTTGAGTGGCTCATCTGATTAACCAGCGTGCTGAACAGCACTCCCAGTGTGCCGATCAGTGTCTTGTTGCCATTCAGCATGCTGCCGATGGTATCGCCCAAAGCAGCATTGACGGGGGTCAGCGTGCCTTGCTGGCGTTGGCTGTTCAGCACGTCGATAATCTTTTTCAAGGTGTCGGGATTGTCGAGTTCCGCGGGGGAGAATGGACCCGGCTCTGCGCCGCCTACGTCAACAGGCCGCACCGAGTCGTCAGGCACGCCGGCAAACGATGCAAATCCGGGCATGCTGGCGCTTTGCAGCTTGCGCGCAAAAAGCCGCACATCATTCAACCGGTTCATCCAGCCCTTGCCGAAATGCGGGAAGGTTGAAAGGCTCCGGTAGAAAGATTCCTGACGGCGGAAGAACTGTTCCATCAGCGCTGTTGGATCCAACTGCTCAACAAAGCCGATGGTTTCATCGCCAATGGCGCCATCGACTGTGACGCGCGAACCGAGCGCCTGCATGGATTGTTGCAGCCAGGTTGCGGCACGCTTGGGCCCGCTCAGCACGGCGGCATTGTGCACGCCAGTCGCAACGCCGATTGGCAGGTCGTCGCCACGCACGACATCGTAGTACCTGCTTTTCATGATTTGCCACACTTCTCCACGCGTCAGGGCCTTGACGTCGGCCTTGCTGACCTTGTGGCCACACCAGGCAGCAAGCGTGTAAATGGTGACGCCCATGTTGGTGGCACCACCGGGATCCTTCGGGTCGTCGACATAACCGCCTTCCCACTTGTCGACGATGGGCTGCACCTTGCCAAAGTTTGAAGGCCGAGCGGCTGCGCCACCGCCTCCGGCTGCCACTGGCTCTGGAACGCCGATACGGACAGGCTCTTCATGGTCGGCTGCAGGTGCCACAGGTGCGGGTGCGGCAGGAGGCTGTGCAGCAGCAGGGACTGCCGCCTCTGCTGGCCTGGTATCGCCTTGCCCGTCCGGGCCACCCGTCAAATCATTGAAATTCCGCAACACTTTGCTGTGCGCGATGGGTGCCACTTCGGTCGGCTGGCGGAAGGCCAAAACGCGATTTCGGTCATAGGGCCTGACTTGCACCATGTTCCCCTGGTTGCCGCCCAGGGCATAGACATATTTGTCGTCGACGTGATCGAGGAAGGCAACATGGCCACGGCTTGTGTCGTTGGGATCGCCGCGCCAGAAAACGACGATGCAACCGGGCACGGGCTCTTCCAGCGGTGCACCGTAATTGAGATAGCTGCGCGCACCGAGATTGTTCGAACTTCTGAAGCCGGATAGCCGGAGGCAGGCGCCCACAAAGGCAGCGCACCACGGGGTTTCGTCGCTGTGCACCCACGGCGAACCCGAAAGGGAAAACATTTCCTCAATTTTGGGATTTGTCAGGGCGCCCGAGTATTCACTGACACCCTTGAGGTAATTCGCAACAACAAGCCATGGCGCGTCCATCGTCTGTCTCCAAACATGAAAACGGCCCACCACGTAAGACGATACGCCCGAAATTCCGGATGAGTCAACGGCTTGTGGTTGAGATGGTTAGGGCAGACAGGGAAAATTAGCGGAGAGGGAGGGATTCGAAATAATATATTAACAAATTGTTTTCATGTTATTTTTCTTTTTCTGTGTTAAAAAATATCCATATTTTACACCAATTTTACCCCAGCTAGGCACCAATTGCGCCGGGCAAAAACCCCCGATTTTGCGCACAACACCGGTGACGCAGCCAGCCTGTCACAGGCAAAAGAGGCCGAAAACTATAACCTCAGGTGATCCAACGATTGGGAGCGGAGCAAGAGGCCGAAAACTATAGCCTCAGGTGATCCAACGATTGGGAGCGGAGCAGTGTTTGATCGACTCTGGACAACTCTGGATCAGTTTCCAGGGCCAGACCAAGCAGCCCTCGACAGTTTTTTAGGATGTTCCGATCGGCCCTCAGCCTGGCAACCTCCTCCCAGAGCCGATCGATCTGAGCCTGCTCGGGCTTGATCTGCCGGTGGCCTCGAAAGTCAAGGACAGGATCCTCACCCAGTTCACTTGTACACTTACACAAACATACTCGTGGATATCGAGGTCGCAGACCGCCCGGGCGATCTTCACGCCCCGAACCGCACCAGATTAATCGTCTCAAGCTTGAACTCGGGGCCGAATGTCCTTCTCTGCTTGGGAAACCTCCAGTTCCATTAAACACTGTGTCTAGTTTGACCTTGCCCCAGTCTCTTATCCAGCTTTGAGTTCGCTCTGATCATCGGAAAGGTCATAAGAACAGTTGTGGAGAACTTAAAGTTGTTAGCGTGTAGTATGTTGCAACATAGGGCGATCGATGTTCAATTGCTGCCAGAGGTCACAACTTTAATGAACAACAACCTCGAGGCGACAATGGTAAATCTGCCTTCCTGGGCAAAGCGGTTTCTCGCAATTGCAATCGCTGCATTGCTTTTCAATGCGCGGCTCGAAGCCCAAACCATCACTCCACCCAGCAATCCTGTTATCGAAAAGACCACACCAAAAATCGATGGTAACAATGGAAGCTTTACATTTGACATTCCCATCGATCTTCCCGCTTTTCGAAAGCTTAGCGCTGGCCTTGCCTTGCATTATGATTCTTCGGAGAGTCAAAAAGCAACTGCCGCTGCGAACGGCCATGTGGCGATTGGATGGTCGATAACTGGGCTTTCGTCCATCGACCGGACTTCGGGAGCAATTGTTCCAGCGAATGGTCCTAGTGGTTTTGGTGTTCCCTCATATGGCGCGACAGGAATGCCCGCCGATGGCTTTTCTTTGAGTGCGCATGAACTGGTTCCATGCGCACAAGTCCCATCTCCGGCAACCACCCCATCATGTTCAACCCCAGTTGCAGCAGGCCAAACGGGCTATGCCAGCAGATTTGAAACCTATCAGCGCATTCGCGCAAACACGACGACAAATGTTTGGGAAATCACCCAGCCCAACGGTACCAAACTAAACTTCAGTGCCTACGAAGGGCAGACCTTCGCCAGCACATTCAGATGGCACCTTTCCTCAATTGCCGATACTAGGGGCAACCGCATTGTCTTCACATGGAACTGTGACACCCTATTCGAGTGTACCGTAGGAAAGATTGAGTACCAGAATCAAGGTTCCACATCGGCAATTGCGCGCGTTCAGTTCTATTACGAAACAAGGCCTGATCCCATCAGCTATTCGAGTGGAAAAGCAATTCGGGTAACGAACAAGCGCGTAAAAACCGTGCAAGTCTTGGCCTTTGACAGCGTTACAGCGACTTTGCAAAACGTGCGTTCATACCAGCTAACGTATGCGTCTAGCAGCACATCAGGCCTTTCGCTGCTAAGCCAGGTCACCATGTTCGGAAAAACTAGCAGCGTCGCAGCAGATGGAACAATATCAGGTGGTATCTCGATGCCACCATATAAATTTTTATACACTAACTCTGCTGCGTTGTCGTTCGGTGCTGCCCAACCTTGGCCGAATGGGGTTACCGCACCCTTGGCCAATCCAGTGATTGGTGATTTCGACGGTAATGGGACTGCCGAAGTGAGGTTGCCGCCTGATCCGGGCTTCTATACGGTGCGGGCTGTCGGAAAATTTGACTTCAGTGGCCGCGATCTTGCACTCATAGGGGCTTCAAATGGCACGGCCAGTATTGGCCTATGGGAATATGGTGCATCCGGCTGGAATAGCTTTGGTGTCGGGGATTCCAATGGTTATGGTTTGAAGTATTCGAATAACCCAGGTCAGGCTGGCGATTTCAATGGCGATGGCCGAACAGACTTTTACGTCTCTCCACAGGTGCAGGATATCAATCACCCTAGTGCCGTATATATTGCTCACACGGGTGGCATTGGTCCTATCACGTGGACAGCACCGAACCAGTATGCGTCAACCAACCGCGTAACCAAAGTATCCGACTTTAACCGGGATGGCAAAGCAGATGTGCTGGAATATTGGCCAATTGGAACAGCACCGTACACTTCTTCGTCATTCAAGATTCATCTTTCGGATGGCACGAAACTCGTACCGCAAACACAGCAAACGCTGCTCTATACGTCGATTGGTGATTTAGCGAAATGTCCACTCAAGCAAACTGCACCGGGTGGCACATTTCAAGACATAAGAGGAATAACTGGGAGTGTTGATGTAACCGGAGACGAGATCCCAGACTTGATTTTGAGTTGCGCGATCGACAAGCTGACTTACCTCAAGGGCCTAGGTTCATCTTTTGAGACAACGGTTACTACAGTGGCAATTTCGGGGCTTCCCATTCCGGGCAGCTCTTCAGTCAGCACATTTGGCCCGTATGTAACTGAAGACTTCAACAAGGACGGCAAGGCAGACCTTGTTTATTTGACTGTCGTTCCCGCAGGTAGCGGACAAGCGGTAAAGCATGTCCTCGCCCTCTCAAATCAGCCTGGGTATGCAATTTCGAATGTGAGTGTGCCTGCATATATGGCCCTGATGACGGGCGATATGAACGGCGATAATTTTCCTGACATCGTGGGTAGTTTGGCAGGAGATGCCTTTGCGTTTACCAAGACATGGTATCAGACTCCCAATACACTTCCTGATCTCATGAGTTCCGCGACCCTTCCCATGGGAGGATCACAGACCATTCAATATCAACTCTCCACGCAGGCTTCCGGTACAAAGCTGCCCTTTGTCAAACCAATCATCAAAAGCATCACGTTGAACGATGGGCGGGGGCAAACGGCGACCACTGACTATGCTTTTTCAGGCGGCGTTTGGAATGCCAATGAACAGCAATTCGCTGGCTTTGCGACTGTGACTGAAACGCTGCCAGCAAACGCTGGCGAAACCGCGAGGCCATCCATTACGACAACCTATTTGCAATCAGTTGGTTGCGTGGGTCGTGCCAGTCAAGTTGACAGAAAGGACAGTGGCGGCACGGTCCTTACGTCCGTCGTGACGACATACACGCCCAACACAAACATACCATATACGTGCTTGGAAACTTCAAGTCAGAATAAGACCATTGTGTCATCGGCTACCAAGACCGTGCGAAGTGACCGGGGGTATGA
>CALMEZ010000064.1 GCA_937864985.1 uncultured Alphaproteobacteria bacterium
CCTCAATACGAAGGTCTTCGATTCTTTCGGAAGGACCTTGCGCTTTGACTATTATGCGGGCTTCAGTCAGGGCGGGCTGCTTAAATCAGTTACCACGCCGGACGGCCAGACATTCAGCTACAGTTACATTGACCCGACGGCCAACGGAGCGAACATCGCCGTAACCTATGATGTTGAGCCGGGCTATGTCGTGCTTTCGAGTGTCACATATCCGGACCTCACGCCTGCCATCGCAACGGACAACCCGAAGGCCAGTTATACCTATCTTTCGAGTGCGGAATTCCCTTTCGCTCTGACAGGATACATTGACGAGCGCAACAATACCTACGCGAGTTGGACCTTCGACAGCCAAGGGCGCGCATTGAGCAGCCAGCACCCCGGCGGTGACAGTCTCACGACCTTTGTCTATGACGATGTTAACAACAAGGTGACCGTTACAAACGTTCTTGGTCGATCGACAGTCTATGCCTTTCAAAACAACTATGGCTACATCAAGAGACTGACCTCTGTGGATGGCATTGCGACAAGCAATTGCGCCGCCTCCAACACGACCTATGCCTACGACGCCAACGGATTCAAATCCCAGACAACTGATGCCGAGGGCCGCATTACCACTTTCGCCAACACTGCACAGGGACTTCCTACAACGATTGTAGAAGGATCGGCGACCCCGGCAGCCAAAACCACCAGCATGACTTGGAACACCACATTCAACAAGCCAGCAACCATCACAGCTCCGGGTCTCACTTCCACCTTGAGCTACAACACCGCCGGACAACTCACTTCTTTGTCCAGCGTGGATACAACCACCACTACATTGCCTTATTCAACAAATGGGCAAACCCGAACCACGATTTACACCTATTCACCATTCACACTCCCGGTACCAACACCGCCTGGCCCCACAGGCACTGCGCTGGCTGATGTCAATCTTGCTGTGACCAATCCGGACGCAACATCCGGAACAACAACTGGGTGGACTAATCTGACAGGTGCAATCGCCGTCAATACTGGCGCACCCTGCGATCTCTCCGCCTGCTTCTCTGGTGGCACAGCAACAAACACCGTGGCCTACCAAGATGTTCCGGTTCCAGCCGCAAACATTTCGGAGGTTGATGCCGGCAAGCGTGCGCTCAAGCTCTCCTGGTCCCAGAATTCTATTCTAAGCTTGTACAAAACCCCCGAGTTTGCCTCCGTGCGCGCAGTGTTTTTGAATGCGTCTGGCGTTGTCATCGGTTCTGTGAGCGAAAGCATCCGCAGTTATGTCACTTGGACAACACGTCAACAGACGGGGCCGATTCCCGTGGGAACGCGCACCATTAGGCTTCAAATGCTGATGAACAGCAATGGCGGCGCAGTCAATGATGGCTACATCGACAATGTGGCAGCGACCATGGTTGCAGATGGCACTGCGGCATCAAACCCGTTCTTGCGTCCCGTCAATCCGGATGCGCTGTCAGGCATCACCGGATGGAGCCTCAGCCCGTTGACAGCCAATATTGCCCAGACATCCAATTACCAATGCCTGACGATAACCTGCTTTGGTGTTTATGAACCAGGTCCGGCCAGCATCAGCCAGACCATTGCCCTCACATCCGACCGGTTCGCTGAAGTGGACGCCCAGAAACGTGCTCTTGAACTGCGTTGGCTGGATGGAGCCTTGTCTGACAAATACAGGGTCAGCCTCGACATCGACTACAAGGATGCAACGGGCACGGTGCTCTCCACCATTTCAACGCCCGCCTACACAACAACGGCCACCAATTTCCAATCCCGGCTGTTCAGTTCCGATGTACCGACAGGAACGCGGCAGGTGACCATCACCGCCAAATTCACATTCAGGCAGCCGGCCGTCAGCGCCAATTACACGTTCTTTACGGGCCTCCTTGCAAGGCTCCTGCCCCGCGATGTGCCGCAAGGCACGACCAGTCTCCTGGCTAGCGTTGACGGTCCACTGGCCGGCACGGGAGACACAACAACCTACACCTATGATGTCAATGGGAACCTGTCTCAGATTACAAATGAAATCGGACAGATTACCAAGATCATGTCCGTTGACGGCGCGCGCCGCCCGCTCACGATCCGCGACGAGAACGGTGTCGACACCACCATGGTTTACGATGCTTTGGGCCGAGTCACATCCATCACTGTCAACCCCGGTGCTGCGCAGGCTGTCATCACGATGCTCTATGATGCATCGGGTAATATCACAAAACTTACAAGGCCTGATGGTTCCTTCTTGCAATACACTTGGAACGCTGCACGACGGTTGACCACGGTCACCAACAATACGGGCGAAACCATCACCTACGGCTACGACGGCAATGGGGATATGACGTCATCCACCATCAAGTCATCATCGGCGGTGATCACCAAGCAGATGACCATGGCCTATGATGAATTGGGCCGCCTGATGAAATCCATCGGTGCTGCCACGCAGACCACGACCTATAGCTATGATCGCACCGACCTCAACACCCAGATCAAGGACCCGCGCAACAATCTCTATGGCATGGCTTACGATAGCCTGCAGAGATTGGTCTCGACCACGGATCAGGAGAACAAGACCGTCACTCTGACACGCAATGGCCAGGATGATGTGACGGCCTATCAGGACCCGCGGACGATCACCACAAGCTATGTGCGCAATGGTTTTGGCGAAGTGATCCAGGAAACCTCGCCCGATGCCGGCACCACCATCTACACCCGTGATCTCAGGGGCCTGATCACCCAGGAAACCGATGGCCGGGGCGTTGTCACCAACCGCAGCTACGACAATGCCGGGCGGCTGTTGACCGAAACCTATCCCGCTGCCGTGGCGGAGAATGTCACATACACCTATGACTCGGTTGTGGGCGGCAACGTTGGCATTGGCCGCCTGACCAAGATAACCGATCAATCTGGCAGCACCGAGTTCACCTACAATGCCTTGGGCCAGATCATCACCGACAAGCGGACGATCGCGACCAAGGTCTATACGACGTCCTACCAGTACAATGCCGCTGGCAATATCACGCAGATAACCTTGCCCTCGGGCCGCATTATCATCTATGCGCGCAACACGCTGGGACAGGTGAGCAGTGTCACCACCAAGCAGAATGCCACGGCAGCGTTGGCCAATGTGGCAACCGGTGTCACTTGGAAACCTATGTCAAACCTGCTCGGCGGCTTCACCCATGGCAATGGCCTGGTGACCACGGCAGGCTATGACCTGGATTATCGTCTGACGTCGCTGGTTCTGAAGAACGGAGCTGCCAATGTCTCGAGCCTGGCCTACGCCTATGGCGATGGCATCAACCTGACGGGGATCACCGATGGTGTTGTGGCGGCGAACTCCAACACGCTGGGCTACAGCGCCACCAACCGTCTGGCCACGGCCACGGGCAACTTCGGCTCTTCCACCTACAGCTATGATGGCGTTGGCAACCGGGTCAGTGATGTCAACACGCTGTCGGGCACCACCAAGACGCGGGCCTTCACCACGGCAACCGCATCGAACCGCCTGACGACCATCACCGAGAACGCTGCCGCCTTCCGGAGCTACACCTATGATGGTGCCGGCAATATCCTTACCGATGTGCGCCCCGGCGAAAGTTTTGCCTTCACTTATAACAAGCGCAATCGTCTAGCTTCGGTGACACGGAACTCCGTGGCCTATGCCACCTATGGCTACAATGCCCTGGAACAGCTGACCACGCGCTCCACCTCTGCCGTGGGTGGTCCCACAGGCCAGGTGGCCTATATCTATGATCTCGACGGCCACCTCATCGCCGAGGCCACGGCCTCGACAGGTGTCATCACACGGGATTACATCTGGATGGCGGCGAATGATAATGCGCCCGTTGACCTGCCGCTGGCGGTGGCCGATATCTCCGGCACCACATCAACCCTGTTCATGGTCCACACCGACCATCTGGGCAGACCCATCCGCATGACGGATGCCGCCAAGGCAACTGTATGGCAAGCCACCTATAAGCCCTTCGGCGAAGTCCAAACCACCTCTGGCACCAAAGCCCTCAACCTGCGCTTCCCCGGCCAATACTTCCAGATCGAGACGGCCTACGCTTACAACTGGCACCGCTTCTACGACCCCATCTCTGGCCGCTACACCCAGCCCGATCCGCTGCGCTTCGTCGATGGACCCAGCATGTATGCCTACGCTGGCAACTCGCCGTGGATGAAGGTGGATCGAAGCGGTCTCGAAGTCGGTGCAACAGGAGGTCTAAATTATGATCCACCAACCGAATTTTCGCCGGAGGTTAGTTGTGTGGAACCTCGTCGATATTCCACAGGCGACCCAATGTTGGATGATTTTTTGCGTTCGTCAAAGGAAGGCGGTTTCTTCGGTCCATTGAACTGGTTGGCAGGTCACGGACTACTTGGAGGAGGAATAGGTTCCCTTGGAGAACGCTTGGAAGCGCAAGTTGCTAGTAAAGCAGAAATCTTGGCGAAAAATAAAGTGGCAGGTGATGCTGCGAGAGATGCGCTCGCAAATCTGCTAAGGAAAGAGGGTCTTAAGGTTGAGACCGAGGTTACAAAGATGACTCCATTTGGTAAGCGCGTAATTGACGTAGAAGTCACCAGAGCGAACAGCATTTCGGGTGGAATAGAAGTAAAGACGGGGGGGTCACCATATAAACCATCACAGCAGGCGAAAGACTGGTGGCTAACCAACGTAGAAGGTTACATCGTAAATTTGGTGAGATATAAATGACAAACGACGTAGCACTCAAAAAGCGCTTTGACCTCGTATTACGCCTTATCAAGCCCCGACTTGCTTCTGTCGGATATATAAAGAAAAATTTTAAGTTCGTGAAGATTTTCCCGAGGAGTGTCTCGGTAATTGAATTTCAAAAGAGCCAACAAAGCAGCAAATATCAAATAAAATTCACAATCAACGCTGCGGTTTTGTTCCAGGAATTGTGGGATCCCCAATATCCACAAATTGCCAACGCCTCGAGTTCACGAGGACACATCATTAAACGTATTGGTAGGCTGCTCCCAGAACCAAGTGATTTTTGGTGGTACATGAATCCAAACACCAACGAAACATTTCTTGCAGCAGAAGTGGAACAGTATATTTTTAAGTATGTTTTACCATTTTTGGCAAAGTTCCCAACCGTTGAAGAAGCCAAGGTGGCATGGGATTTAGGAGAAGAGCTAGGAAAGACAAGTGGGGAAATCAAATATTATCTTTCACTCTTGAAGTAGCTATGTCTTTACTCTCTATGTCGGTGGCATCAACTTAAGAGCGATCACTGATGGTGTGATCGGCGGCCTTCCGCAGCTACGCGTTCGTGGGCCGTCCCACGTGCCAGGTCGCTTACATCTATGACCTTGACGGCCACCTCATCGCCGAGGCCATGGCCTCGACAGGTGTCATCACACGGGATTACATCTGGATGGCGGCGAATGACAATGCGCCCGTTGACCTGCCGCTGGCGGTGGCCGATATCTCCGGCACCACATCAACCCTGTTCATGGTCCACACCGACCATCTGGGCAGACCCATCCGCATGACGGATGCCGCCAAGGCAACTGTATGGCAAGCCACCTATAAGCCCTTCGGCGAAGTCCAAACCACCTCTGGCACCAAAGCCCTCAACCTGCGCTTCCCCGGCCAATACTTCCAGATCGAGACGTCTTACGCCTACAACTGGCACCGCTTCTACGACCCCATCTCCGGCCGCTACACCCAGCCCGATCCGCTGAGGTTCGTGGATGGACTAAAGTGCAGGTGTGCGTGATGAGTTCGCCCATTATTGCAGAATCCGAACCAGTTCGTCTCCAGGCAGAGGATCCTCCCGATGTACGCGTGGCGCCTGAATTGAAAGCTGTTGACGAAACTCGGCGGTGACGCGGCGCGCTTCGTTCAGATCACGGATGACACGCGGTCGGATGAAAATGATAAGTTCCGTGCGCGCAGTTGCATTTGTCTTGTTGCGGAATGCCGTGCCAAGAAGCGGAATGTCTCCAAGGACTGGCACCTTTGTCTTTCCAGTCGTTTCGCGCTCTTGAATGAGACCGCCCAAGGCGAGCGCCTCTGAATCTTGCACGACAACTGACGTCTTCATTTTGCGTTGCTGGATTGTGGGAGAATCGATGCCTGACGTGGTGGTTTTTGTAACGCTCGAAACTTCCTGCTCAATATCCAAGGTCACCAGTCCACTGTCATTTACGCGCGGCGTGACCTTGAGAATGACACCGGTATCCTTTAGCTCGACGTTCGTTACAACAGGCGCATCTGCCGCGGTCACTGCCTTTGCGGATTGTGTGACAATGGGGACCTGATCCCCGACCTGAAGGGTCGCGGATTTATTGTCCAAAACCACCAGGGATGGTGCTGACAAAACTCTGACATTTGTCACGCTGGAAAGCGCATTTAGCGTAAATGAGATGTCATTGGCTTTCAGGAAATAGGAAAATCCTGGAAAGACTGAAGAAATTGCGCCTGACGCTGCGTCTGAAAATGTGCCGTGGTTGTTGCCTTCACCAAGAAACCAGCGCACACCAAACTTGAGATCATCATCCAGCGAGACTTCGGCAATGACTGCCTCAAGCAGCACCTGATTAGGAACGGAATCAACTTCTTCCAGAACCTGCTTAACACGCTCAAACTCAGTTGCCGTGCTGAAGATCAAAAGAGAATTGTTTGCGTCGTCGGCTACCACGCGCGTACGCATCGCTGTTCCCCGGTTGTCCGTTGACGCCACGTCTTGCGGGACCAATGGAGAAACAGCGTCAAGACTGGCTTTCGGCGTTTCGGGTCCGCCAATGATGGTGCCACTTGCATCTGCCACGCCGTCGCTGGTCAGAGTAGATGGCGCAAACTTGGGAGCAACATCCCCACCTGTGGCGGAATTTGCATAAGTTGCATTTGCAGAACTGTTGTCCAAAACTGCAGTCAGGATCTTGGCCAAGTCCGTCGCACTGCGATTTTGCACATGATAAACATGGAGGCTTTGCTCACTGTTTTCAGACAAAACATCAAGTTTCTTGATCCAGCGGGTCGCTTCCTTCAGATATTTTTTGCGCGATGATATAACTAAAACCGACTTGAGCCGCTGATTGGGAACAAAGCGTACAACACCCCTTAGTGGCCCACGCTGCGTTTCAAAAACCTGATCCAGATCCTGAACGATTGCGGCGGGCGATGAAGAGCGGACAGGTACCAAAGCAAACGACATGCCACGCATCCAATCGACGTCAAACACGGAAATTGTATCGCGCAAGGCCGCGATCTCAGAGCTGTTGCCGGCAAGGACAATGGCATTGCGCGATTGGTCGACGCGCAGAATCATTCCGGGAGGCACCATGGGCTCGAGCACATTCTGCATTTCTGAGGCAGAAACAAACCGGAGGGGAATGATCTGGGGATGCAACCCAGGCATCTCGGGATCTGTGTTGGACAATGCCATGCTTTGTTTAGCACTGTCCAATGGCACAATGCGATAAGTTGACCCGTTTGAAATGATCGCTGCGCCAGCATCGCGAAGTGTTGCCTCGAAGAGCGGCACCAGTTCTGCCCTTGAAATCGCCTTCGGCGTTTGCAGGGTTACAGTGCCTGATACACGGGGATCTACGGAATAGTTGAGTTCAAGCACATCACCCAGCACGGACTTCGCAGCCTGGGGAATGGGCGCAGCAACGAGATTAAGCATGACGTCTTTCGAATGAACATCATATTCAGCGCCAGTCGAGTTTCCTTCCACAGACTGAAAGAATTGATCGTTGCCCTGCTTGACATACCCTTGAAAAGCATTCACCTCTGGCGAGGTGCCGGACGTGAGTAACTGGTCAAGCTTCTGATGTTTGGCTTGAGATGTCTGTGTTTCAGAAGGAGCTGACGCAAGCTTGTCATCAAGCAGGCTTTGATGTGTCAACACGGTGCTGCAGCCAGCGAGCAGAACGCAAAACGCTGCAAAAACCGCTGTTCTGAGCACCGAAACACTGGGCACTTGGCGTGATCCCCAACCGCTGTATTAACTCAGACCTTAGTTGCCGGGCGCAACCAATCCTACAGTGTTTGCTGGGTTGTCCACATAAAGCTGTAGTTCAATCTTCTGTTCGCCCTCGCTGAACTTCGCTGATGACTTCGTGATGGCAGTCAGCGTCCAACCATCAATGTTCTTGCCAATGGTTAGCCAAGTGCCATCTGGGCTTTCAGGTGTTGTCACAAAGGCCTTGCCAAGAGAGCTGGTAAGTAGAACGCCCTTCAATACTATGTTTGGTGCCTGGATGTTTGGCTGGGGTGGGGGAGTTGCGACAAGCTGAACCTTTTGTTGAACGGCTTGTGATGGTGGCGCAGCCACAAATGGTTTACGATCCGGCATAAAAATGGGCCGTGCTAGTATCGCTTGCATGTCCGGAGCTGTCGCGCGGTCCGGCATTGCTTCGCTTGGGATTTCAGGTGGAGGTGACCAGGCCACCACGGGACGGGCTTCCAATTCTAGATCGCCGCCATGCAGCGCTTGAATGGCAATTGCAGCGAATGACGATATTGCAACGGCACAAATCGCACATAGCAACTTTAGAGTCCGAATCCTCATGGCGATTTTACTGTAGCATCGGTGGCTCTGAGGCCTCGTGTTGCGCCTGAAATTGTAATTTCAGCATTGAAAAAAGGATCTTGTTGCAGCTGTGTGCCAAACGGAATGTTGGGCTGGATCTGCATTTTGTCAATGATCAGCAAAGGTTTCTGTTGTTCCACGCTAGAGACAAAATTCATCAGCGAAGAATAAGGAGCGGCAAAGTCAACCACGATTGGGTGCCAAACCGCCCCATTTTCCTCAAAAACGGGTTCCTCCGCGCTTCGAATAACTTCAACAGCCTGCGCCATGGCCAAGGACTTAACAGTTGCCTGAAGGTTGGCGCTGACAGCTGCGTCCGAATCACTTGGAAGAAAGAGACCAGAGCTTTGCGGCAATTCTTCTTTCGAGATTGTTTGCTGGGATGCATAGTTCACGACACCCCGAAATCGATCATATTCCTGCAATGCCTGCTCTATGCTTTGTTCGTTCTGTTGCCAAGCAGTCCATCCCACAAACATCACAAGCGCTGAGATCAACAAGCAACTTGTCGCCAACAAGTAACGCCAGAAGCTGTCACTATTGTACCAATCCTTCATTGGGCTTTGCTTTGTTGATCCGGGCTGGCCACGTCCATTGTGAACGAAAAGTGCGAGAGGGCCTCGCCGGGGTTTCGTGAAATCGAACCAGACAATGACACGTGTTCGAATAAGGGAGATTTTTCAAGCAATGGCAACAGCAGTTCGGGGTTGGATGCTGCGCCATCAATTGACAGCTTTGCGCCGTCAACTATCATGCCAGTCAAATAGGCATCGTTGGGAAGGACATTGGAAAGTTCCCGGAATAGTGTCGACTTTGATGACTGACCATATTTCCGGCGCATGACGGCTGCGATTGTTTCTCTTTCGGCCAGAAAGTTTGCCTGTCGCTTTTTAAATTCCGCAGCTTTCGCCCCTAGCGCGGTATTCGCCACAGCGATTGCATTGAGTTCCCTATTCTGATGAGCAACAGCAGTAAGGTATGAAAGTAAGCCAGTCGCAAGCGTTGCAAGAATTATCCACGCCAAGAACTTTGACCAGGCGGAAAAACGATGGCTGGCATAAGAACTGCCGTCAGGTGACAGGGCAATCGGAAGCGCCTTGCCCAACTTATCCCTAAAAGTGACACCAATAAGTTGCGCCCCCTTTGCGGCGATTTCCTCTTCAATTTCCGCAAGCGTCTTACGTTTCAAGATTACGCGGCAGGTTTCAATTGTGGACCTACGGCGAAACTTCGCAAACCAGCCCCATACGTATTCCTCTGGTTTCAAGGGCAGGGTCTTGAGGTTTGACAGGCTAAGAACCGCACAGGCTCTTTCCATCGAAATGAGTGGCAGGCTCTCCGCCAATTCCAGATAGTGGTCAGGCGAAAAAGAAACGACGACGTTTTCCTTTGGCCCCAAACGTTTCACGATTTCCTTGAATGTTGTGGCTTGCGCTAGTGCACTGTCATTCATACTCCCGTTTTCGAGTGCGAAGCGATCAAAATAACTGCAGCCGTTGTGATGCAAATAGACCTCCACCGCGGAACCGTTGAGTAGCTCTTCAAATGGCAGGTGACGAGGGCTTACTAAGCCTATGGTCCAATCTAGAAGATCCGAAAAGAATGAGTTGTTGATGACGGGCATTTTCTGATGGTCCAACATCTCGGAATGTTCGACATTGTATGGGTTGCAAACTAGGCGCAAGCCATAATTCATGGTTGTCAACATGATGGAATCACTTGCTTCGAAAGACAGTCTGCTAAGGATTCATGGGATTGACGATCCCAAGAGCCCGGAGGGCTTTCTGGACTTTTTGACTGACCTCGACCTCTTGGACACCGTTGCCCGCTCGCGCCTCGTAAGGGCCATGGCTGCGTCAACTCAATATGTGACATCACTAATACTTGAATTTGGCCTGATTGAGGAAAGGCAGCTCTTCGAACTATTGACACAATATTTGAATCTCGAATTTGCGCCAGAAGAAGTGCTTTCAACAGAAAGCGAAGGCGATGCCGACGAAAATATGGATTTTCTTCGCAAGTCAGAACTTTTGCTGGTGAGTTCAACGGTCGATGCAATATCTATCGCAACTTCAACACCTTTTGATCCCACCGTCGCCCGGGCGGTCGCTTTTGCTCAAGACAAAAAACTGCGCTTGATGGTTGTGCAGCCTTCGGTTCTTCGGAAGCGACTCGATCTCCTCGCGCGCACCGACGCCACTCCTGCAGAAGAGATTCATAACCGGAAGCTCGAATTGTTCGACGGTGACATTGAGAGGTTGCGGGACATTGCAAGTGATGCACCCATTATTCGTCTCTTGAACCGCATCATTGGTCGCGCGGTCGAAATGAACGCATCCGATGTTCACATCGAACCATTTCATGATCGGACGCGTATCCGATTTCGAATTGACGGCGTTCTGCAATTGGCAGAAATATTGGATAGAGATCTTCACATTGGTTTGGTTTCAAGAATTAAAGTCTTGGCCAAACTTAATATCGCTGAACAGCGCTTGCCGCAGGACGGCCGGATCAAGATGGCAATTCGGGGCAAGGATGTTGATTTCCGTATTGCCACCTCGCCGTCAGTTGACGGTGAATCGGTTGTATTGAGAATTCTCGACAGGCGCGAAATCCCGCTCGACCTGGAGAGTCTCGGCTTTTCGCAAGCATCGATCATGGAACTGCGAAAACTGCTGCGACTGCCCAATGGCATTCTCCTGGTAACAGGTCCCACGGGCAGCGGAAAAAGCACAACGCTTTATTCCGCATTGCAAGAGTTGAATCGAACGGAACTAAAAATTTTCAGCGTCGAAGATCCTGTTGAACGCCACATTACAGGAATCAGCCAAATTCCCATCAAGCCTCAAATTGGTCTCGATTTTGCGCAGGTGTTGCGCTCAATTCTCCGTCAAGATCCTGATGTCATCATGATCGGCGAAATTCGAGACCGAGAAACAGCTCAAATCGCTGTTCAAGCTGCATTGACTGGGCATCTGGTTCTTTCAACATTGCACACCAATTCTGCCGTTGCTGCAGTGACGCGACTTCGCAATCTTGGCATTGATGACTTCCTTCTCGCCTCCTCCCTGCGTGGCATCTTGGCTCAACGCCTGCTTCGAAAGTGCTGTCCAGCCCACAGCCTGCCCAATGCGAACCTGCCCTGCAAGACTTGCAGTGGTACGGGTTATAGGGGCAGAACCGTTGCTCACGAGCTTGTTGTGGTGAGCAGGAACATTTCAGAAGCGATCCTCAATGGCGCTTCGGACCAGTTGATTTCCGAATTGGCGCTCCGAGAAGGAACCACAAGTCTCTATCAGACTGGCGAAAGACTGGTGAAGGAGGGCATTACCACAAGAGGCGAAATGATGCGCGTGCTGGGTGGACCATGCACGTGAAAAGGTTTCACTACAGGGCAGTGGATGTAGCCGGCAAATCATCGCAAGGATTTGTCGATGCACCAAACTTGCAGGCAGCACTATCAATCGTCACTGCGAAGGGGCTCCGAGCTTTTGACGTAACTCTGGCTACTGACGGCGCGCAGCTCTCAGCCAAGCTCTTAATGAGTTTTTCCCTCAACGGTCCAAGTTTACATTGGCGTGCAAAGCTATATCAAAAACTAGCGATCTTGTTGGGCGCTGGTGTTTCAATCGACCGATCCCTCCACATTCTCGCACAGCAATCAGGGAAGGCATGGGAACAACAAATCTACACAAAGATCTCAGCCACGGTCGCCTCGGGTGGCACATTGTCCCAAGCAGTCTCAGAACATCTGTTGTCTGCACATGCAGGCGAGACAGGTCTCATTCGAGCGGCAGAAAATACCGGCAGGCTTTCAGCGACTTTTGCTGAATTGGCGCATGGATTGGAACGGCAGGCGGAACTACGATCACGCGTTTCCTCTGCGTTGGTCTATCCCGCCTTTCTGATGTTGCTCGCGCCGATTACGTTAATTGTGATCGCAACAGTCCTCATACCAAATATCGCCCCATTGTTTGAATCCACCGGTACTCAGATGCCCTTTATTCTCAGGTTCATGATGAGCGTCAGCAAATCTTGGTCGGAAAACCGAATCGGATGGCTTATCGGTCTTTTTGCTTTCATTGCCGGACTAACGTACCTCATTCGAAGCGTAAAGTTCCGAGATCAAATTCTGACAACGTTTTTTGGGCTTCCGTTCTTTGCAAATTTTCACCGCGCAGCCTTAGCGGCGCGCCTGTGTAAGTCCTTGGCGGATCTTTTGAAGGCGGGCATGCCCTTGCAGTTGGCTTTACTGTCTGTTGCGGAAACGCTTCCGCATCGCCCGGACCAGCAGAAGCTCATAGCTGTCAGGGATCAAGTGAGTTCAGGTGCAAAGTTTTCGCTCGCAATTGACAAGAGCGAATTACTGGATCGTTCGGCTGTGCAAATGATTTCAGTCGGAGAGGAGACGAACCAGCTCGAGCCAATATTGCATCATATTGCCAAAACAAGTGAGACTGAACTTTGGACCAGCATTGATCGGATCATGGTTTTGCTGGTTCCAATTTTGACGATTGCGATGGGGCTCATCATTGGCGGCATCATGATGTCAGTCATGAATGCTATTTTGGCCTTGAACCAGCTTGCGGCCCAATGACTTACAGAAGCATTGCACAATCCGGATTTACATTGACCGAAATGCTAGTTGTCATTGCTATTGTCGCAGTGACGTCAGCCATTTCACTCCCATATTTCGACTCACGTCATGGTGGAGGAAATGCCGATATGGCGGGGCAGGCACTTGTAACCTTGCTGCGAACAGCACAGGTGACGGCATTGAGCAAAGGAAAGAATGTCGGAGTGATTTTCGATGCCCAAAAGAGGTTATTTGAGACGAGTGCCGGGTTGCCCCATGTGCAAGTGCCAAAAGATGTATCCATTTCGCTCTTGGGCATTGATGACGAAAAAGAACCAAATGATCTACGCTATGTTTTTTTCGCATTGGGAGGAAATACAGGAGGAACGATACACCTTTCTTCTGCAACAGACTCTGCCGTGGTGAAATTGAATTGGTTGACGGGAACCGTGGACCTAGAAGAGGAGGCGGTACGTCAATGAGAGGGCAGGATGGGTATACCTTGATTGAAGTGTTAGTGGCATTCGCAATCTTGTCAGGTTCGGCCCTTTTGAGTTTTGAAACCTTTTCGAGCGGCATTCTTAATTTACGGCGCACACAAGACGCCATTGACGCTCAAAGCGTGGCGCGTGGCGCGCTAGACACGTGGATTGTGTCACAAAATCATGACCCAAGCATGACCGGTAGAAGAATGGGCTTCAACTGGTCCCTCACAGCAAAAAGAGTGTTCGCTCGCGACACGGCTCTGATTAATCCCATTCACGTCTCGGTTCGCGTCGAAGCGGCTGATGGGCAAGAAGTGATCGCTGCAAGAGTGTCAACCATTGTCTTGACGTCTGGCAACTCTCCGTGATTGCCGACAGCAAACAAGGAGGTTTCACGCTTGTCGAAACGCTTGTTTCGCTGGCGCTTCTTTCAGTCATTGCCATTTTTGGTTTGGAGGCAATTCGCCTACAATCCAAACTGGATCAAGTGCGCAAAAAGATTGCACGAGAAGTTGATATACAATCGGCGCTGGGAGCAATGACCTCACAAATTGAGTCGGCCTTGCCGGCCTTCGTGCCCGACGAGGCCGGCGAAATGAGATTGGGTTTCGATGGCAAAGAGAAAAGTATCCAGTTTGTTGGTCTGTCGGATGGGAGTCGCCTACGAGGGGGCGCATATCAGATCAAGTTCTACTTGCGTGAGGATCATACGCTGGTGGCCAGTTTTGCAGTGTTCACACCAAGGGGTGCGGCACAGCCGACGGAAGTCGAACTCCTAAAAGGCCTTGCGGACATTAGTTTCAGATACTCCGATATGTCAGGTGGCAATGCATTTCGAGATTCCTGGCAAGATTCCAATCACTTGCCTAGACAGGTCACGGTCACGCTTTCTGACGAGTTGTCTCCGTTGGCTGGAATCCAACCATTTCGGGAAGTGATGCAAATTGAAACAGCAGACTATTGATTCTTTTGAATGTCTTGAAATTTGGCGCTTCGCCTGACAAAAACAGAAATGCCCCCGTCGATCATTAGAGCGGAATGACTCTATACGGAACCATATCCAGCATTGATGAAATAGTTTCTG
>CALMEZ010000065.1 GCA_937864985.1 uncultured Alphaproteobacteria bacterium
ATCACCAAGGAACAGGCTTGCGCAGGTGTTGCCGCCGGTGCTGCCAAGGGTTGCTAATCTTTAGCACCTGAACCAAGATCAAGCCGCGCCATCCAAAAGGTGGCGCGGTTTTGCATTAAGTAGAAGCCGAAAACATTCGGACGCATCGGAGGCAACAATGTCGAACGTGACAAGTTCAAGCCAGAATCCAGCCCTGCAAAATGAGGGACCAGTCAAACGCTTTTTCCGTGCCACGGAAATTGACCCACGCGTGCTCGGCATGATCGCCGCGCTGCTGTTGATCTGGTGCGCCTTTGATATCGCCAGCGGCATCCTGCGCGGCAATTTCGGCGGCCTGCTCGGCGGTTCCTTCCTGACACCGCGCAACTTGTGGACGCTGCTGGTGCAAACCTCCTCCATCGCCATCATGTCCACGGGCATGGTGTTGCTCATTGTCATGCGCCAGATTGATTTGAGCGTCGGCTCCATGCTTAGCCTTGTGGCGGTGGCGGGCGCCGTGCTTCAGGTCTTCAAACTCGGCCATGATTGGCTGGGCGTTGGCCATCCGCTGATCTGGATCATTGCGGTTGTTTTCTGCATCGCGCTGGGTGCTGCCGTCGGCGCCTTCAACGGCTGGCTCACGGCCTACGCCAAGATCCCCGCCTTCATCGTCACCTTGGGCGGCCTGCTCGGCTACAGCGGCTTGGCCTTCTGGCTGGCCAAGGGCGAGACAGTGGCCCCCATGGACAAGACCTATGAAGTGTTCGGTGGCGGCATTCCCGCCAGCTGGATCGGTCCGTTCTGGAGCTGGCTGCTGGCCCTTGTGGTCTGCGCGGCCATCGTCTTTGCACTGATCAACGGCCGCCGTCAGCGCACCCGTTTCAATTTTCCGCTGCGCCCGGTCTGGGCGGAAGTATTCCTCGGTGTCCTGGGCAGTGCTGTTGTGCTCGGCACCACGGCCGTCATGAACTCCTATCCCTGGCCCTTCAAGCTCATCCAGAATTATGCCGAAGCCAATGGCGTTACGATTCCGCCCGGCATTGAAGACAAGGATGGCAACGCCATTTGCATGGCCGCTGACAAAGTGGTGCGCTGTGCCGACGGGTTGATCTACTACACGGGCTATTCATTGCCTGTGCTGATCGCACTGGCCGTTGGCCTGTTCATGACGTTCATATCAACGCGCACCACTTTCGGCCGCTATGTCTATGCCATCGGCGGCAACCCGGAGGCCGCTGAACTGGCGGGCGTCAACACCAACTGGATGATCGTCAAGGTCTTTGCCTTGATGGGTGCGCTGGTCGGTGTGTCATCCATCGTGTCCTCGGCCCGTCTCAATGCGGCAACCAACGCGCTTGGTCTGTTCAATGAACTCTATGTGATCGCGGCTGCGGTTATCGGTGGCACGTCACTGGCAGGCGGTGTCGGCACCATCTACGGCGCTATGCTCGGTGCGCTGACCATGCAGAGCATTATCTCCGGCATGTCGCTATTGAACCTGCCCGCCGCCTTCCAAAACATCGTGGTCGCCGTCGTGCTTGTTCTCGCCGTCTATCTCGATCAGCTCTATTCGCGTCGCGTCAAGTAAGGGGAGGCTGAAATGGCAAAAGCAACAAAGAAAAAAGCACCTGCCCGCAAGACTTCACAACCGGCGAAACCCATGGAAATTCATGACACGCCGGCCGCCGTGACCGGGGCTGAACCCAAATCTGCTGCCGAACGCCGTGGCACGCCGCTGATCGAGATGCGCGATATCTCCATCGCCTTCGGCGGCATCAAGGCCGTGGATCACGCTTCGGTTGATCTTTTCCCCGGCGAAGTTGTGGGCCTGCTTGGCCACAATGGTGCGGGCAAGTCGACATTGATCAAGGTGCTGTCGGGTGCCTACAAGCGCGACGCGGGGCAAATCTTCATCGACGGCAACGAGGTGACAATCAACAATCCGCGTGATGCCAAGGCGCAAGGCATCGAAACCATCTACCAAACACTCGCTCTGGCAGACAATGTGGATGCGGCGGCCAACCTCTATCTCGGGCGCGAGTTGAAAACGCCGTTCGGTACCCTG
>CALMEZ010000066.1 GCA_937864985.1 uncultured Alphaproteobacteria bacterium
CCGGCTGTCCGCCATCGACCGCGAAACCGAACAGTGGACGGCGCGCGCCGCCAAGGCGCGTGAGCAGGTTCAGGTGCTGTCGGCCCGGCTTGAAGAAACCCTGGCTGCCCTTGCAGAGATGCAATCGGCGCCGCAGCAACTGGCCGAACGCCGCGCCAAGCTTCTGTCCATGCTGTCGGACGCCACCAATGAGCGCAAGGCTGCAGCTGATGCGCTGCAGATTGCCGAGAACAATGTCCGCGCCGCCGACCAGGCTTTGCGCGACGTGCAGGAACTGGCTGCCAATTCCCGCGAAGACCATGCACGATTGGGTGCGCGGCTTGAGGCTTCGCGCCAACGGCAGGAGCATTGCAAACAGCGCATCGCCGAAACCCTGAATTGTGCGCCCGACGAAATCCTTGCCCAGGCCGGGGTCGATGCCGAAAAGCTGCCAGTCGGTGAAGAGATTGAGCGCAAGCTTCTGTCACTGCGCGATGACCGTGAACGGCTGGGAGCCGTCAACCTGCGCGCTGACGAAGAGGCGCAAGCCGTTGACGAGCAACTGACCAAGATGAAATCCGAGAAGGATGAACTGGTGCAGGCCATCGCCAAGTTGCGCGGGGCCATCGGCTCGCTCAACAAGGAAGGGCGCCAGCGCCTGCTTGATTCCTTCGGCACGGTAAATGACAAGTTCAAGGAGCTGTTCACGACACTGTTCGGCGGTGGTGAGGCTGAGTTGCAGCTGATTGAGTCCGATGATCCGCTGGAAGCAGGCCTTGAAATCCTCGCCAAGCCGCCGGGCAAGAAGCCGTCCACGCTGTCGCTCTTGTCAGGCGGTGAACAGACGCTCACAGCCATGGCGCTGATCTTTGCGGTGTTCCTCACCAACCCTTCGCCGATCTGCGTGATGGACGAAGTCGATGCGCCGCTTGACGACCACAATGTGGAACGCTTCTGCAATCTGCTCAACGCCATGCTGGAACGCACCGAAACGCGCTTCCTGATCATCACCCACCATCCGCTGACCATGGCGCGGATGAACCGCCTGTTCGGTGTTACCATGATGGAACGCGGCGTGTCACAGTTGGTGTCGGTTGACCTCGAACAGGCCACGGAGCTGGCGGAGGCGAGTTAAGATCATCCTTCCCCCATTGGGGGAAGGTGCCCCTCGACTTGATCGAGGGGCGGATGAGGGCTTGCGCAGCAAGCGGGTTCGCGCAAATCTTCAGGAATGAAGTTCACACCTTCCAAGACGCTGAAGCGCGCCCGAAGTCTGCGGCACAGCCAAACCGAAGCAGAACAACTGCTTTGGTGGCGCATGCGAAACCGCAACCTGAATGGCTTCAAGTTCAACCGGCAAGCACCTGTAGGCCCTTTCATTGCCGACTTCCTGTGCAACGACAGGAAATTGATTGTGGAAGTCGATGGTGCCACACATGGCGAGGACCATGAAACTGCATACGATGAAAGGCGAACAGCCTATCTCGAGGCTAAGGGTTATCGAGTCTTGAGGGTGCAAAACCACGATGTATTCACGATGCTCGATGATGTGCTGAACGGAATTGTGCTGGAACTTGAAAAATAGAGACGGCGGAGTCTTGGCTTCGCCAAGCCCCCATCCGGCGCTTCGCGCCACCTTCCCCCAACGGGGGAAGGGTAAGGAAAGACATGGCGCAACCCATTGAAAAACCCGTTCACCGCTCGCCGCTGCGGCTGGCGCTGGGCAAGGCGTTTTACATCAACAAGCGCCGTGTTGAGTGGTACGTGACGCGCAAGCATTATGCCACTGTGCGGCAGGCGCAGAACCTTGAACATATTCATGCCCAGCATGGCACGCCGATGCTGCGCGAGCTTTCGGGCGTTGACATGCAGCTGCAACGCAACAAGAAGGCGTCTCTCGAAATCGCCGCCTCTTGCGTTGACGGGTTGCTGCTGAAACCCGGTGAAACATTTTCATTCTGGCGTCTCGTCGGCAAGCCCACGGCGAAACGCGGTTTCAAGGTTGGGCTTGTGCTGCGCAATGGTACCATCCAGCAGGATGTGGGTGGCGGCCTGTGCCAGATGACCAACATGATCTACTGGATGGCGATCCACACAGACCTCGAGATCACCGAACGCTGGCGGCATGGCTATGATGTGTTTCCCGATGCCGGCCGCACGCAGCCTTTCGCCTCAGGCGCCACCTGCGCCTACAACTATATCGATCTGCAGATCAAGAACACGACGCAGAACACCTATCAGCTGCGCATCCTGCCGAAGGATGATTGGCTCTATGGCCAGTGGCGCTGTGATGCGCCGATGGCACACAAGTTTGAAGTCTATGAAAAGGAACACGCCATCCGTCCGGAATGGTGGGGCGCCTATTCGCGGCACAATGAAATCTGGCGCACGCGGCGCGATGCCGCCACGGGCGATGCCGTTGCGGAAGAATTTGTCTCCGAAAACCACGCCATCATGATGTATGAACCATTGCTGCCGAAGAGCCCTCATCCCCCTTCGGGACCTTCTCCCACGCCATAGCGCGGGAGAAGGCGATAATCATTTGGCCTTCTCCCGTTTGCGTCTTTGCAAATGGGAGAAGGTGGCCGAAGGCCGGATGAGGGTCCTTCAACGTGAGCAGAACATATGAACATTGTTTTCGACCTCGGCATGGTGCTGATTGAATGGGATCCGCGGCACCTTTATCGCAAGGTGTTTGACGACCCTGCGAAAATGGAATGGTTCCTCACCCATGTCTGCCATGGTGAGTGGAACCTGGAGCAGGACAAGGGCCGCAGCTTTGATGAGGCTGTTGCCGAAGCCACGGCCCGCCATCCGGACCATGCCCGGGAAATTGCCCTCTATCGCGACCGCTGGATGGAAATGGTCCCCGGCGCCATTGAAGGCAGCGTGGCCATCCTTGAGGAACTGCATGGCAAGGGTGTGGCGCTCTATGCCATTACCAACTGGAACGGCGATACGTTCCGCGCCACGCGCCAGCGTTTCCCCTTCCTTGAAAAGTTTCGCGACATTGTCGTCTCCGGAGATGAAAAGCTTTTGAAGCCCGAGCCTGCCATTTTCGAACTGTTGGCCCGGCGCAATCGCCTTGACCTCAGCAACAGCCTGTTCATCGATGACAGCCTGAAAAACGTCAAAGGGGCGGAAGCGGTGGGGATGAAGGGCCATCATTTCACCTCGCCGGAATCATTGCGCCAGGCGTTGCAGAAGCTCAACCTCCTGTAAGCTTTCCGGACTCATTGCCGCAGCACGGTAATCCCATGAAAAAAATGGGGTTTTCTGCAAGAATTACAGCCAATCCATTTCTTGACACATTTTCGCCCCGTGGCTATTGAGAGCGCGCTTTGGAACGGGAACTTTCAGGGCTGTTTTCGTTTGCTGAGGGGGCATTCTGCAATGACTGAACCACGCAATCCGAAGGCGCCCAAGAATCCTCCCCAACCGGAGTTCGGAGATCTTCCAGACCGCCTGAAGGACTTGGGCAGCCGCATCGCAGCTGAAAAGTCCGAACAGGTTCAGGCCTCCAAACCTGCCCCCAGCTATCAGGGCGCTTCGGACTATTCGAAGGGCTACCGGCTGGCGAGCGAGTTTGTGGCTGGTGTGTTGGTGGGCGGGCTCATCGGGTATGGCGTCGATTATGTCGCCGGAACCCTGCCGCTGTTTCTGATCGTGTTTCTGCTCCTTGGCTTTGGTGCAGGCATCCTGAACATGTCGCGTGCGGCAAACAGGACACCGCCCACGGCTGAAGAACTTTCAAAAATGCCGAAACCATCGGCGCTTGATGACGAAGAGGACTGATCGTGGCCAACGATCCTATTCACCAGTTCCAGATCCATGACCTTGCCGGTCCGTTCCATGTCGGTGGTTATGAGATCAGCTTCACCAATTCCGCCTTGTTCATGGGTGTCATCGTTGCCACCATCACCGGCATCCTGACTCTGGCATCTTCGAAGCGCGCGCTGGTGCCGGGCCGCCTGCAGTCGGTCGGTGAAATGTGGTACGGCATGATCGACAACATGGTGAAAAACGTGCTGGGCGAAGAAGGCAAGGCCTTCTTCCCGCTGGTGTTCTCGCTGTTCTCTTTCGTGCTGGTGGCAAACATGCTCGGCATGTTCCCGTATTTCTTCACGGTGACCAGCCATGTCATCGTCACCATTTCGCTGGCGTTGTTTGTCATCGGCCTCGTGGTGGCTGTCGGCCTCTACAAGCATGGCCTCGGCTGGTTCAAGCTGTTCGTGCCGTCGGGTGTGCCGCTCGCCATCCTGCCGTTCATCTCGCTCATTGAAATCATTTCGTTCCTGTCGCGCCCGATTTCGCTCGGCCTTCGTCTGTTCGGCAACATGCTGGCCGGCCACATTGTGTTGAAGGTGTTTGCAGGCTTCGTGGTCAGCCTCGGTGCGCTGGGCGGCCTCGGCTTCCTTGGTGCGCTGGCGCCCATGCTGATGGCCGTCGCGCTGACAGCCCTTGAGTTCCTCGTGGCCTTCCTGCAGGCCTTCGTTTTCGCCATTCTGACGTGCGTCTATCTCAATGACGCGCTTCATACCCACCACTAACCATCAATCCCAAACAGTCTTAATCAAGGAGAACGACTATGGATCCAGCAGCAGCAAAGCTCATCGGCGCAGGTATCGCATGCATTGGCATGGGCGGTGCAGGCATCGGCGTGGGCCACATTTTCGGCAACTATCTGGCTGGAGCCCTCCGCAATCCTGCCGCTGCCGGCGCCCAGTTCACCAACGCGCTGATCGGTGCCGCTCTGGCTGAAGGCCTCGGCATCTTCTCGCTCGTTGTGGCGCTTCTGCTCCTCTTCGTCGCCTAAGCGATACGAAGACGAAACATCCTTGACGGGTGGACCAACGCTCGCGTTGGTTCACCTGCAGTGATTTTGAGGTAGGTCATGGCCACGACAACTGAAGCAGCGCCTGCAGAAGGCACAACTGGCGAAAGCACGGAAGCCGAAGGTGGTGCACACCATGTGTTCCCGCCGCTCGACAGCAAGACGTTTCCGTCGCAGCTGTTCTGGCTGGTGATCTTCTTTGCGGCTCTGTACCTGCTGATGAGCCGCATGGTTCTGCCGCGCATCGCCGCCATTCTCGAGGCCCGCAAGAACCAGATCGACGGTGACCTGGCGCGTGCTTCTGCCCTCAAGGACGAAACCGAGAAGACCCTTCAGTCTTACCAGAAGGCGCTGTCTGATGCCCGTGGCAATGCCACGGACATTGCCAAGACCACCCGTGACAAGGTGGATGGCGATGTGAACGCCAAGCGTGCGGCACTCGATGCCACACTGGCGGAAAAGGTGGCCTCCGCTGAAGCAGCTGTTGCCAAGTCGAAGGCCAAGGCCATGGAATCCGTTCATGACATTGCCTCCGACACGGCCGCCGAGATCGTGGCGTCGCTGACCGGTGGCAAGGTCACCAAGACGGCGCTGTCCAAGGCGCTGGCTGACGCCAAGTCGTAAGGAGAGGCCGATGCATTTCGACAATACATTCTTTGCCTTCGTCGCGCTGGTGCTGTTCCTGTGCGTGGTGTTTTACGCTGGCGCGCACAAGAAGGCCGGTGCGGCACTCGATGATCGCGCCAACCAGATTGCCAAGGACATTTCCGACGCACGCAAGCTGCGCGAGGAAGCTGAAGCCCTGCTCGCCGAGTACAAGCAGAAAAAGCTGGATGCCGAGAAGGAAGCCGAAGGCATCATCGCCCAGGCCAAGGCTGACGCATCTGCCTATGCCGATGACGCCCGCAAGAAGATGGAAGACACGCTGGCCCGCCGCACCAAGCAGGCGGAACAGAAGATCGCCCAGGCTGAAGCCGCCGCCATCAAGGATGTGCGCGCTGCCGCTTCGGAACTGGCGGTGAAGGCTGCCACATCCATCCTCGCTGACTCCAGCAAGGGCAAGGGCGGGGAAGGCCTGATCAGCGAATCCATCGCCGCCATCAAGTCGCGCCTGAACTGAAGTTTCTGCAAGTCACACAATCAAGCCCGGCCCTCGCGCCGGGCTTTTTGTTTTCACAGGAGATCAGTCCAGCGTCACACGATAGCGGCTGACGGCAATGGTGCCGACAATGACCAGCGTGACCGCCAGCAACAGGATTTCCGGTGCCAGTTGTGTGAAGCTTGCCCCTTTGAGCATGACGCCGCGCGAGATGCGGATGAAGTGGGTTGCGGGTAGCGCCGCACCGATGATCTGTGCCCAGCCCGGCATGCCACGGAAAGGAAAGGCGAAGCCCGACAGCAGGATTGAAGGCAGCATGAAGAAGAATGACATCTGCACAGCCTGCAGCTGGTTGCGTGCCACCGTCGAAAAGGTGAAACCGATGGCGAGATTGACGGTGATGAAGAGCAGCGTGGCAAGGCCAAAAACCCAGGCCTGACCGAGAAAGGGTACATTGAAGAAGATGCGCGAGGCAACCAGCACCACGGCCACCTGAACCGCGCCGATCAATACGTAAGGCATGATCTTGCCGACCATCACCTCCAACGGTTTCACAGGCATGGCCAATAGATTTTCCATGGTTCCGCGCTCATATTCGCGCGTGACGGCAAGGGCCGTCATCATCACCATGGTCATGGTGAGGATGATGCCGAGCAGCCCTGGCACGATGTTGAAGCGCGTCAGCCCTTCAGGATTGTAACGCCGCTGGAGGATGACGTTGACGGGAGCTGCCTGCGCGCGGCTGGCGGCAAGCGGGCCCTGCAGCTCCGCATTCAAAGTCTGTGCAATAGCGGCATTGATGGCGGCAATCGCCGGCGCAACGGTGGACGGGTCAGTCGCGTCAGCTTCAACGGCGATTTGTGCCTTCTCTTTGCGCACCACGTGCCGGAAGAAGCCATCCGGGATGGTGATCAGGAATTGCACTTCGCCTGCCTGCATGAGGGCATTGGCGGCGGATTCGGAATTTACCGGTCCGGCTTCGCTGAAATAGCCCGTTGTGCCAATCGCCCTTATGATCGCCCGGGACAGGGGTGAATTGTCGTAAGACAGGACAGCCGTGGGCAGGCCCTTGGGATCAGCGTTGATGGCATAGCCAAATAGAACGAGTTGCATGATGGGGATGACAAACATCATGCCCATGGTCAAAGGATCACGGCGGATCTGCCGCGCCTCCTTGATGATCATGGCGAGAAGCCGCTTCAGTGCGCTTGTGACCGGGTTCATGCGGCCGCCATGTTGTCTTGCGCCTGGCCCATCAGGTGAATGAACACATCTTCAAGCGTGGGTTCAGTTTCAGTCCAACGGATCGCCTTGTTACTGACGGTGGCGACGGCGCGCTTGAGAGCTGCCTCATCAGGGCTGCAGAGATGAAGCGTCGCGCCAAAGGCCGCAGCGGCGGTAATGCCGGGCTGGCCCGAGAGCCCGGGTGCCAGCTTGTCTGCGTTGTCGCCTGTGGCGACCAGCGCATGAAGCCCGGAACGGGCCACAATCTCGGCTGCTGTTCCGCGCGCCATCAGCTTGCCGTAGGCGATGTAGGCAATCTCATGGCAACGTTCGGCTTCGTCCATGTAGTGGGTGGAGACCAGGACCGTGATGCCTTGCGCGGCCAATGCGTGGATTTCATCCCAGAAGGTGCGGCGCGCCTTGGGGTCAACACCTGCCGTGGGCTCATCAAGCAGCAGCAGTCTCGGCTGATGCAGCACGCAGGCCGCCAATGCCATGCGCTGTTTCCAGCCGCCGGAAAGCGAGCCCGCCAGCTGGTTGCGCCTGTCACCAAGGCCCAGCCGTTGGATGGCTGCATCGACAACCTTGGCGATGTCCGGCAATTCATAGAGGCGCGCGACGAATTCGAGATTTTCCGCAATGGTCAGGTCATCGTAGAGGCCGAAGCGCTGCGTCATGTAGCCGGTCTGCCGTTTGATGACGTCGCGTCCCTTGATCAGGTCCTGGCCCAGAACCGTGCCGCTGCCGCCATCGGGTGTGAGCAGGCCGCAGATCATGCGCAGTGTCGTGGTCTTGCCGGAGCCGTTGGGGCCGAGAAAGCCGCAGATGCGCCCCTGCTCAATGGCGAGGTCAACATGATCGACAACGGTGCGCGGGCCATAGCGTTTCACCAGGCCCTTCACATCAATAATGGCGCTCATGGCAGAGGCTCCACCTGCACCGGAAGGCCCGGCTGCATTTCTGGATGTGCGCCATCAATTCTGGCTTCCACTTGATAGACCAGTTTGCCGCGGGCATTCTCGGAATAGATGACGGGTGGTGTGTATTCCGGCGATGCGAACACATGGGAAATCTGCGCCGTCAGGTTTTCAGCACAGCTGTCACAGCGGAAATGCACCTCAGTTCCCGGCAGCAGCTTCACACGCGCTGGCTCCGGCACATAGAAGCGCAGCACCAATGCATCAGGTGTCAGCAGTGAAACCACGGGCTGGCCGGCCCCGACCACTTCGCCACGTGCAAAAAACACATCATCGACGCGGGCAGCCACGGGCGACGTCACCTTGAGGTCATTGAGGCGGGCTTTGCTCTGCGCCAGCGCGGCCTCTGCCTCCTTGACGCGCGATTGGGCAGAGCTGATTGCAGCATCCCGTGCCGGAAGCTCAGCGGCCGTCCGCGTTGCTTCCAGTTCCGCAATGCGCGCCTTTGAAACGTCAATGGCATTGAGGGCGGCGTCAAATTGCGCCTGGGCCGTGATGCCCCGATTGTTCAGTGTATCGGCGCGCAAATAATTCTGCTGTGCCAGATAGAGGTTGGCTTTCGCCGCTTCCAGCTGTCGATCATAAATTGCAAGCTCTTCCGGGCGCTTGCCGGATTGCAGGTCTGTGAGCGATTGTTGCGCAGTTGTGACGCCAGCCTCAGCCTGAGCCACTTGCGCCTGCGCCACGGTGCCGTCTTGAGTGAACAACACATCGCCAGCTTTCACAACTACACCTTTCTGCACATTCAGCTCCGCCAAGCGGCCAGCGGCCAGCGGAC
Source organism: uncultured Alphaproteobacteria bacterium (assembly GCA_937864985.1). GTDB lineage: Bacteria > Pseudomonadota > Alphaproteobacteria > Rhizobiales > Aestuariivirgaceae > Aestuariivirga. The sequence continues at coordinate 8,892 of CALMEZ010000066.1, forward strand.
TAACCAGGGTAAGGCGTGCATCAACGGCACCAAGCCAAGCGTTCTGGCCCGGCGTTTGTGGCAGCCAGTGATCACGCAGCAGGTAAGCCGCCACTGCGAGTGCAATAATGATCAACGGGACAAGGCGTTTCATGGTTTCAAGGCCTGCAAGATGAGGTCAGCATGATGGGCTGCAAGTGCACGTGCAGAAAGCGCCGCGCCGCCCAGGGGTTCAAAGGTGGTTTTCCAAAGCGCTGCCAGCAGCATGGGCGCGATGAAACTGCGCACGGTCATGGCCGGATCAACGTTGCGGAATTCGCCGCTTGCAATGCCACGCGCAATCAGACTTTCGAGCAGTGGAAAAGCGCGGCCAATGACATTGTCGAGATAGGCCTTGCCGATGTCCGGATGCGCACGGCCTTCCGCCAAGACAAGTTTGATCACCTTGGCAAGGTCAGTGGTGTCGAGCTTCTCCGCCAGGAAATGCAAAAGGACAGGAAGAAGCTGGGTGACCGGGCCATCGTGGGCTGCCATCATCAGGGCCGCAGTGCCAATCATGTCTCCTGCGGTTTCCTGCACGAGAGCCTGCAGCAGCGAAAGCTTGTCAGGGAAATAAAGATAGATCGCGCCTTTGGACAGGCCGTCCCGCTTTGCCACATCATCCATGCGTGTTGCGGCAAAGCCTCGTTCTGTAAAAAGCGCAAGGGCCGCCGCAAGGATTTGGGGCGGGCGAATATCCGGTCGGCGCTGCCGCGTCTTAATTACTGACTGGTCAGTCATTAAATGAGATAACGCCATCTTGTGGCGTATGTCAAGATTGGACTCAGGCCAGGGGGATGTGGGGGCGGCAAATGGACTTCATGCTGTCAACCCATCTTAGAGGCCCAGGCACAGCTTGTTTCGGCATTGCTCATGCATTTGCTTCCTGTAACATTACCAATGGTTGAATCTTCCGGAGGTCCGTATGTTCAAATTGATTGCCGCTTCCGCCCTTGCCCTGGTGTTGGCCGCCCCCTGCCTGGCGCAGGATGCCACGGCCGTCATGACGGATGCGCAGAAGCAGGCGGTCTGGGATGCGGCCAACAAGGCGGCGATCATGGGCCCCTCTGATGTGACGCTGGGCGACCAGGCGAAGCTGCAACTGCCGTCCTCCATGGAGTTCATCCCCAAGAAGGAGTCTGACCAGCTGATGCGCATGTGGGGCAACGGTGCGGACCCCAACATGTTTGGCCTGGTCTTTTCAAAATCACAGGATGAGTCATGGACAATCTCCATCAGCCACACGGCGGATGGCTATGTGAAGGACGACGATGCCAAGACGTGGAACGCCGATGAGCTGTTGCAATCCCTGAAGGACGGCACCGAGGCGCAGAACGAAGAGCGCATCAAACTGGGCATGCCGGCCCTCGACATTACCGGCTGGGTGCAGCCGCCAACTTATTCGGCGGAACGGCACCGGCTGGCCTGGTCCTTAAAGGCCGTAGATCGCGGCGCTGCCGCCGACCAGCCTTCGACCATCAACTACAACACCTATGCGCTGGGACGCGACGGCTATTTCCAGGTCAACCTGATGACCACCGACCGCACCATCGACAAGGACAAGTCAGCCGCCTACCAGGTGGTTGATGCAGTGGACTACAATACGGGAAAGAAATATTCAGACTTCAAGCCTGAAAGCGACCATATCGCGGAATACGGCCTTGCGGCACTTGTGGCCGGTGTTGCCGCCAAGAAGCTGGGCTTCCTGGCACTGGCGGGTGTCTTTGTCCTGAAGTTCATCAAGATCATCGGCGTAGCGGCCGTTGTTGCGGCGGGCGCCATTAAAAAGTTTTTCTTTGGCCGTAAAGATGGAGCGGCATGAAGCTTCTCTTTCTCCTCTTCAAGACCAAGGCGCTGATCTCGATCTTCAGCATGCTGGCGACGATCTGGGTCTATGCCATGATCTATGGCCTGCCCTTTGCCGTGGGTTTTGTGGTGATGCTGCTCATCCACGAGATGGGGCATTACATTGCAGCGAGGCAGCGCGGGCTTGATGTGGGCCTGCCCGCCTTCATTCCCTTCGTCGGGGCCTATATCAATCTGCGCGAGCGGCCGCACGATTCCGAAACGGAGGCGTATGTCGCCTATGCCGGGCCATTTGTGGGCACGCTGGCGGCCTTTGCAGCCTATTTCTACGGCCAGCGGGACGGCAGCGAACTGTGGCTGGCGGTGGCTTATACCGGCTTCATGATCAACCTGTTCAATCTCATTCCGGTGTCGCCGCTGGATGGCGGGCGTATCACGCAGGTGTTGAGCCCGCGCATTTGGCTGCTGGGTGCGCCGCTGCTGGTGGCACTGTTTTTCTATAGCCCGAGCCCGATGCTGCTCATGATCGGCATCATGGCTCTGCCAAACCTGCGCGCTGCGTGGAATTATGATCGCAATTCACCGGAGGCGCAGGCCTACAACGACATCTCCGATACGGTGCGTTTTGAATACGCGGTGCTCTATCTCGGCCTTGCGGCGGTGCTGGCGCTGATGACATTTCATGTGCACGGACAGTTGCCGCGCGCCCACTGACCTCAAGTCTTCGGCCTGTGTTGCCCCAACAGATTTTCTGTTGAGAAGGCCTCGGCCAGTTGCACCTCCGTCATCAGCTTTTCAGCCAGCACGACCTCACGCACCGAGCGGCGGGATTTGAGGGCCTCCTTGGCCACACGGCTGGCTTCGGCATAGCCGACGTAAGGGTTGATGGCCGTGACAGCGACGAGGGAATGATCCAGCAACTCGCGGCAGCGTTCACGATCGGCCTCGATGCCAACAATGCACTTCTCGCGCAGCACTTTCATGCCGCGCGTCAACATGCGCATGGATTGCAGGATGTTGAAGACGATCACCGGTTCCATGGCATTGAGCTGCAACTGTCCCGCCTCGGCTGCCATGGTGACGGTGAGGTCATTGCCGATCACCTGGAAGGCGATCTGGTTGATCACCTCCGGCATCACGGGGTTGACCTTGCCGGGCATGATCGATGAACCTGCCTGCACAGCGGGCAATCTGATTTCGCCGAGCCCGGCACGCGGCCCGCTGTTCAGAAGGCGCAGGTCGTTGCATATCTTCGAGAGCTTGACGGCGATGCGCTTCAACACGCCAGAGAAGGTGATGAAGGCCCCCATGTCTGAAGTCGCCTCGATCAAATCTCCCGCCTCCACCAGCGACTCGCCGGAAATGGCCGAGAGATGCTTCACCACGGCATGCGAATATCCCTCCGGCGTGTTGATGCCGGTGCCGATTGCCGTGCCGCCCAGGTTCACCTCGCGGAGCAGCGAGGAGAATTCGCGCAGGCGCTCGATGTCCTCGCCCACGGTGACGGCAAAGGCCTTGAACTCCGAGCCGAGGCGCATGGGCACCGCATCCATGAGCTGGGTGCGTCCCACCTTGATGATGTCGTGGAATGCGCGCGCCTTGGCCTCGAAGGCGGCGACCAGAAGCTCCTGCGACTTCACCAGCATGGGCACTTCGCGCAGCATGGTGAGGCGCACGGCGGTCGGGTACACGTCGTTCGTGGATTGCGAGAGATTGACGTGATCGTTGGGGTTCACCACCTCATAGCGGCCGCGCGGCTCTCCCAGTTCGCGGAGCGCCATGTTGGCGATCACCTCGTTGGCGTTCATGTTGGTGGAAGTGCCGGCCCCGCCCTGCACCATGTCGACGATGAAGTTATGGTGGTTCTCGCCGGCGATGAGACGGTCGCAGGCTTTCGCGATGGCGCGGGCGATCTTCGGATCAAGCGCGCCCAGTTCGGCATTGGCCTCGGCCGCCGCCTTCTTGGTCATGGCGAGTGCGATGATGAGTTCGGGATAGTGGCAGAGCAGCGTGCCGGTTATGGGGAAATTGGCAGCGGCCCGCGCGGTGTGGACGCCATAGTCGGCGTCGGCCGGCACGGCCCAGTCACCCAGTGAATCATGTTCGATGCGGTCTGGCATGGTCTTCATCTCCGGCCCCCCGGCACGTGGGCGGAGGATACACCCTCATCCGGCCTTCGGCCACCTTCTCACGCGATGCTCTTTCACCCCGTCATGGCCCACGCATGTGGGCCATCAGTCTTTGAGCACAAGGTTTCGGCATCGAAACACGTGTCAAAGACTCGCCCTCCACATGCGTGGAGGGTGACGGACAAAGTTTGCTCTACGTCCGCACCACGAAGCCGCGGGCCAGGTGGTTGCGCACGAAGTAGATCATGGCAAGGCCGGGCAGCAGCGAGACCACGTTCATTGCCATCACGAGCCCGATATCGGGCCTGATGCCGAGCAGCGAATTGATCGCCATGGTGATGGGCATGCCCGCCGTGACCGTGAGGATGCGGGCGAAGACCACCTCCACCCAGGAGAAGATGAAACAGAAGAAGGCCGTGACGCCGATTCCCGGCGCAATCACCGGAATGAGGTGGCGGATGAAGAAGCGCGGCAGGGAATAACCGTCGAGGAAGGCCGTCTCGTCAAGCTCCCGCGGCACCGCCGAGATGAAGCTTTCGAGCACCCAGATGGCGATCGGGATGTTGAACAGGCAATGGACGAGCGCGATGCCGATGGGCGTGTTGACGAGGTTCAGGTGGGCAAAGAGGATGAAGATGGGCAGCGACAGCACCACGGGCGGCGTCACCCGGAAGATCAGCAGCATGAAGAAGAAGTGCCGGTCGCCGGTGAAGCTGTAGCGCGAATAGGCATAGGCCGCGGGCAGGCCTGCGATGAGGCAGAGCACCACGTTGAGCAGCACGTAGAAGGTGGAGTTGAGGATCGAGGCGCGCAGCGCCGGCACCGTGGCGACGTGGATGTAGTTGATGAGGCTCACCTCGCCTTCCCTGATGCCATCGCGCGGCATGGTCGAGATGAAGCTGGTGATCAGCGACTGCGCGAAGGGGAGCAGGATGAACAACGCCAAGCCTGCGAAGAGCAGGATGGGCGTGAGACTACCGCGCTGTTCGCCTGCCGGTGTGGGAATGCTGCTCATGTGTTGATGTCCTGCAGCGCGCCCTTGCGGCGGTCCATGACGGTGCGGAAGGTCCAGGCAGCGGTGATGACGAGCAGGAAGTACACCATCGATCGCGCCGCTGCCGCGCCATAGGTGAAGCTGTTGATCTCCTCGCCGAGGTCGAGGGTGAGGAAGGTGGTGGCGCGGTTGGGCCCGCCGGCATTGATGCGGAAGGCCTCGGTGTAGATCATGAAGCTGTCGACGAAGCGGAGCAGCACCGCAATCGAGAGGATTCCGCTGATCTTGGGCAACTGGATGTAGCGGAAGACGGCAAGGCGTGATGCGCCATCGACTGACGCGGCGCGGTAGTAGTCGTTGGGGATGCCGGAGAGCCCGGCGAAGCTGAGGATCACCACGAGCCCGAGCCAATGCCAGGTGTCCATCACCACCAGCACGATCCAGGTGTGGAGGGCGTTGAAGCGGTGATCAAAGGGTATGGCAAGGCTTGTGAGCGTGGAGCCGACAAGGCCCGTCTTGCTGATGAGATCGAGCCACATGATCGGGATCATGTTCCACGGCACGACGAGCGGCAGCGCAAGGAGCATGAGAACCGGCGTGTGGAGGCGCGGCGTGCGGGTGAGGACGAGTGCGATCCAGATGCCGAGCGGCAGCTGCACCGAAAGCACGATGCCCGAAAACAGCAGGCTGCGGCCGAGGCTGCCCCAGAAGCGGTCGGAGCGGATCAGTTCCGTGTACCAGTCGAGGCCGACCCAATGCAGGTTCTGCAGGGTGAAGATGTCGTGGAAGGAGTAGTTGAAGACCGAGATCAGCGGCACCACGCCCACGGTGAGCATGATCGCGCCGGCAGGCAGCATCAGAAGCCAGGCGCGATTGTCATGGGGCTTCATCGGATGCGGGTCTGGGGCTTTGCGATCGTCATTGCCGTGACAAGCCTGTGCGATCCGGCGGCTGATTTCAACCTTCGCCACCGCGGGCGGGCATGAGCGGGGCGCAGGACTTGGGAGTGCCGTTCCCTCTCTCTCCATGGCCGGGCTTGACCCGGCCATCCAGTCTGTCAACC
>CALMEZ010000067.1 GCA_937864985.1 uncultured Alphaproteobacteria bacterium
CATTCGTCAGGTGTGGGACCGGAACCAAATGCCATAATCGCGCACTTGTTGACAGGCAGGTTGCCCCAGCCTGTCAACGAGAGTCGGATCTGGCCTCGATTTTGAAGTTCAGAATTGCCATGCGCCAACAATGTCGCCGTGGCGGTTCACGTCGACACGGCGCAATTGACCGTCAAACAGGGCAACATACGAGAAATTGCGGCCCTGGCATTGCAATGTGTGCACGTTTTCAAAGCCCTGTCGCGCAACGATCAGGCGCCCTTCCTTGCAGGAAATTTCGCTGTCGCTCTTGTGCCGGCGGATCCAGAGGTAGTTATCGCTTGGCTCCTTGATGTTCAGTTTCAGAACTGGGATATCCGTCGTTTCAGACCTGCTGTTTGTGGGGCCACCATCAGATTTGGTGGTGCGCGTGGTGGCAGCTTGTGAGAAGCTCGCCAATGTAACAGTGGTGAACGCAAGTGTTGCGATGGTGATGATTGCTTTGTTAAACATTGTGTTTTCCTTCCAGATTTGCTGTGTTGTTGATGGCCAGAATGGCCAACATGCGCACTGTTCTAAGGAATCATTGCTGAACGGCGCCGGTACGAGAAATTCATTTTTGGTTCATGCGCAGTCGGCGCGCTACCGTGAGTCAACAGAACACGAATGACTGAAACGAGATTGAATGACCTTGAGATCCGTCTCGCCCATCAGGAGCGGGTGATTGCCGATTTAAATGACGTGGTCACCACGCAATGGAAAAAGATCGAGACGCTGGAACGCAGGCTCCAGCGTCTCGATGAAGAAGTACAGGCTCTTGATTCAGGCGATGCACCCGCCGCAAATCAGAAGCCGCCACATTATTGAAGTTGATCAGTTCCCCAGAATTGCCGCTTCCATCACGTCAAGACCTTCCTTCAACACCGCTTCCGATGCCGTGAGCGGTGTAAGCAGGCGGATGGTGTTGGCATAGACGCCACACGACAGGATGAGCAGGCCACGCTCCAGGCACTTTGCAACGAGGGCTTTGGTGGCTGCAGCGTCTGGCTCGTTGCCGCCATGCTTGGTCACGATGTCATAGGCACACATGGCGCCGAGGCCGCGCACATTGCCGATCGGCATGCCCTTGCCCTTCGCCTTGATGGCTTCCACACGCTTCATGATGGTCTCGCCCTGCTTCAGGGCCTTGTTTAGCAGGTCTTCCTTTTCGAAGGCTTCGAACACACCGAGGGCCGCGGCGCAGGCGATGGCATTGCCGGCATAGGTGCCGCCGATGCCGCCCGGATCCGGCGCATCTATGATCTTGGCTTTGCCGACAACGGCAGCAAGCGGGAAACCGCCAGCCAAGGATTTGGCAGCGGTCATCAGGTCAGGCTCAACACCATAATGTTCCATGGCGAAGAACTTGCCGGTGCGGCCAAAGCCTGACTGGATTTCATCGGCGATCAACAGGATGCCATGCTCATCGCAAAGCTTGCGCAGCCGCACCATGAGTTCCTTGGGCGCCACATAGAAACCGCCTTCGCCCTGCACGGGTTCAATGATGATGGCGGCCACGCGTGCCGGCTCCACATCGCACTTGAACAGCAATTCGATGGCATGGATGGAATCTTCAACCGTAATACCGCGATGCTCGACAGGGAAAGGAACGTGCCACATGCCTGGCGCCATGGGGCCGAATTTGGCTTTGTAAGGCAGAACTTTGCCGGTCAGCGACATGCCCAGAAGCGTGCGGCCATGGAAGCCGCCGTGGAAGGCGATCACATCACTGCGGCCGGTATAGGCGCGGGCAAACTTGATGGCATTTTCGACGGCTTCAGCACCTGTGGTGACGAGAGCTGATTTCTTTTCGCCGGAAATGGGCGCAACGGCATTCAGCTTCTCGCACACTTCGATGAAAGGCGTATATGGCATCACCATGGCGCAGGTGTGCGTAACCCGCTCCAGCTGTTCATAAACGCGCTGCATGACCAGCGGATGGCGGTGTCCGGTGTTGACGACGGCGATGCCGCCACCAAAATCGATGTAGCGGTTGCCTTCAATATCCCAGATTTCGGAATTCTCGGCGTGTGCTGCCATGACCGGAGCACCCATGCCGATGCCGCGGGAAACGGCGCGGGCGCGGCGATCCACCCATTCCTTGTTGTTGCCAATGGGGGCTGTGATTGGTGCGTTCATGATGGTCTCCATTCGTTTGCAGGGCTTTTATCTCCGAAGCCCGCGACAGGCAAATCAGGGCCGTGGTGCCAGTTTTGGAGGTGAATTGACGACAGTCTCAGTGGCCGTGCCCGCCGGGTGCCGAAACAGCGCCATGGCCCGTGCGTTCGTTAATGAGGTTTGCGGCCAGCAACAGCAGTGTGCCTAACGACGTGATGATGACCAGCCAGTAGCGGCGCTTGTCGCGGACCTCTTCTGCGGCGGTCTTTTCGTCGGCAACTGACAATAGCCGGTCTTGCATTTCGTGCTGCTTGTCGAGGGCCATGTCGATAAGTGACTTCTCAAATGCATTGAGAGCCGTGTAATTTGCGTAGGACAAGTCAGCGCCCGCGGCCCGTCTGACCGCGTCATATTTTGCGTTCATTTCGGTGAACTTGAATGCGCCAGCATTGGAAAGTTCCGCCATCATGGCGCGCATGGGGCTGGCGCGGTCGACAAGCGCCAGCTTGTACATCTGTGCCGTCAGCCCCTGGTTCTGGGTGACATCCTGCGGATTCATGGCGAACAGCAAGTTGGCCTGCACATAACTGTTGAAATATTGCACCTGAAGCTCGCGCAGCACGGAAATGCTGTGCTCCAGCCGCGATTGCTCCTCGCCGCGCGCCTTTGCAATGTCATCCCAGCTTTCCACGGCGAAAAATTGACCCAAGCTGCCAAACAGGCTCAGAAATGTCGCCGCAACCAATGTTGCGGGTTTCAGCCGCGCGCCCGCAAATCCAGAACCAATTGCCATGGTGTTGATGCCCGTCCTGCCCGTGAGAATGGCAAGGATTGAATTTTGCGCTGCCCCTGTCAATCCTGCTGCCACCCCTTGACCCGGCTGCTGCAAACCGATTCAGTGGCAAGTGGCACAGCATCAGGGATGGATCATCATGCTCAAATACGTGACCCTTGGCAGCAACGACATTGCGCGCAGCAAGCGCTTCTACGACGCTGCGTTGAAAGAACTTGGCGTGATCTGTACGTCAGATGGCGAAGATGAGGTGGGCTATGGCGCACCTGCCAGGCCGGGCGAGGAACAGCGCTCCCAGCTCTGGGTTGTGAAACCCTATTTGAAACTGCCCGCCAACTGGGGCAATGGCACCATGATTGCCTTCGAAGCCGAAAGCCGCGCCGCTGTGGACGCTTTCCATGCGGCAGCCGTGGCCAATGGCGGTTCCGATGAGGGCGCACCGGGCCTTCGCCCTTATTCGCCAAATTTCTATGCAGCCTATGTGCGCGATCCTGACGGCAACAAGCTTTCCGCCGTGTGCAGCAAACCAGCCTGACAGGAATTGGGAGACGGGCCATGACACATGCAAAACTTTCTCCCGTGACATTGCCGGACTTCGGTGAATCGACAGTGGAACCCACACTCGGACCCGAGATTTTTGCCACACGCCACCAGCGCTTGCTCAAAGCCATGAAGAAAGCAGGCTTTGATGCGTTGGTCATCTATGGGGACCGTGAGCACCTCGCCAACATTGCCTGGGCCAGTGGTTATGATCCGCGCTTTGAAGAAGCACTTTATGTCGTTTTGCCCGGCCGCACCCCAAGCCTGTTCGCGGGCAATGAAGGATTTCCCTATGCCGAAACGGCGGCAGGCAAATTTGAGCGCGTGTTGTGGCAGCACTTGAGCCTGATGGGCCAGCCGCGTGACAAGGACAAATCACTGCACAAGCTCCTCAAGGCCGCAGGTCTTGAAAAAGGCATGCGCATCGGCCTGGCCGGCTGGAAGGGCTATGAAGCAGAAAACGGCGATGTCGATGATCAATGGTTTGAAACGCCGCACTATCTGGTGAAGGCACTGAAGCGCTTCGGAAAAGTTGCCAACGCCGCGCAGATCTTCATGAACCCGGTGGACGGATTGCGGGCCATCAACGAAGCCGAGCAGCTGGCGCGCTTCGAATTTGCCGCAACCCTGTCATCAAATGCCGTCAGGTGTTTCATCTTCGGCGCGCGACCCGACATGACGGAGTATGATGCCTGCCGTAACATGAAGCTCAATGGTTTTCCGCTTTCAACCCACATCAACATGTGTGCTGGCCCGCTGGCGAAATATGGGCTTCCCAGCCCTTCCATGCGCAAGCTTTGCAAAGGTGATCCCATTGTAGTTGGTCACGGCCTCATGGGCGCCTTGAATTGTCGCGCTGGCTTTCTTGTCAAAGATGAAAACGGCTTGCCTGAAGGCGCGAAAGATTATGTGTCGAAACTTGTGGCGCCCTATTTTGAAGCTGCGGCCGCTTGGTATGGCGCGGTTGGCATCGGTGTGAAAGGTGGCGATATTTATGATACTGCCATGGCCGGCATTTCGGAACCATTTTTTGGCATTGGCTTGAATCCCGGGCATCTCATCCACTTGGACGAATGGCTGCATTCGCCGATAAAGAACGAAAGCAAGAAGAAACTGGCCTCTGGCATGGCCCTGCAATGCGACATCATCCCGGCCACCGGCACGGTTTATTTTACATCGAACATCGAAGATGGCATTGCGCTGGCCGATGAGAAATTGCGCGGAGAGTTGGCACAGAAGTTCCCGGAAATGTGGGTGCGTGTCCAGAAACGGCGTGCCTTCATGCAGGATGTACTGGTCAAATACCACAAAGAAGAGCCCGCTGGCCCGCTAGGTGAAAAAGTAGTACTCACTAAAGCCAAGTTTGGCTCGGTTCCCAAGTATTATATCCACACGACGCAAGACGCAGCGGTGGGTTATGAACTCCAGAAAATGATGGTCAAAAACAATGGTACAATCAGAAAGACCTTTGAGATGCCGACTTCTCACCTGCCTTTTGTTGTACAACCGCAAC
>CALMEZ010000068.1 GCA_937864985.1 uncultured Alphaproteobacteria bacterium
ACGCTCGCCGTTTCACGCGCCTTTGTGGGCAATCCTGACGTTTATCTTTTCGATGAGCCGACCAGTGATCTGGATAGCCGAAGTGAAATGGAATTTGTCCGCAGGTTGCAGGATGTTCCCCGCGCCAAGACCCTGATCGTTGTGACGCACAGGCCGGCGGTGCTTGACGTGTGTACACGTCTCATTGTGGTCGACGGTGGCCGCATCCTGATGGATGGCGACAAACACTTGGTGATGGCACGCCTGCGGCAACTCACTACGACCGAACACCTGAACGAGGCCAGCGCTTGAAGCCGCATTCCCCGGAAAACACCCTTCTCAGCTCGGTCAGCGCCGATCTGGTCGACTATTCACCACGGGGGGCAGTGGTGATCAACTATTCGATTTGCGGAATGATCGCTGCCGCCATTGCATGGTCGTGTCTGACGCGTGTTCTGGAAGTTGCACCTGCGGTCGGCACCGTCTTGCCTGAGCAACATGTTCAGGTCGTCCAGAGCCTGGAGGGGGGCGCCGTCCAAAAGATATTTGCCCGAAGTGGTGATCATGTGCGTGCCGGAGACGTGTTGGTGGAACTGGATCCAACGTCGCCGGGGTCTTCGCGAAACGAGATTGCAGCGCAGGTTGCAGGACTTTCTGCGACCTCGATCCGTCTCAATGCGTTGCTGCAGGGAATTCAGCCGGTTTTTCCTGAGGAGTTGCGGCGATCCTATCCTGCACTGGTTGATCAGAGCCTGCAGCAGTATGATGCCGCACAGAAAGAGCTTGCGAGTGCTCTCGCAACACTTGATGAGCAAATCATCCAGCGCAGCATCGAATTGTCTGAGAGCAAAGCACGGCTGGCAACGGGCGCCGAGGCCTTGCGGCTGACCGAGAAAGATTTGAAGGCCCTGCAAAAGCTGCAGCGCGCCAAGGCAGCTGGCAGGTCTGAAGTGCTGAATGCCCAAAGCCGTTTCAATGATATCAAGGGACAGAACGAACAGCTGGCACTTTCCCTTCACCGCATCGAAGCGGCGATTGCAGAACTGAAGAACCAGCGCGCGGAGCGAGTTAGTGCATTCAGCAGCCGCACTGGTGATGCATTGGCAGACACCCAGGTGAAGATGTCAGCGCTTGGTGCCACTCTCGCCGCCCAGCAGAGACGCGTGGACCAGACGACAATACGGGCCAGCAGTTCAGGCGTCGTAAAAACCATTCGTGCCACAAGCGTGGGGCAGGTCATTCGGCCCGGCGAAGAGGTGGCGGAAATCGTGCCTGATGACAACAAGCTGTTTGTCCAGGCCAAAGTCCGGCCCGAGGATATTGCATTCCTGCATGAGGGCATGCCTGCCCTGGTCAAGCTCAGCGCCTACGACTATTCAATATTTGGCGCTATTGATGGTTCGTTGAAACGGATCGCGGCAGACTCGACCACGGATGACAGGGGGCAAATCTATTACCTCGTAGACATTCAGCTTCCGCAAACAACTATTACGCGCCGCGGCGAGCAATGGCCCATCAAGTCGGGGATGGTCGCCAATGTCGAGATTGTCACAGGCAAACGGTCCGTGTTCCAGTATCTGACCAAGCCAATCCATCGCATGGCAACCATGGCGCTGAAGGAGCGCTAGAACGCACTCGGCTTACGCCTGCTTGGCACCGCGCAAGCCACGAAAGCGTGCAGCCAGCCTCTCGACGTTGGCGAGAAAGCGACGTTCAAATCCGTGCCAGGTGCAATAGCCAAGCGCTGTTGTGACCAGAAAGGCGACCAACATTGAAATCCAGAAATTGCCGATGAGCAGCGTGCAGTATTGTTGCACAGGCCAGGCAAAAATATACATGCCATACGAGGGATCACCACCTCGGCTGAACCACGCCATTTTTGGTGAGGACAGCAGGGGAATCTGGTTTCCCGTCGTGGCAAAGAGGGCACCGACAAAGAATGGTGTTCCCAGCATTCCCAATTTTCCCAGATTGATGCCGGTCCCGGGCAGTGTGTAATCCAGCTGGATCCATGCCGCGATACACAGGACTGTGAGGCTGGCCATGGTTACGGTGCGCAGGCGTGGCAACAACACAAGCGCTGCAAAGAGCACGAAATAGCACCACACCTCATAAGGAAGGCTCCAGATGGAGCCGTTGATGGCGTGTTCCGGCCGGCCTTCGAAAACTCCGTTGATTCCGTAGTAGGGCCCGCCACGCACCAGCATGACAATGTTCTGGAGGACGTAGCGCAGATGGCCCAAGATGTTTTCTGAGTTTTGGAAGCTGATCAGGGTAACAAGGGATGTCAGCACCAGCACGAAAATCAAGTTCGGCAGGATGCGCAGCACGCGGGCGGCAAGAAACCGCGAGAAATCCGGCTTGTTGATGATCGATTTGGCAATCAAGTAACCGCTCATCAGGAAGAAGACATCCACGGCGAGACCACCCCATGTGATGCCAAGCCAGCGGGGTTCAATGCGCCCGGCGATGGGGAAGTGGTGGCTGAATATGACTGCTGTTGCCGCCGAAAACCGGGCGAAGTCGAAGCTATTGGTCCTGGCCAGCTTGGTCATAAGTCCTCGAATTTGGGCTGCGGAAGCAACCAGCCATAGAAAAGCTTATTGAACCTGTTGAAGCAAGTCACATCTCTTCTGGCCACTGTTTTGCTGAGCATTTGAGCAGTTTTCGCGATTGGGACCGACGCGGGTGCAGATTGCGTCGATCTACGAAAGTTCATTAGGTTATTGATTCAATGACATAAAATAACGCTTTCCCAATCTGTCGGCAGTCGGATATGGCAGTTGCGTTTGGTCAACTGCCGCATAAGACGCCAAGCAACTCTGCATGTTGCATCAAAATCTATCATGGGACGACTCATCTTAAAATTGCGGCCCAATCTGATTCGAGCGATGCAATTTGTTAATAAACTCCAAAGAAATTCGCTTTTGTTTTGATTTTTCTCCAAATTGTATTGACTCTGTCACAACCTTAGTAAATGATTAACTTGAGGGGTCAGAACACGAAATGTGGCGATTTTGATTGGCAATCGTTTACTGGAAAGGTTTACGTCATGAAACTCTCGAAGAAGCTTCTTGCTGCGGCGGCAGTGCTTACTGCCATTTCCGCGACACCATCATTTGCACTGACAACAACAATTGACTTCGGCCTTGCGAACAATGCTGGCGCGCCAGCAATTGTTTTCAGCCAAGGTGGTTATAACGTGACTGCATCGGCCCTGGTGACCGACAATGCACGTACCGTCATTGGCTCGGGCCTGGTCACGCAGACCAAACACACGACGGATGTGAATGGCGGTGGTATTGGCGAATTGAACAACGCGGGCGATACCAGCCACGACATTGACGGTGCCATTCTGCGCAATGATTTGGTGCAGCTCGTGTTTGACAAGGCCGTGAAGTTGAAGTCAGTGCGGTTTGCCCGCGTTGACAGCAACGACTTCTTCGATTTCTACACTGTGGCTGGCTATCAATTCTCGGCCGCCACTCCGTTCCCGCTGGCTGAATACATTTTTGGCGGCGGCGGCATTATCGGCAAGGTCTTTGGCTTCGGTGCCACGCTTGACACATCAGACTACAAGATTCGTTCTGTGACCGTGTCGGCTGTTCCGCTGCCTCCGGCCGCACTGCTTCTGGTGACGGGCCTGTTCGGCATTGGCGCACTCGGCCGCCGCAAGAACAAGGCTGTCTAACATTAATTGATTGAATGGGGCTTTCCCATTTCTGAACCCCAAAACCCTTCGGGTTTTGGGGTTTCTTTTTGTGTCCGCGTGAGCCGCAGTGCCTATGGACTGGCAAGTTGGGGCAGAATGCCGGAGTAGCGCGTTTGCATTTTGGTTAATAGTCTTGAGAACGCTGTGCTGCAAAACCACAGTTCGTGGAGAAAGCAGAATTTGGCACAAGTTTTCGTCAAATTGGATTGACTTTACATTGTGTCCGGTCGATTTTGCGCGCGAGGCAAATCTAGACGCGGCAAATCGGTTTCACATTTTGAATTCTGGGAAGGTTACGGCATGAAATTTACGAAAAAACTTCTTGCGGCGGCAGCAGTTCTGACCGCTGTTTCTGCAACCCCATCGTTTGCTCTGACGACCACAATCGACTTCGGTCTGGCAAATAACGCGGGCGCGCCGTCTATTGTGTTCAATCAGGGCGGTTATACGGTAACGGCTTCGGCCCTTGTGACCGACAATGCGCGTAACATCATTGGAACTGGCAACGTGACGCAGACCAAGCACACGACAGATGTGAATGGTGGTGGCATTGGCGAGTTGAATAACGCCGGCGACACGAGCCACGATATTGATGGCGCTATTCTGCGCAATGATCTTGTGCAGCTGGTGTTCAACAAGGCTGTCAAGCTGAAGTCAGTTCGGTTTGCTCGCGTTGACAGCAATGACTACTTCGATTTCTACACCTTGGCGGGCTATCAGTTCTCCGCAGCAACGCCGTTTCCGTTGGCTCAGTATGTGTTTGCAGGTGGGGGCGTGATCGGCAAGGTGTTTGGCTTTGGTGCTACGGTCGATACGTCTGATTACAAGATCCGTTCAATCACCGTTTCAGCTGTTCCGCTGCCGCCGGCAGCCCTGCTGCTGGTTTCGGGCCTGTTCGGTGTTGGCGCTCTCGGCCGCCGTAAGAACAAGTCTGCCTGATTTCTGACATCTGGGTGGTTTTTGCCACTTTCAAGCCCCCAAAGCCCAATGGTTTTGGGGGTTTTGTGTTTCAAATGCGTGGTTAATCCCATGTTAAACGCAGAAACAAATTTTTCTCAATTTATCTTAGAATTGTCTTGACTTACACACCCCAGATAGGCGAACGGAACGCACGTTTCTTTGCGCGCCACCGCGGAACGGAATCAAACTTGGACCACAAGGATTGGACTTACGAATGAAGTATTTTAAATCACTGCTCGGCGCTGCCGCCGTTCTTACCGCTGTGTCTGCGACGCCGTCGTTTGCGCTGACCACGACGATTGATTTCGGCCTTGCCAACAATGCTGGCGCACCCTCGCTCACCTTCAACCAGGGCGGCTATACGGTCACTGCCTCAGCCCTCGTTACCGACAACGCCCGCAACGAACTTGGCTCGCGTGGCGCCGTTGTGACGCAGACGAAGCACACCACGGATGTCAACGGCGGCGGACTGGGCGAGTTGAACGCTCCTGGCGACACGAACCACGACATCGATGGCGCCATCCAGCGCAATGACCTCGTTTCCTTGGTGTTTGACAAGGCTGTGAAGCTGAAGTCAGTGCGCTTTGCCCGTGTCGATAGCAACGATGTCTTCGATTTCTGGACAGCTGGCGGTTATCAGTTCTCGGCAGCCACGCCGTTTCCGCTCGCCCAGTACATTTTCGCTGGCGGCGGTGTGATTGGCAAATTCTTCGCTTTTGGCGCGACCAACGACACGTCGGACTACAAGATCCGCTCTGTAACAGTTTCAGCTGTCCCGCTGCCACCGGCGGCTGTGTTGCTGGTAACTGGTCTGTTTGGCATCGGCGCCTTGGGCCGCCGCAAGAGCAAGTCTGCCTGATATTAACGCATCAGGTGGTACCCACCTGTTGGCCCCAAAGCCTTCCCGGCTTTGGGGTCTTTTTTCTATGTGAAGAGGGCATGGCGCGGACTGGCGGCTCAAACCTCTGGGTGTTCATAGCGCAAATGCCCTCGTTACGTGCAAAATAACCATGTCCGTTTGAGAAGTGTTTACGCTGATTTTCGCCGGCTTTACGCCAAAGTTTGAAATGTCAGAACCGCTGGGTTGATTGCGCGTGTGCTCGACGGATGCAAGGCTCCGTTGACTCACAAAATCGGCAAAAGCATACAAAAAGACTGATCAATTTTTGCCGCAATTTCATGAAGTTAATTGATGGAATACGAAAACCTGGCAGGCTTAAATGCGGGGTTGAAGTGCGCCTTCAGGGGCCCGTTTTTGCACCCTGCTTCAAACTGCAAAGTTGCTCGAATCGCACGCGATTCGGCCACGATTTGCCTCAAATTCGCTCCAATTTCGTAAGACCACCTTTTCGACGGTAGCGTTACATCGACTCACCTGAAGGCCGGACTGCGAAAAGCTGTTTCGTTTTTGGGGTGGGACAAGATCATCCTTTGAAGAGATTTTGCGTGGGAGCACCGTTAAATGGCTAAAACTATTTCTGTTTCAAACGCGGCCGACCTGGTCAAGGCGCTGAACAGCGCGACTGGCGGCGAGACAATTGTGCTCGCAGCCGGGGACTATGGAAATCTGGCACTGACGCAGGGCAGGAGCCTTCTCAGCACATTCTCCAGTCAGGTTACCATCACATCGGCCGATCCCAACCACCCGGCCAGCTTCAGCGGCATGACCCTGAATGGCCTGAAGAACCTGAAGTTTGATGACGTCAAGTTTGACTACAATGCTGCACCTGGCGCCGCAGTCACCACGGTGCCGTTCAGCCTGAACAACTGCTCGAACATCACAATTACCAATTCTGAATTCAACGGCGACAAGGCGACAGGCCTCGGTGCCGTGCTGGATGGCTACGGCACAGGGCGTGCGCTTGCCGTGAATGGTGGTTCCAACATTGTCGTTTCCAACAATGACATTCATGATTTCCACCGCGGTGTGGTCGTCAGCAAGACCAATGGCATCACGATCTCGGGGAACGATCTGCACGGCATGAGTTCAGACGGTCTGGACTTTGCACAGGTGACCAATGTCGTCATCGACAGCAACAAGATTCATGATTTTTCTCGCTCGCCGCTTAGCGCAGCACATCCCGACATGATTCAGTTCTGGACGGCAGGCACAACAGCCCCGTCCACCAACATCAGGATCACAAATAACCTCCTTGATATCGGTGAAGGCTCATCGACCCAATCCATTTTCATGCGCAATGAAATGGTGGATTCTTACGGCGCCGGCAAGGCCATGTATTACCAGAATGTGGTAATCAGCAACAACATCATCCGCAACGCGGATGGCCACGGCATCAGCGTGGGGGAAACGACCAATCTGGTTGTCGACAACAATACGCTGCTGCAGAGCGTCACAGGTGAACAGGGCGGTGCCATTTCGATACCCACCATCTACGTTTCGCCAGTGTCTACGGGCGTTACTATCACGGACAATGTGATCCCCAGCCTCGGATCTACTTTGAAGGCCCCGCACGCCGGCTGGACCATGAGCAACAATTATGTTGCGACGATCGACAACCCCAACGCTGCCAATTACATCGGCAAGCTTTACTACGATGCTCTCGACAAGACACACGCAACACTTGACGACTTCCGCGCTGTCCAAGGAAGCACCATCGACAAGCTGCATGTGGGGGCGCAGATTGGCGCTCCGCTGACTGCCTCCACATATGTGGGTTATATTGATGCGCACCAGACGTCCGGAACCAACGCAGCATCGCTGCGCCAGACGTTCGACGCTTCAAACATCTTCAATTCGCTTGGCAAGGTGTCAACGGCAGGCGCAACCGTCACATGGGATTTCGGTGATGGAACCAAGGGCACGGGTCTTGTGGCCAACCATGTCTACGCCAACCAGGGTGACTATACAGCCGTTGCGACCATTACACTGTCCTCTGGCAAGTCGATTGTGATCGACAAGACAGTGCATGTGCAAAGTTCAGCGATCCTTGACGTCGATTTCAACCTGAATGCGCAGGATCATTCGCCCATCATCAACGCCGTCACAATGAATTCGGCAACGCTTGTTGCTACGGCCGGTGGCGGACACGCCGTCGCCCTGAATGGCGGTGTGGTCAAGTATGATACCAACTGCGACTTCTACAACAATTCGGAATATTCGCTGGTTGTTGATTTCAAGAAGGATGCCGGCGAAGAAACCCAAGGCGGACGGCTTGTCTATCTGAGTGGCGCTTATGTGATCTCGGTGGGCGCCGATGGGCTGACTGTCGCCGCGACCACTTCGCTTGGAACCACCACACTTAAGGCCGTCAACCTGGGCATTGCTGATACTGATTGGCATCGCATTGGCCTCAGCTTCTCCGGTGAAACGGGCTTCTTGAAGCTTTACCTGGATGGCAAGGAGGTGGCTTCAGCAAGTGGCCTCAAGGGAGCAGTCCAAACGGCCGCGACTGGTGCTGACCTGTACCTGGGTGGACCTTTTGGCGGGAGCTTTGGTGGCCAGATTGACAACCTGCACATTTCAAACACGGCCCTGGATGCCACAACCTTGAGCAAGGGAACCTTGGCGACTGCGGCGGCCGAATTCGCCAGCCTTACCCAATTTGACCCCGTTGCGAGCTTTGTTGCGTCACGTGCGGCTTCTCCGGTTGCCAGTGCGCAGCCCGTAGCCAATGTCCCGACCGTGGCGCCTGTTGTCATCGACACGCACGCCAATGTACAGTCCGCACACAGCTTCCAACACATGGCCAATTTTAATCACCATGATTTCATGTTGATCTGATCGGGCTGATTGCTGCGGAAACGGCGAAGTCTACAAGTCTACAGTTGTTGGCTTCGTGCGCCTTGACAGGGCGGCGAGGCCAATAACGCCTGCAAACAGTAGTGGCAGTGATGCTGGCAATGGCACGGGCGATACGTGAAGTGGATCGCTGGTGCCGCCGCCGGCGCCACCCGCTCCTCCACCACCGCCGCCGCCTCCCCCGCCTCCTGCAGCC
>CALMEZ010000069.1 GCA_937864985.1 uncultured Alphaproteobacteria bacterium
CGGTCACCGTTGACCGCGGCGGCGTACGGGTCGAGGAATTGTTTTGGACTGCTGCTGCGGCCTAAGGCTGCGGTCGCGGGAAGGTTGCGATATTCGACTGCGCGCCGTCCGCATATGTAAGCCGAACCGACGCCGATTTCGCCGATGCCGGCGCCCGCAGATATAATTGCGCGCTTGTCGGGATACT
Organism: uncultured Alphaproteobacteria bacterium; assembly: GCA_937864985.1. Taxonomy (GTDB): domain Bacteria; phylum Pseudomonadota; class Alphaproteobacteria; order Rhizobiales; family Aestuariivirgaceae; genus Aestuariivirga. The sequence goes on from CALMEZ010000069.1 coordinate 188, forward strand.
GATGGGATCGCGACGGTCGCACGCCGGCAGCGGTAGCGGAAGGTTTGGCGTTTCGCCGTCGAAGCCGATTTCCGCTTTGGCGATAGCGCAGCGATACGTCACGAGATGCGTGAAATAGATGAGATCGGACGGCGGATCTTTGCGGAATTGAATCCAGGCTGAGCTGAACTGATCGAGAATTTGTTTCTGGCTGTCCGCCAGCGCCTTGCGCCATTCGAACGCAATTGGGAAAGGCCCGTTCATTCGGCCCGACGCATCTTCGTAGCGAACCTCGATCAATGCCTGCTCAGTCTCGCCGGGCAGTTCAAACCATGTGATTGGCGCCGGCTTGCCAGTGCGCGGATCGATCGACGTTGTCGCGCCAGTCGAACGAAAATCGCCGGCGTCGCCAAGGCGCCAGGCGAAACTGAAAGCCGCCTCAGGTAATTGCACCGTGACGTTCCATCCGGTGTTGTGACGCATGAAGTTGACATTAGGCTGCTGAACGGCGCTGTCGAGCCGCTGTTCCAGAAGTGACAGGCGTTTGCGCGCGCGATCGGTCCAACTCGCCGCAACTGAGTGATCGAGGAAAAAAGGTTGCAGTCTGCCTTCGCTTTCGGCTCCCAGAAAGCGCTGCAGGGCGGAGCGTTCGTTTTTCATGTCGCCAATCGTTTGAGCCTGGCCGAGACGGCTGTCGGAATATTCTTCCGCTAGTAAACCGTAGGCCGGCGCATAATCGGCGTGCGCTGCGATGAATGCTTGCAAACGCTTCAGGCGCTCGGAGCCATCGAACTGCAGGGCGTAAACCAGCGCCAGCGCCGGCGAACGCTGATTTTCGCTAAGCGTGGCAAACACCTCGCGCGCGACAAGCCCATCCCGCTCCAACTTCTTCAGTGTCTGCGACAAAACCTTTTGAGAAACACCTTCAATTTCGCGCCGCAATTGATTGAAACGTCTTGGTTTTTCTGAAACAAGCCGCAGTGAAAGCAAGGCCCACTTGTCCGCCACCCGGTCCAACACCATGCGCGTTGGGCAGTCCCTCATGAAAACATTTGCGCCGTCCATCGAACCCTCCGGTTACTTATAGGTGACTATGTGATATCAAGGTGCCTTCTTGGCATCTGCTTTCAATTACCATATCTGGTTTCCATTGGAAACTGCAAATTGAGGAGATGAACATGGCAGGCAAAATTCTTGTGGTCGGCGCAACAGGCAATGTGGGTGCGCCACTCGTGGCCGAACTGGTTGCCAAGGGCGAAAAAGTGAAGGCGGCAACCCGTGAGGGCAAGCCCGTCAAAGGGGCCGAATCTGTGGCCTTCGACCTGTCGAAGCCCGGCACTTATGAAAAGGCGTTGGAAGGGGTTGACCGCATGTACCTGCTGGTGCCGGCTGGCCATGTCGATGTCATAAACCTCACCAAACCGCTCATAGCGGCTGCGGCAGCAAGAAAGATCAAGGTCGTGCTGCAAACCGCTTGGGGCGTCGACGCCGATGACAACATCCCCTTCCGGCAAGTCGAACTGGCGCTCATCAAGTCAGGCACGCCATATGCCATTGTCCGCCCCAACTGGTTCGCCGACAACTTCCACAATTATTGGGGCCACGGCGTGAAGGCTGGCGTGATTGCTGTTCCGGCCGCGGAAGGCAAATCCGCCTTCATCGACGTCCGCGATATCGCCGCAAGCGCCGCCACACTGCTGACAACCACCACACATGATGGCAAGGCCTACAACCTCACAGGCCCGCAAGCCCTGAGTTACGCCGAGGCCGCCGACATCATTTCGAAAGGCATAGGCAAAAAGGTTGAATATCTGCCAATCGACGATGCGACATTCGTCAAAAACCTGACCAGCGCTGGTGTGCCCGCCGACTACGCCAACTTCCTTGCCATGATTTTTCATCCTGTGCGCGAAGGCTGGACAGCCGCTGTGACAGCCGATGTAAAAACGCTGACAGGTAAAGAACCACGCAGCCTCGCAACCTACGTCAAGGACAACGCCAAGGCTCTGTCATGAATGCGGGGGTGGGTGAACCGTGAGGTTTTACCCACCTTGCCTTTCCAGGCAAATTGCGTGAGCGTTAGCCCATGACATCAAGTGCTGACTCGCCGAACCGCCTGCCATGGCCCCCGATGATCATGGTGGCCGCCGTGACCGTAGGCTGGTTCCTCAACCGCATCCTGCCACTCGGACCCTGCAATGCCTGGCTCGGTAACGTGGCTGCACTTTGGCTTGGCGTTGCACTTGTCGTTGCCGCGTTAGCACTGGACGTGTCTGCCATGACAACCATGCACAAGGCGCGAACCAACATTCTCCCCCATCGGCCCGCCAGCAAACTGGTGCAATCCGGCCCATTCGCCATCAGCCGCAATCCCATCTATGTCGGAAATGCGTTGCTGCTGGCAGGGCTGGGCCTCATCTTTGCCAATACCTGGCTGCTGCTTATGATGCTTGCGGCGGCAATTGCAATGCACCACCTTGCCATTCGCCGCGAAGAACGCCACTTGGCGGCTAGGTTTGGTTCTGAGTTTGCTGCCTACAAAGATCGCGTGCCGAGATGGTTGGGCTTGATAAAGCACTGATAAGCCTACGATCAATCACTACAGATTGATCGAATATTGCGATTGACACACAACATATCCACATCATCTGTTATAACACCCCCTTGCCCTGCCCAATTCTTCAGCTATGCTAAAACCTCATAGCTCGACTGAGCCCCTTCTCGGAGAACACCATGACGGCCCGCCACTCTCGTGTCCTGATCCTTGGCTCAGGCCCTGCCGGTTACACGGCAGCCATTTACGCGGCGCGCGCCATGCTGAAACCGATCGTGCTTCAGGGAATCCAGCCCGGCGGCCAGCTCACCATTACGACAGACGTTGAGAACTACCCTGGTTTCGCAAAAGCCATACAAGGCCCGTGGCTTATGGAGGAGATGAAGGCCCAGGCCGAACACATGGGAACGGAAATCATTTCCGACACCATCACGGAGGTTAAGCTCAAGCAATCTCCCATCTGGCTGAAAGGCGACAGCGGCACCGAATACACCTGTGACGCGCTGATCATCGCCACCGGTGCGCAAGCCAAATGGCTCGACTTGCCCTCCGAAAGCCAGTTCAAGGGTTTCGGCGTGTCTGCCTGCGCCACCTGCGATGGCTTTTTCTATCGCAACAAGAAAGTGCTCGTTGTCGGCGGGGGCAACACCGCTGTTGAAGAAGCCCTGTTCCTCACCAACTTCGCTTCGGAGGTAACGGTCATTCATCGCCGCAATGAGTTCAAGGCCGAGCGCATCCTGCAGGACCGCCTCTTCAATCATCCCAAGATCAAGGTGAAATGGGACACAACACTTGATGAAGTCTTGGGCACAGCCGATCCCAAAGGCGTCACATCCGTTCGCCTGAAAAACATCAAAACCAATGCCACGGAAGTGCTCGATGTGGATGGCGTATTCATCGCCATCGGCCACAAGCCTGCAACAGAACTCTTTGAAGGGCAGCTGCCCTTCAAGAATGGCGGTTACCTGATCACCAAGCCCTGGTCGACACAGACGGATCTTCCCGGTGTCTTCGCTGCGGGCGATGTGACCGACGACATCTACCGCCAGGCCGTCACGGCAGCGGGCATGGGTTGCATGGCCGCACTAGAGGCTGAACGCTGGATTCATGCACAGGGCGCAACACACAAGATGGCCGCGGAGTAAGCCATGGATTGGGACAAACTCCGCATCTTTCACGCCGTGGCCGACGCCGGCAGTTTCACCCATGCCGGCCATGAGCTCAGCCTCTCGCAATCAGCCGTCAGCCGACAGATCAGTGCGCTGGAAGAAGACCTGCGCGTCCCCCTCTTCCATCGCCACGCCCGAGGCTTGATCCTCACAGAACAAGGCGAAGTGCTTTATCGCACCGCCCACGACGTGTTCACCAAGCTGGCAGCAGCAAAAACGCGCCTCATGGACTCGCGCGAAAAACCATCAGGCGAGTTGCGCATCACGACGACAGTGGGTCTGGGGTCTGTCTGGCTCACGCCGCGCATCAAGGAATTCATGGAACTCTACCCGGACATTCAGGTCCAGCTGCTGCTTGAAGACGAAGAGTTGGATCTGTCCATGCGGGAAGCCGACGTGGCCATCCGTTTGCGCCGCCCCACACAGCCAGACCTCATCCAGCGCAAGCTCTTCACCGTTCACCACCACCTTTACGCCTCAGTGGATTATGTGAAGCATCATGGTATTCCGAAAGAGGTCAATGATCTTGACCGACACAAGATCCTGATTTTCGCAGGTGCCAGTTACCTCACTTATCTCACCATGCTGCAAACCATTGGCATGCCTGAAGGCGAAATGCGCCCGGTGGCGCTCAAGGTGAACAGCGCCTATGGTCTGCGCCGCGCAGTACAGGCAGGCGCCGGCATTGCCTTCCTGGCTGATTACCTCGTGGCACCGGACATGAACCTTGTGCAGATTGACGTCGGTGTGCAACCCCCGGAGTTCGATACCTACTTCGTTTACCCCGAAGAACTGAAAGACACCAAGCGCGTCACGGTTTTCCGTGACTTCATCGTCGCCAAAGCCAAGGAGTGGAGCTTCTGACGAACCTCAATGCCAGAAAATTGGCACGAGAGACAACACCAGAAGCACCGCCAGCGCATAGTTGATGATGCGGTAGTAGCGCGCATCATTCATCACATGCCGCAACGCCGAGCCGAACAGTGCCCAGGTTGAGGCACTCGAAAAGCCCATCACCAGAAAGGCGCTCACCACGGCCGCTACTCCAACATAATAGTTGTCGGGCGTCGTGTAAGCCGAAAGCGCTGTGATCGACATGATCCACGCCTTGGGATTGATCCACTGGAACAACGCCATGGATATGAAACTCAAAGGCTTTGCCTCAACATCGCCCTCGCCTGCCGGACCGGAGCCCGCGATCTTCCAGGCCATCCAAAGCATATAAGCAGCACCAGCATATTTCAGGGCCGTGTAAAGCCACGGCAAGAAATCAAAAACGCGCCCGAGCCCAAGCCCCACGCTGGCGATCATGAACGGAAACCCAAGCCCTACCCCCAGGGCCAAAGGGATCGAACGGCGATAACCAAAGTTCATGCCAGATGCCATGAGCAGTGTATTGTTCGGCCCCGGCGTGAAGGCCGTGATGGCTGCAAAGGTGAAAAGCGCAACAAGAAGATTCCAGGTCATGGCTCGAATCTAACTGCTTTGCGGGCTACGCACCAGCCCGGCGCCTCTCAAGCAACGACCTGTGTACGCACGATTTCTGCCGGGTTGAACTTGTTGAGAAGCTTGGACACGTCGCGGGCCGGCATGGGTTTGTGGAAATAATAACCCTGCAATTCGGTCACGCCCGCAAGCTTCAGAATCGGCACTTCATCTGCAATCTCAACACCCTCAGCCGTCACTTCGGCAGAAAGCCCGCGAGCCACCAACAGTGCACCTTGCAGAACTGCAAGCTCTGCTGGGCTCGACAACACCTTGCTGACAATCGACTTATCGATCTTGATCCGGTCAAAATTGAATGTGCGCAGATAGCCAATCGACGAGAAACCACTGCCAAAGTCATCCAGGGCGACCTTCACACCGGCCATCTGCAGCTGCTTGAACACATCCTTGGCGCGCTCCGTTTCGTGGATCAGCGATGTCTCGGTGATTTCAAATTCCACCCGGTTCGGAGGAATGCCGTGGCTGTGCACAATGTCGAGTGCATTGTTCACAAAGCGCGGATTGTTCAACTGCACGGTCGAGATATTGACTGCCAGCCGCAAGCTCGGCCAGGCCCGTGCCGCTTCACACGCCTTGTGCAAGATCAGGTCACCTAACTCATCAATGAGACCTGATGACTCTGCTATCGTGACGAATCGCTCCGCGTTGACACGTCGTGACGATGACGAGGGCCAGCGCGCCAAGGCCTCCACCCCACTGACAGTCAAGGTCCGCGCACTGACAACCGGCTGGAATTCGATGTCGATCTCTTCCGCCTTGATGATGTCTTTCAGTTCATTGGCAATCGACAGGTTTTCGTCGCGCTCCTTGTCCAGCGCTGCATCATAGAGCCGATGCCTGTTCTTTCCGTCGGCCTTTGCTTTGTACATGGCAACGTCAGCACGGCGCAGCACCTCCGTTTCGTCAACATCCCCCACATTGCTGGCAACGCCAATGCTGGCTCCAACCGAAGCAAGCCTGCCATCCATGTCAAACGGCTGCGCCAGGAGCCTGATCAATTGCACAGCAAACGCTTCGGCTTTCGCCACACAGTCGGATCCCGAAAACAGCAATACGAATTCATCACCGCCCATGCGCGTGGCAAGCGCCGCATCTCGCGCCAAGCTGGAAATCCCCGCGCCCACCATGCAAATCAGGCGGTCGCCAATATGGTGGCCATAGCTGTCATTCACTTCTTTAAACCCATCGAGGTCTGCAAAGGCCAGCGCATAAGGTTGCTTGTCCTGCGTGCGCAGCTCCTGCATTTTGACCAGCAACGCCTGCCGGTTCGGCATGCCGGTCAGGTGATCGTGCAACGCGTCATGCATGGCACGCTCTTCGTTGGCCACAAGGTTTTGGACCAGACGCCAGCATACAAGGCCTATGCCCGTCATCACCAGCACAAGAAATGCCAGTACTGCGCTGGCCTTGGTCCACGCGGCGTTCGTCACCATGCCACCAAAATTCCGGTCTTCCCAGGCCATCACCATGCCGGGTTTTCCATCGAGCGACGGCAGATCGATCACGTTGTCACCGGCGACTGGCAAAGGTGAAATGCGAAGCCCCCCTACCAGCAACTGCTTCTCGAACCCTGCCAAGGCCTCATGGTTCAGTTGCCGGCCCATGAACAGAACCCGCCCATTCGGCTTGTTATTGTCACCTGGTTCAACGATCGGCGCAAAGGCCACAGCCGCTGCGCCGTAAGGCGTATTGGCAAACCCTGACACCACCTCTTTGCCCTTCCAGTCCTTTGGCAGCAGTTCGGAAAGCGGAAGCGATGTCGCTCCCGTCTCGTCGCCGTCGCCATCTGAATCAAGCGCCTTGCCCCGGGCCTTCCCCGCAATCACTTTGCCTTCAGCATCAAGAACCGCCACCATGTCGAAGCCCTGGCGCACCCCGTCAAGCCCGCCCCATGTGTCGGCAAACCACTTCGGATCAATGGCGCCCCGCGTTGCACCAGCCGCTTCATTCCATTTGGCATTCTGCAACGTCAGGCGCGATAAATTGCTGGACACATCAGAAGCGGCTTCGATCAGCACCTTCTTGTTGCGCAGGTGCTCGGCCTCGTCGCCGGCTGACGCCACGCGGTTCAACAGGTCGTAGGACAGATTGATGGCCCCCAGCGACGCCAGGATAAGCGGCATCGCAATGGCCAGCATGAACCTCCAACCTGTAAACGCACGCATGGAAACTCCTCACAAAAGAGTTTTAACCATGTGCCCACATGCTTAATGTGCAGTTACGTTGGCGGCCATTGGCACGCGGTCAGCCTCACCATGGTAAACAGAAGCTGAAGGCAACTTACGCCGCTTCAGATTCAGCTGGTCCGGCCACCGGCCACGAGGCTGTGAAAGTGGCACCTTCGCCTGGCTCGGACTGAACAATCAGTTTGCCGCCATGCTGCCGCAGGATATTTTCAACAGCGGGCAGACCCAGCCCGGTCCCGAAACTCTTCGTGGTGAACAATGGGTCCAGCACCTTGCGCAAGAGATCGGCCGGAATGCCCGGCCCATTGTCTTTCACGATGATCTGCGCCTCACCTTTGCCAATGTGGCTGCGCACCGTGATTTGCGGTGAAACGGTGTTGCGGCTGGTGTCGCCCTTGCCCGTCACAATCATTGCCTCAGCAGCATTGTGAACAAGATTGACCACGACACGGCGCATCCGTTCAGGATCAAAGAAAACCTTTTGATCACCTGCATTCAACTCCAGCGTCAATGCGATCTTGTCGGAAAGCTTGGCTGCTTCCTCCTGCAACTGGGCATTCAGCCAGTCATCAAGAACAATCTCCTGACATTGCGCGGCGCGGGCCCGGGAAAAGTCAAGAAGTTGGGTGATGATGTTATCACACCGCGTCACCGCTGAGTTGATGCGTTCCAGTTGCGGCTCCACATCAAGTCCCTTGTTGCGGATTTTGCGCTCCAGAAGATATGCAGACGTACGCACCGCGCCAAGTGGATTGCGGATTTCATGCGCCACAGTTGCAGTCAACTGACCAAGCTGGGCCATCTTCCCCTTCGTGATGATCTCGTCCTGAGCCGACTTCAGGTCTTCAATGTTTTGCGCCAACGCCGCATTGAGGCGCGTCACATCGTCGTTGACTTGCTGCAGCTTGCCGTTGAATTCGGCGCTTTCGCTATGCGCGCGCTCCAGGTCTGCATATTTGTGACGCAGCACCTTGCCCACGAAAACGCCATAGGCAAACACACAACTGATCAGAACAACAATGAAACTGCCCACTGCATACTGAAGCGATGTTGAAAAAGCCATCTGCCGCTGGCTTTCCTGCGTCACCTCGTCAGTGATGCGCGAGGCCTGTTCAAACATGGCATTTTGGCTGTCGAGAAGGGAACGCAACAAGCCGTTACTGGCATCCATGTGCTTGCCAGCGCTGACCAGATCCCCCGCCTCATAGGCGGAAAGGGCATGTTCTGATTCCCAGACCATCGCTGCCTTCTTGCTCTTCATCGACATCTCCAGGATGGCAATGTCACCATAAGCATCCGGAAAATAGGTCGAAAGACCGAGATGGCGCGAAATTTCAGGCTGCGCGGTGTTTGTCACCTGACGCATATCGTCGACGATCAGCACTTTTGTGTTGTCATCCAGCTGATCTGTGCTCAGCGCCATATCAAAGGCTTCGGAATAGGCCTTGAGGTCCTTGCGGGCCAAGACTGGATCCTTTGTCTGGAAGACCGAGTTTGCAGGCTTGCTTAGCATGATGGTTGCCGACATCAGTGCCGAGGTATTGTCCCGCACCAAGTCGCCGTATTGCGCAAGGTGAGTGGCGTCCTTGAATTTGGATTTGGTATATTCCGAGATGCCTAAACCTGAGAGCACAGCCACCATATCGCACGCCGCCAATGCGAAGTAGATGAGGTGGATCTTCGACCAGTTGAATTTGCGGGCAAACATTGTCAATGCCTCGATAGCAAACAGTGCGGCATTATCGGCTCACGCTGCATCATGCTTCTGTTCGTCGGGCAGCCAGATCACAAATGTGGCCCCCTCACCCGGAGCCGACGTCACATCAAGACGCCCGCCGTGCTGCACCACGATTTGCTCCACAGCCGGAATGCCAAGGCCTGTTCCAAAGCTCTTCGTTGTGAACAAGGGTTCACGAATGCGCTGAAGAACGTCGGGGCTCATGCCCGGTCCATTGTCCGAAAAACTGATCGCGATGCCACCTCCATCGCGCTTTGTGCTCACACTGAGACGATGGTCTCCAGTCATCACTTTGCTGCCACCTGCCACGCCCACCATGGCCTCAGAGGCATTGGAAAGCAGATTGACCACGGCACGCTGCAGCCGCGCCGGATCAAATGGAATATGTGCATCGTCAAGCCCAAGTGACAGAGTCACCGTAACCGATGCTGGCAGTTTGGGGACTTCATCCTGTATGATTTGAGCCAGCCACTCATCAAAATTTCCAAGCTGGCAATTGAGGCTACGTGTCCGGGAGAAATCCAGCAGCTGCGTGATGGTGTTGTCACAGCGGTTAATGCCATTGTTGATGCGCTCGAATTGAGCTTCTACGCCAAGATTGTGGTTCTTGAGTTTGCGTTCCAGCAGGTATGCAGATGTGCGAACTGCACCAAGCGGATTTCGCAACTCATGGGCAACGGTGGCCGTCAACTGGCCAAGCTGCTCCATCTTGCCCTTCTTGATCAATTCGTCCTGGGCTTCCTTCAACTTTTTGACATTCTCAGCCAATTCGCGATTGAGACGTGAAATCTCAGCGTTGACGCGTCGCAATTCCGTCATGGCAGACACGTCAACAACGCTGATGATTGCTGATCTGACGTCACCACCCACACGCAGCCAGCCGGAACTGATCACGATTACAGCACGCGGCTCACCGCCAAGCCCCTGAATGTCCGTTTCAAACCGGCAGGCTTGGCCCGGAAAATGCGGATGCGTCTCCTGCAGTTTCTCGATGACACGCAATCCTGCATCCCCTGAAACATCGCCACCGCAATAAGCGATGAACAACGGGTTGCTGAAGACGATATGCCCATCTTCACGGATCTGCACAATGCCGACCGGCACTGTCTCCGTCAGGACTTTGTATTGGTCTTCCCGCTTCTTGATCTCCGTGAGATCTGTATTGGAGCCGATCAAGTATGTCTTGCCGTCAGGTGCGTCAAGCCGCGCCTTGCGTGTCAAAACAGGCGTCGTCACACCCGCCGCACTGATCGCATTTTCCTCGACAATGCTGGTCTTGCCCGAATCAATAACCGCACGGTCATTGGCAAGAAAGGCTTTGGCGTTCTCTTCCGGATAGAAATCCGCGTCACACTTGCCCAGCAACGCGCCCTCGGACTGGCCGATCATCGCGCAATGCAAGTCGTTGGAGTAAACGAAGTTCAAGTCCTCGTCCTTGACGAAGATGGATGACGGAAGCTTATCCAGGATGCTGAGCAGCACCTCGGGGTCCCGCAGGCGGCCGCGTCCCGGATGGTTGGACTGTTCTGTCATCTGACTCCCTGCCTCACATCATGCTGCTTCTGATTCAACGGCCTTGAGAAGTCGCGACAAGTCGACCGGTTTCGAGAACACGCCAAGCGCTCCACCAGCCACCGCCTTTTGGATGAGGTCATCGGCGCTATAGCCGGTCATGAAATAGATCCGTGCCTCAGGATGCTCGGCCTTGATTTCCATGAAGCTGTCAACGCCGTTCTTGTTCGGCATCATCACATCGAAGAAGCCAACATCAACTTTATTCAGGCTGAATGCCTCAACCGCCTGCTGCCCGTCATAGGCAATGATCACGCGGTGGTCATCCATCTGGAAAAGTTCGGCGAGCGATTCCGCATTTGCGGCATCATCATCAACAACCAGAATGTTCAGTTTGCGGGTCATGGTAAAGCCTCCGGTAATCAGGCAGCAAGCTGAGGCAGACGCGTCAGCAGCTCAAGTGGGTCAAAGGGTTTGTTCAGAATGCCGGTGATGCCGACATCTCTGAGTGGCGTTGAAACAGCCAGCGGATGTTCGGGCGGCACAAGGATGGTCGGTGCCATGTGGCCCGTCACTTGGGCTTGTTTGTAGTAGGACACGCCCTCAATCAGTGGCACCTGGGCATCAATGACAAGGATGTCATCTGGATGGTAGTCCTTGGACAACATCCCCGCCTCGCGCATCAGGCGGCTGGCAATGCCATTCTGGGAAAGGGCCTCGAAGATCGCCGTACCGATGTCGCGGCTCTTGCTTCCTTCAGAGGCAATGACGAGGCCATTGGGGCCCACGTCCCGGGTCAGGCGCAGAACCTCTTCAGCGTCAAAGGGCTTTTCGAGAACGCCCAGAGCGCCCCCTTTCACGGCTTGCCGCAACAGCTCTTCCACGCTGTAGCCCGTCATCATGAAAATACGGGCATTGGGTTTCATGCTGCGAATCTCAAGAAAACTTTCAACACCGTTCTTGCCAGGCATCATCACGTCCATGAAGGCGAGGTCGAAGCTTTGCGAGAGATAGGCATCAATGGCTTCCTGCCCGCTGTGGGCAATGGTCACCACATGGTTCTCCATTTCAAAAAGTTCACCCAGCGAATGGGCATTGTCCTTGTCATCATCGACAACCAGAATGGAGAGGGCTCTGCTCATCACTGTTCCTCTTAGGCAACGCGCGCGTGCAGCACGTCGGTGCCTGGCGTTTCGGATTGGGGTTGCATGCTTGGAATATAGATCGTGAATTCCGCGCCCTCGCCGGGGCTGCTCTTGATGTCGAGCCATCCACCGTGCTGAATGGCGATTTGCTCGATGGCCGGAATGCCAAGACCGGTACCGAAGCTTTTGGTCGTGAACAGCGGTTCACGGATTTTCGTGATCAGCCCCGCGTCAATGCCCGGGCCGTTGTCCTTGACGCGGATGGCGACTGTCTCGCCAGCGTTGAACGTGCTGATCCAGATTTGCGGATAGGCGCCTGCAGGCTTGGCCTCTGCTGCATCTTTCGCCACCATCGCTTCGGCGGCATTGCTCAAAAGATTGATGACCGCTCGTTCCAGTCGTGCCTGATCGAATGCCACCTGCTGGTCCTCGAGTCCGAGAATGCAGTCAATCTGCACATTGGCTGGCAGGCGGTTCGCTTCTTCCGTCACAATGTTCGTTAGCCAACTGTCGAGATTGGCTGGCAGGGCCGCAATCTTCTTGGTGCGCGAGAAATCGAGAAGCTGTGTGATGATGCTGTCGCAGCGGATCACACCTTTTTCGATTCGCGAAATTTGTTCGTCAACGCCATAGCCCTTGCCGCCGATCTTGCGATTGATGAGATAGGCCGAAGTCCGCACTGCCCCCAGCGGGTTGCGCAGTTCATGAGCAATCGTCGCCGTCAACTGCCCAAGCTGTTCCATGCGGCCCTTCTTGACGATTTCGCTTTGCGCCTCCTGCAGCTCTTCGATCTTGCTGGCCAGAGTGCGGTTCAGCGCGGCAATCTCGCCGTTGATACGTTGTGTATCTTCCTGGGCGCGAAGCGCTGTGCCACGCGCCGCTTCAACCTGGTCAAGCTTGGTCAGCGTGCGGCGGAACATGCGATAGGCAAGAACAAGAGCGGCCGCCGCCGTCGCAAGCCCGATTAGCATCAAAACCGTCAACTTGTTTTGAGCGGCATCCTTGCGCGCCTGCAACAGACGGTCGAGTTCCGAAAAAGCTGCGACGGAAATCTTGCGCGCGCCCTCTTTGATGGCCGTGGCAGACCCCTGCGCTTGCAGCAGCAGCGGCACTGGATCGCCAATGGCACCGCCGCCGGACATGGCCACCAACTGATCAAACTGGTTGAGTTCCGCACCCATCACGGTGTTTTCATTGGCAATCGCTGCAACATTGGCGTTGCCACCGCTTTCGCGCACCGAACGTGCGAAGGAATCGGCGAAGCGGTCACGTGCGGCGCGCACCCGGCCTTGAATCTGGGCAATCTGTTGCAGGCGCATTTTGAAGCCGGCAGGGTTTGCAGCAAAGCCGCGCATCAACTGGCCAAGGTCCTGAACGTCCTTCACCATGCCGGGCAATGTGAGCACGGCCGCGTCGATCATGAAAAAGCTTGTCTTGTCGCTATCCAGCGCCAGGCCGGAAGCAGAAGCAACATCATTGATATAGGACGCCATGCTGTTGCGGGCGACATCATCGCGGCGGCCCGAAGACATGATCATCACGGACTGCATTTGCTTGGACCAGCGGTCTTCCAGCGTGCTGCTTAATGCGGCAGGCAATTGCGCTTCAAGTTGATGGATGGTGGCAATCTGTTCCGGCGTGATCGACTTATCAGCCGACATCAGCGGCGGATAGACGGCCTGCAACAGGCGCAGCCCCGCCTGCTCTTGCTCAAGTGCGCGTATTTCGACCTGTGCGCTTGAATAATAAAAGTATCCAATCAGCAACATCGGTAGCATCAGCATCATCACGATGATGCCAAGGATTTGCCCTGCCGTTTTTGACTCCAATGCCGCCATGATTGACCCTGCCCCCAGGCGATGTACAATCGCCTCCAGCATGCGGTTTTGGCAGCTTCCCTCTTAAAATTCGGATAACAGAAAGCTTTGGAATGTCGTTTAAAACTGGTGGTTGTCAGTGTGGCGCCATTCGCTATCGCATAGATTGCGAATTGGGCGACGCAAGCATCTGCCATTGCCGCATGTGCCAGAAGGCCTTTGGCAGCTGGGGTGCGGCATTGGTCTCGGTGCCGGTCTTGGGCTTCACCTGGACGCGGGGTGCACCCGGCATTTTCCGATCGTCTTCCATTGTCAGCCGTGGCTTTTGCCCCGCTTGCGGCACGCCTCTGTTCATGCAGGAAGATGGCGACAGCAACATGGAACTGGCCATCGGCACACTGGATGACCCCGCCGCCATTCCGCCCCTGTCGCGGCAAAGCGCCATTGAAAGCCGCCTGCCCTGGTTTGCCACCATGCAGAGCCTTCCGGAAGAGCACATGTGGGACTACAGGACGGATGAAGACATGACAAAACTCAAGACACGCCAGCATCCGGATCATGATACCGACACATGGCCGCCGAAGGACACAGAATGAAGACAGAAAAAGTGACCGGCGGCTGCCAGTGCGGCCGTATTCGCTATGAAATCACGGGCCCGCTGTTCAACCCTCACATCTGCCATTGCCGCATGTGCCAGCGCGCTTTCGGCAATTTCTTTGCTGCTCTCGTCAGCATCAAGCGTGAACACATCACATGGCCAAAAGGAGAGCCGGATGCCTTCCAATCTTCATCGATCATCAGGCGCGGCTTTTGCAGCGCATGTGGAACACCGCTGACCTACGCCAATGATGAAGCAGGCCATCTCAGCGTGTCCATCGGATCGCTCGATGATCCATCTATCGCCGTTCCTGAAGCGCAATACGGCTGCGAAGGCAGGTTGCCCGCCTTCGAACATCTTCATGAATTGCCGGCAAGCCGCACCGAAGACGATATTCCGGCAGCGATCATGGCCAAACTCAAGAGCCGGCAGTTCGAGCCTTAGGCCAGCGCCGCGCGCACGGCCGCAATCGCCGCTTCGGCCTTTGCGCCATCAGGTCCGCCAGCCTGCGCCATATCAGGTTTGCCGCCGCCGCCTTTGCCACCCACCGCTGCCGCTGCAAGCTTGACCAGCGCCACGGCATCGCGTGTTCCAACCAGATCGGCCGATACCGCCGTAACGATTGATGCCGTGCCCGCTTCAGAAATAGCAATGTTCGCCACCACGCCAGACCCGATCGCCTTGAGGTCCTGTTGCGCCAGCGGCTTCAACTCCTGGGCATCAAGGTCCTTGATGATGCGGAAGGAAAGCGTTGTGCCGCCATGCGCTTCAACCGTCGGCTTCGACGCCGAAAGTGCCAGCGCCTTCTTGGCCTCGCGCAATTCCTTATCGAGCTTCTTGCGTTCTTCCAGCAATGCATCGATGCGCTCAACCATCTGGTCAGGTGATGTTTTCAACAAGGCAGCCGCGGCAGCCACGCGCTGGTCCTGCCGGTTGAGATAGGCCTGCGCCGCCTCACCCGCCAAAGCTTCCATGCGGCGCACGCCGGCCGCCACGGCACCTTCCGACACCACCTTGATCAGGCCGATGTCGCCGGTGCGCGCCACATGCGTGCCACCACAGAGCTCCAGCGAGTAAATCGGACGTGTATGGTCCGGTGAATTGCGGCCCATGGAAACAACGCGCACCTCATCGCCATATTTTTCGCCGAACAGGGCCATGGCGCCTTCCGCAACAGCAGCATCGACTGACATCAGGCGTGTCGTCACAATGTCGTTCTGCAGCACCATCTGGTTGGCGGTGGCTTCGACAATGGCCATGTCTTCCGCCGTCATCGGCTTGGTGTGTGAGAAGTCAAAGCGCAGTCGGTTTGGTTCGACGAGTGAACCTTTTTGCGCCACATGTGTGCCAAGCTGGCGGCGCAGCGCTTCGTGCAGCAGGTGTGTGGCCGAGTGATGCTGCCGGTTACCCGAGCGCCGGCCATGATCAACTTGCATCACGCAGGCCTTCCCCGGCTTCACCACGCCTTTTTCAACGCGTCCCTGATGCACGAACAGGTCACCCACGCGCTTCTGCGTATCAGTCACGCGGAACACAGCTCCATCCGCCAGCGTGATCACACCCTGATCGCCTGTCTGGCCTCCAGACTCGCCATAGAACGGCGTCTGATTGGTGATGATGGCGCCCTCTTCGCCTTCGGCAAGTTGCGGCACCTCATGGGCCTTGGCCACGCAAGCCAGCACCAGGCCTTCGGCTTCTTCCGTGTCGTAACCCAGGAATTCAGAAGCGCCCAGCTTCTCCCGAAGTTCAAACCAGACGGTTTCCGTCTTGGCATCGCCCGAGCCCTTCCAGGCGGCGCGCGCATCGGCCTTCTGTTTTTCCATGGAGGCGGCAAAGGCGTCGGTGTCGACCACAATGCCGCGCGGCTTCAATGCATCCTGCGTCAGGTCCAATGGGAAGCCATAGGTGTCATAAAGCTTGAAGGCCGTAGCGCCGTTGAACGTGTCGCCCGTCTTCAGGCCAGCCGATTCCTCATCAAGCAGGCGGATGCCGCGCTCCAGTGTCTTGCGGAAACGTGTTTCCTCAAGATAGAGCGTTTCCTTGATCAGCGCTTCGGCCCGGCCAAGTTCTGCGTAGGCAGCGCCCATTTCGCGCACCAGCGTAGAAACCAGCTTGTGCATCAGCGGCTCTTTTGCGCCCAGAAGCTCGGCATGGCGCATGGCGCGGCGCATGATGCGGCGCAGAACATAGCCACGTCCTTCATTGGAAGGCAGCACTCCATCAGCAATCAGAAACGACGAGGCCCGCAAGTGATCGGCAATGACGCGGTTCGAGGCCTTGTTCTTGCCTTCGGCCGGAACGCCCGTGCGTTCAACGATCGCTGCAATCAGCGCCTTGAACAGGTCGGTTTCATAATTGTCATGCGTGCCCTGCAGCACCGCCGCAATCCGTTCAAGTCCCATGCCCGTATCGATCGAGGGTTTCGGCAGACTGATGCGCCCGCCGCCTGCCTGTTCTTCGAACTGCATGAACACCAGGTTCCAGATTTCGATGAAGCGGTCACCGTCGGCATCGGCGCTGCCGGGAGGGCCGCCGGGGATCTTGTCGCCATGGTCGTAGAAGATTTCCGAACATGGTCCGCACGGTCCCGTGTCGCCCATGCGCCAGAAGTTGTCCGACGTCGGAATGCGGATGATGCGGCTGTCGGGAACACCGGCGATCTTCTTCCACAAGGCATGTGCCTCGTCATCTTCCGAGTAAACCGTGACCGTCAACTTGTCCTTCGGCAGGCCATATTCTTTGGTGATCAGCGTCCAGGCCCACTCGATGGCATCCGGCTTGAAATAGTCGCCGAATGAAAAGTTGCCGAGCATTTCAAAGAAAGTGTGGTGGCGTGCCGTGTAGCCCACGTTGTCGAGGTCATTATGCTTGCCGCCGGCGCGCACGCATTTCTGCGCTGTTGTGGCCCGCGTATAGGGGCGCTTCTCGGCACCGGTGAAGACGTTCTTGAATTGCACCATGCCCGAGTTGGCAAACATCAGCGTCGGGTCGTTGCGCGGTACCAGCGGCGAAGAGGCCACAACCTCGTGTCCCCGGCTCTTGAAGAAATCGAGGAAGGTGGAACGGATCTGGGCAAGACTGGTCATGGGGCTCGCGTCTGGTTCTAAGAGGAGTGGAAATGTGGCCCGCTGTTTAGAACAAATCCCCGCAAAGTAAAACGCGAATTGAGGGGGCATGCGCGCCGTCCGGCCAAGCCTGGCAAAATGCACGCAGCCCCCGGCTCATCGCGAAATGAACCGGAGGCCGGCAGGGTCACGAGCGTTGTGGGGCAACATCAACGTTCTCGCGTGCGGGGATCCCGGAACCAACGCAGCACCATTTCCGGCAATCGGGGGGATCACGGAAAACGCAGGTGCCAGTCCGGGAGGAGAAACAGGGCGATGTGTGTGGGATGCACCCTGTTCAAACCTGTAACATTGCAAATATGCCCGACCGCAGTCAGCGCAGAAGGAGAGGCCTGCAGCCTCAGTCGTCGCTGGCGGCAGCCGAGTCGGTCTTGTCGGTGATCCGCGCCGCCAGAAGCCCGGCATTGTCGCGGATCGCCGCTTCAATGGCCTTGGCCATGTCCGGATTGTTGCGCAGGAACGTTTTGGCGTTTTCACGGCCCTGCCCAATGCGCTCACCATTGTAGGAGAACCACGAGCCGGACTTTTCGACGACACCAGCCACAACGCCGAGGTCAACGAGTTCACCCATTTTGGAAATGCCCTCGCCGTACATGATGTCGAACTCGACCATCTTGAAGGGCGGCGCCACCTTGTTCTTGACCACCTTGACGCGGGTCTGGTTGCCCACCACCTCGTCGCGCTCCTTGATGGCGCCGATGCGGCGGATGTCGAGGCGGACGGAGGCGTAGAACTTGAGCGCGTTGC
>CALMEZ010000070.1 GCA_937864985.1 uncultured Alphaproteobacteria bacterium
CGCAAGGAGATACAGAACCAGCCAGATGACGTTGTTGTAGAGCGATGTGTAAAAGGACTCGTCGTCGAGCAGGTCTTTATAGTTCTGCAGGCCGACCCAGGTTTTGGGCCCAAGGCCATCCCACTCGTAGAAGCTGATCCAGATCGACTGGAAGATCGGGATGATCACATAGATCAGGAACATGAGCAGGCCGGGCGCAAGAAACAGCCACGGCGCAAAGGCCCGTTGATTTCTTTTCCAGAAGCCAGCCTGCGGCAAAGCAGGCGCCGAATCTTGCGCCATGGCCCAAACCCCAACCCAAATCAGTTGAGGGCTGGGTTGCCCAAGGGAGAACCCAGCCCGGTTGTATTGGCTTACTTGTAAACCTTGTCGGCGACCTTTTGCAGGTGCTCAAGGATAGCGTCGATATGGTCTGGCTTTGCCATGAATTCCTGGAAGCCTTCCATGCCGGCCTTCGCCATATCGGCTGGTGCGTCACGATCAAAGAACTGCGCAAGAGCGTAGGCCTCTGAAAGTTCCTTGAAGCCCGCCTGAATGAACGGATCATCGCCAACCGAAGCCTTGTTGTTGACAGGCAGCTGGCCAAGGGTCTTGTTCATGGCCGTCTGAGCGTCGGGCGAGGCGAGGTAAGCTAGAAACTTCTTGGCATCTTCCTTGTTCTTGGCACCTGACGGAATGTGGAAGGTATCCGTCGGGGCTTCTTCGGCACGCGGCACGCCTGGGGTGATTTCCGGGAAGACCATGAAGCCGAGATTGTCGTTGGTCATACCGCCGTCCTTGAAAGTGGCGACAGCGAAGTTGCCCATGACGTAGTTGGCAGCCTTGCCTTGGGAAAGGAGGGCGGCAGCGTCCTGCCAGTCAATCGCTGCGGCATTGGCGGTGATGTAGGGCACAACCTTTGCCCATTCTGCAAAGGCAGCTTTCACCTTCGGGTCAGTCCACTTCACCTTGCCGGCGGTCAGGTCCATGTGGAACTCGTAGCCATTGGTGCGCATGTTGATGTAGTCGAAGATGCCGGCGCCAGGCCACAGGGCCTTGGTGCCGGTGGTCAGGCAGTCAATGCCAGCGGCCTTGAACTTCTCGCAGTTGGCAACGAATTCCGCCCAGTTCTTAGGCTCCGTAACGCCAGCCTTCTTGTAGGCATCCTTGTTGTAGTAGATGCCCCACTGATAATAGGTGTAGGGCACGCCCCACTTCTTGCCATCCATGGTCATGGAAGCGGCGGCGGACTTCAATTGATCGTTGAGTCCATTGGCTTCCCAAACGTCGGTCACGTCCTCGAACAGGCCGGCCTTGACGAACGGGGCCATGCGATTGCCGGCATACCAGGCAGCCACATCCGGCGCATCAGCCGAAAGGAAGTTGCGGATGGCGGACTTGTAGCCTTCGTGGTCGAAGTTGTTCCACTTCACTTTGATGTCTGGATTGGCCTTCTCGAAGCCGGCGATCAGTTCTTCCATGGCCTTCTTCGGCGCCGGATCGGACTGATCGGAATTGATCACAAGCTCTCCCGCCATGGCAGTTGACGCGCAGAGTGCAAAAGCAAAGCCGAGCCCCAAAAGGCCCTTGAGACTATTCATGTTTTCCTCCCAATGCCGGCCAGAATGGCGGCGGTCTTGTTGCCATGCAGGTTACATATCCCACATGATTGGGCTTGACCTTCTATTGCTTTTCGACAAGTTTCTACTGCAAATGACCTCGCCAGTTCCGGAATCCTAAGCTAAAATGGGTAAAATCATCGGCCCGGCACCGAACTACAAAGATGAGAGTGTACCGGCGCATCCAGAGCTCAGCCGAGGCTATCCGGTTGTTGTGTTTGGGGATCATAGGTTTTGCGCGGGCAACACATTGAATGTGCACCCGATGCCAGGACCACACATGCATAGCCAGGTTGAGCTCAACTTCGTGCTGGAAGGCAGCATGACCTACTGGTTCGACGGGCGCGTGCTCACGCTCTCGGCCGGAAGGCTTGCATTGTTCTGGGGCATGATCCCGCATCAGGTGACGCAATGTGAACCGGGCACACGTTTTGTTGTGCTTTACGTTCCGATGGCGGTCTTCCTTGAACTGCCGACGCTGAGTGAGCTGCGTGCCGCCATTTTCCGTGGTGCGGTGATCGAAGCGCTCGACATCAAGCCCTATGACAAGGACATCTTCATGCGTTGGCGTGAAGACCTGCTGCAGAATGACTCGCCGTTGGAGCAAATCGTTAAAGATGAGCTGACGGCGCGGGTGCGGCGCCTTGATCGTGAGGGGTGGGTCGATCTCCGTGATTCTTCTCCCCGTCTTTCCGGTGCGGCGCATCTCGGCCATGATCATGACCGTGCCTTACGCGTCGAGAAGATGGCGCAGTTCATTGGCGAACACGCGCTTGAAAGCATCGTTGCCGAAGACGTGGCACGTGCCGCAGATTTGCACCCGAACTATGCCATGTCGCTGTTCAAGCGCGCCGTCGGCCTCACCATCAAGCAGTCCATTACCCGGCACCGGCTTGATACTGCGCAGTCGATGCTGATCTCCACAGATCTTCCGGTTGCAACGATCGCGTTTGATTGCGGATTCGGTTCGCTATCCAGTTTCTACACGGCTTTCGAACAGCGCTTTCACCAGAGCCCGGCTGCCTTCCGCCAGTCCTATGACCGGATCACCAAGGCGGCCTAACCTTACCTTTCCGGAAACTATTTTCCCTGGCTCTGATTGCCTTTCTGCATCTGCGTCAGGCAAACAAAGCGAATATTAGGACACAGGCTTTTCATGTCAGCATCACCACGCATCGCTTTTATCGGGGCTGGATCAACAGTGTTCATGAAGAACATTGTAGGGGACATCCTAATGCGGCCCGCCCTTGCCAGCGCCACGATTGCGCTCATGGATCTTGATCCGCTCCGGCTGTCGGAATCCGAACTGGTTGCACGCAAGATGGTCCAATCACTCGGAGCCAAGGCAAAGGTCGAGACTTACACAGATCAACGCAAGGCGCTGGAACGAGCTGACGTCGTAATCGTTGCTTTTCAGATCGGCGGTTATGAACCTTGTACGGTGACAGACTTTGAAGTGCCGAAGAAGTTTGGCCTGCGCCAGACGATTGCTGATACGCTGGGTGTTGGCGGCATCATGCGCGGTTTGCGCACTGTGCCGCACCTGTGGAAAATCTGCGAGGACATGCTGGAGGTCTGCCCCAAGGCCTGGATGCTGCAATATGTGAACCCGATGGCGATCAACACCTGGGCTATCGCCGAGAAATATCCAACCATCAAGCAGGTGGGTCTCTGCCATTCCGTTCAAGGCACGGCGGAAGAGTTGGCGCGCGATCTCGATATCCCGATAGCTGACATCCGCTACCGCGCCGCCGGCATCAACCACATGGCCTTCTACCTCGCCTTCGAGCACCGGCAGAAGGATGGCAGCTACCGCAATCTTTATCCCGATCTGTTGCGGGGCTATGAGGAGGGACGTTTCCCCAAGCCCTCAAGCTGGAACCCGCGCTGTCCCAACAAGGTGCGCTATGAAATGCTGAAGCGCCTCGGCTATTTCGTAACAGAAAGCTCGGAGCATTTTGCCGAGTACACGCCATACTTCATCAAGGAGGGCCGCGACGATCTCATCGACAGGTTCGGCATCCCGCTCGATGAATACCCGAAGCGTTGCATTGAACAGGTTGAACGCTGGAAAAGCGTTGCGGCGGAGTATCGCTCAGCAACAACGATTGAGGTCAAGGAATCACACGAATACGCATCTTCCATTGTCAATTCATTGTGGACGGGCGAACCCTCCGTCATCTACGGCAACTTGCGCAACAATGGCTGCATCACATCATTGCCGGCGGCGTGCGCCGCGGAGGTGCCATGCCTCGTGGACAATAGCGGCATTCAACCAACATTTGTCGGTGATTTGCCCCCGCAGCTCACGGCACTGATCCGCACCAACATCAATGTGCAGGAACTGACAGTGCGTGCACTGATCGAAGAACGGCGAGAGCATATCTATCACGCGGCGATGATGGACCCCCACACTGCGGCGGAGCTTGATCTCCAGCAGATCTGGGACCTCGTCGATCAGTTGATCAAGGCACACGGCAATTGGCTGCCAGACTGGGTGCACCAGCACAGAAGGTAACGATGTTCGCAAAGGTGCTTCGAAAGAGATGAAACTGCTGCCGAAGGTTCGGTAGCGGGCGTATATTGGTGGTTTGAATCGATATTGCTGACCGGCCACCGCATTTAGCTGCCTTTGCCAATTGTTCGCTGGCCTGTGCTAGGTTAAACCGCACGGATGACTAGCGCCAAGCTACCCGCCGTGGCGCACGGCAAAGTCTTTGCCGTAGCGCCGATGATGGATTGGACGGACCGGCATTGCCGTGTGTTCCATCGTGTGCTGTCGCGCCATGCTGTGCTTTACAGTGAAATGGTCACGGCGCGGGCCATCAAGCATGGCAACCGCGCCAAGCTTCTGGATTTTGATGCGCGTGAACAGCCGGTGGTGTTGCAACTGGGAGGTAGCGAACCTGCGGTTCTGGCCGAAGCGGCCAAGATCGGGGAGGAATGGGGGTACAGGGAGATCAACCTGAACTGCGGTTGCCCGTCTGACCGGGTGCAGGGTGGACATTTCGGCGCCTGCCTGATGGCGACGCCGCAGCTGGTGGCTGACTGTGTTGCGGCCATGCGGGCGGCGGTGCGCATCCCGGTGACCGTGAAATGCCGCATCGGCATTGATGATCAGGATGAAGATGCTGATCTTCAGAAATTCATTGAAGTCGTATCAGCAAGCGGTTGTACTCATTTCATAATTCATGCTCGCAAGGCATGGCTGCAAGGGCTTTCTCCAAAGGAGAACCGGGAAATCCCGCCGCTCAATTATGACCGTGTGCATCGCTTGAAGGCCACGCAACCGGGGCTGCACATCAGCCTCAATGGCGGAATTGCTTCGGTCGCTGAAGGGATCAGCCATCTGGATAAGCTTGATGGCATCATGCTGGGACGTGTGGCCTACCATGTGCCCTGGGAACTGACACAGGTCGATCCTTTTTTTGCAGGGCATGCCGCACCCGTTCTGACACGACGCGAAGCCGTTGAAGCCATGTTGCCGTACGTCGACAATTATGTCTCCGTTGGCGGGCCGCTGCATCACATCACGCGTCATATGCTGGGTCTGTTCCATGGCCAGCCGGGCGGGCGCATCTGGCGGCAGGTGCTCACAATTGATGGGCAGAAACATGGGGCTGGGGTCGAAGTTCTGCTGAATGCGCTTGCCGCAGTTGAAGAGCAGGCTGCGCGGTTACAGACCGCAGCCTGAAACGCGTCAGCGCGTGGCTAACCGCCCAGCCCTGCCGCCGCGGCGGGTTTTGCGCTGGGTGAGTGTAGCGACGCGTTCCGGCAGGGCGGCCATCACAGTGCGGCGCTCTTCCGGATTCATGGACAGCCAGCCGCCAATTTCCATGCGCGTGCGGCCGCAGCCGATGCAGAAGCCGGTTTCGGGTTCCACGACGCAGATTTTCACGCAGGGCGTTTCGATGCCTGGAAAACGGGGATCATCCATGCGGTGATTTTAACCCATGAGACCACGTACCGTGGCCGTGGAGCGGCAAGGCTTGGTGCAAGCCCGTCAAAAGCCTTCAGTTCTTGAGGACCAGCTTGCCGTTCTGGACACCAAAGCTGGTGAGGCGACCGAGAAAGCTCATCCCCAGCAGCGTTCCATCAAACGCGCCCTTTGGCAGGACGAGACCTTCAACATCGGGCACGCGGATGGTGCCGATTTCAACTTTTCGCAAGATGACCTTTGCCGCAAAGCCTGTGCCGTTTGCCGTGTTGACGGGCACATCGAACTTCAACGTGTTGGGGCTCAGGCCCGCTTTCTGGGCATCTTCAAAGCTGAGGGCCACGGCGGTGGCGCCTGTGTCCACCAGGACCTGGATTGAAGCATTGTTGATGTTGGCCGTAGCGAAAAAATGCCCGCCGCCGCCAGCATCCAATTCTTCCATGGAATAGAGATTGTAAACGGGAGGAACCGGCGTTTCGGCTTGTGATTCCACCAGTGGCGACAGGCCGGGAAGGCCTGCGCTGATCATGAACAGCCCAGCGAGAAAAATACTGTTGCGAAGCCGCGCGTAGTGCATGTGATCCCCATCAGATGACGGGTCAAATGTAGTGAACGGCTGCTTCACCACATGTTACTGCAGTCGGGGTTTCTGATGGCAGGGTTAATAAGGGGTTACCTGAGCGTGGAGACGAAGGCTGTGAGCATGGCGAGTTCACTCGTCACCTGTACGGCGCCGCAGACATCTCCCGTCTGGCCGCCAATCATGCGTACGGCAAGCCGCCGCATCAGGGCTGTTGCGGCAAGGCCAAGGCCCAATGCCACAATGACCTTTTCCGGCGGCACCACGAGGGCGCACAGCATCATCAGGGCGAGTGCGATAATGATTGTGAACACGGCCACCTGGCTCGAGGGTCTGCCGGCCATTGCGGAAAGACCATCAGCGCGTGCCGAACGTTCGGCCCACATCAGGTCAACCACCATGGCGCGCGAGAAAGAGTGAACAGCGGCCATGATGGCAAACACTGCGAGCATCGGCATGCCCATGACGATGCCGTAGCAGGAGGCACGGGCCACCACAGTGACGATGAGGGCCAAGCCGCCATAAGACCCAATGCGGCTGTCGCGCATGATTTCGAGGCGGCGTTCTGGCGTGTGGCCGCCAAGGAAGCCGTCGGCCATGTCGGCTATTCCGTCTTCATGTAGCGCCCCGGTGATGAGAAGGCCTACGGCTGTGACCAGCACGCCTGACAGGATGGACGGCAATTGAAGTGTGTGGATGGCGACCATAACAGCTGCAAGGATTGCGCCAATGATAGCGCCCGCCACGGAAAACATGCGCATCGCCTGGTTCATGGGCGGCGGGTCAATGGTGCGGGAAAAGGGAATGGGCAGCCGAGTGAGGAAGCGCAAAGCGTGCACGAGTTCGGCAAAGGGGCGCGCACGTTGCGTGGCCTGTGATGTCGGCTCGGGGAGGGGCGGGGTTTGCTCTGTCACGTAATGCTGATGTGTCGGCGGCAGCCTTAAAGTGGACGTCTTGTCAGTTGACGCAAGGCAAGCCCTTGCAGCAAATGCTCCAACACAATGTCTCAGATTCCTGTGAGACTTCAAGGATTTTCCCAACATGACGACCGGCCTTCCGTTTGACGACATTCGCGCGCTGCTTTCCGCCATGCCTGGCGCAGATGCGGAGGCTTTGGCGGCCACGCGGATGCGTGACAAGGAATTGACCAAGCCGCCCGGGTCGCTGGGCAGGCTGGAGGCCATCACCGAATGGCTGGCAGCCTGGCAGCAGCGCCACCCGCCCAAGGTTGAAAGGCCGGTGGTTGCGGTGTTTGCCGGCAATCATGGCGTTGTGGCGCAAGGTGTTGCCGCCTACCCGCAGGCTGTCACCGCCCAGATGGTGGCCAATTTCCAGAATGACGGGGCGGCCGTGAACCAAATCTGCAAGACATTCGATCTTGGTCTCAAGGTGTTTGAACTGGCATTGGAAGTTCCGACCAAGGACATCACGCGGGAGGCAGCCCTCAGCGAGAAAGACTGTGCTGCCACCATGGCCTATGGCATGGAAGCGATTTCCGGTGGATGTGATCTCCTGTGCATCGGTGAAATGGGGATCGGTAACACGACGATCGCCGCGGCGCTGGCCTGCGGCTTGTTTGGTGGAAGTGGTGTAGATTGGGTAGGTCCGGGCACGGGCGTTGATGCCGAAGGCTTGAAGCGCAAGGCCTCTGCAGTTGACCGCGCGATTACACTGCACCGCGATCACCTCGGTGATCCACTTGAGGTGCTGCGGCGGCTGGGTGGGCGCGAGCTTGCGGCCATGGCCGGCGCCATCCTTGGTGCGCGCATGAACCGCGTGCCGGTGCTGATCGATGGCTATGTGGCAACGGCAGCGGCAGCAGTGCTGTACACAGCCGATGCGCACGCCCTGGATCATTGCATGGCGGCCCATTGTTCTGCAGAACCGGCACACAAAAAACTCCTGGCGAAGCTTGGCTTGAAGCCCTTGCTCGACCTCGACATGCGGTTGGGAGAAGCGTCCGGTGCCGCATTGGCCGCGGGCATTGTCAAGGCAGCAGCAAATACCCATTCCGGCATGGCGACCTTCGCCAGCGCCGGTGTTTCCAACAAGGATTGAAACACGCGAGAATTTTCATGCCACACAATCACCAATTCTATATCGATGGCCGATGGGTTGACCCGGTTGTGTCACGCACAATCGATGTCATCAATCCCGCCACGGAAGAGGCGTTCGCACAAGTGTCTCTCGGAAGTGCCGCCGATGTGGACAAGGCCGTTGCCGCCGCGCGCCGCGCCTTTGCCAGTTTCTCGCAGACAACGCGGGAAGAGCGTCTGGTCCTGTTGCGCCGCATCCTGGCTGAATACATGAAGCGCTACGACGACATCGCGGTTGCCGTGTCACAGGAAATGGGAGCACCCTTGCAATTCGCCAAGGACGAACAGGCCTATTGCGGCATGGCCCACATTGAGAGCACCATTAAGGCCCTGGAGGCTTTTCACTTCGAAGAGCAGCGGGGGACGACGCGTGTTGTGCGTGAAGGCATTGGCGTTGTCGGCCTGATCACGCCGTGGAACTGGCCGCTGAACCAGATCGCAGCGAAGGTTGCGCCCGCCATCGCGGCGGGCTGCACCATGATTCTGAAGCCCTCTGAGCTTTCGCCCTTCAACGCGCTGTTTTTTGCGGAAGTCATGCATGCAGCGGGAACGCCAGCGGGCGTATTCAACCTGATCAACGGTGACGGGCCGGGCGTTGGCACCGCCATGTCGAGCCATGCCGGCATCGACATGATGTCGTTCACAGGCTCAACCCGCGCCGGCGTTCTGGTGGCCAAGGCCGCAGCCGAAACGGTGAAGCGCGTATCGCAGGAACTGGGCGGCAAGTCGCCTAACATCATTCTTGATGATGCCGATCTTGAGGTGGCGGTTGCCAATGGCGTGCGCGGCGTCATGTCGAATTCCGGCCAATCATGCAATGCGCCAACCCGCATGCTGGTGCAGCGCAAGCAGCATGATGCAGCACTCGCGATCGCCAAGCGCGTGGCGGATGGACTTAAGGTGGGCGATCCCAACGCTGGCGACACGCAGATTGGTCCTGTTGTCTCAACCGCCCAATACAACAAGATTCAGGGTCTTATCGAAAGTGGAATCAAGGAAGGTGCCACACTTGTGGTTGGTGGCCTTGGGCGGCCCGACGGCATGAACCGTGGCTGCTACGTCAAGCCAACGGTCTTCGGTAACGTCACACCCGGCATGACCATTGCACGCGAGGAGATTTTCGGGCCAGTGCTGTCGATCATGCCCTATGAAACTGAGGCTGAGGCTATCGCCATTGCCAATGACACGGTTTATGGCCTGTCAGCTGCCGTATCTGGCAAGGATATGGTACGTGCCCGCCGGGTGGCGCGTCAGATCAGGGCCGGGCAGGTGAAGATCAATTCCCCGGCCTGGGACACCTTCGCTCCCTTCGGCGGCTACAAGCAGTCTGGCAATGGCCGCGAATATGCCGATTGGGGTATCCATGATTTCGTCGAGGTCAAAGGCATTGTTGGGTTTGGGGATGCCTGAGTTCGGGATGGCTGTCTAAGCCGTCAACGAAATCAGTTTCCGCTGACTGTCGGTTTTCACGGCCGCCGACGACAGGGCTTCACCGCGCGGGCCGGACAGAACGCGGTTTGCCGGGAAAATGCAGTGAACCTCGGTGCCCTTGCCGGCCTGCGACCGGATATCGATCAAGCCGCCGTGGACTTCCATCAGGCCCTTGACGATCGGCAGTCCAAGGCCGGCACCGTCCACATCCTGCTTGGTGGCATGGGTGCCGCGCGCGAAGGATGACATGGCCTGACGCAATTCGTTTTCGGGAATGCCGGGGCCGTTGTCGGTGACGATGAAATCCATTCGGCCGTCGCTGGTGAGGCGCGCCGTGACATGGACATCGCCACCGGCTTGCGTGAACTTCACCGCATTGGTCAGCAGGTTAATGGCAATCTGGCTGACAGCACGGCGGTCACACAGAAGCTTCGGCAAGTTAGGTGCGAATGCGAGCGAGATGCGCATGTTCTTGGCAACAGCACGGGATTCGAGCAAGTGCCGTGCTTCGGCTGCACAATCTGCCAGCGTCACAGGTTCTTCAACGATGTCACGGCGGCCGGCCTCGATGCGGCTCAAGTCGAGAATGTCGTTGATGAGGCCGAGCAAATAGCGGCCTGAGCTGTGGATGTCGCCCGCATAATCCTTGTAAGCGGTGTTAGCAATCGGGCCAAAGAGTTCACGTTCCAGCACCTCCGAGAAGCCGAGGATGGCATTGAGCGGCGTACGCAATTCGTGGCTCATGTTGGCGAGGAAAGCCGACTTGGCGCGATTGGCGGTTTCCGCCTTCTGCTTTTCGGCTTCGGCGCGATCACGCTCCTGCTTCAGTTCAGCAATGAGGGCATCTTTCTGGGCACGGAAAATCAGGCGGTCGCGGGCGGTTTCAGCGAGCTGGCGCGCCACGAAAAGGAAGAAGACTTCCAGCGTGATGATCATGCCGGCCAGTGCGAAATAAACAACATCATGCTCGGCCACGCAGCGCAAAGCCACGCCGACAGAGATGACGCCTGTGCCTGCGATGAGCACGGGCATGAAATTGGAGACAACAAGCAGGCGCACAACGCTGACGGCCATGACAGCCGCGATCAGGAAGATGCGCTGCATGGGGTTGGCGTCCGTCCAGAAGAAGAACATGGGAATGACCCAGAACATGCCCTGGAACAGTTCCGAGGCCGAGATCATGCCGATCCAGTCTGAATTTTCCTGCGGCGTACGGGTGCGGGCAAAATAGCGATTGCAGAGAAACAGCTGCACGGAGTGACAGCCCAGCGCACCGGCCAGCCAGGCCATGACAGTGCCAACGGGCACCCAGCCCAGTGTGGTCAAGCCCAGCAGCATGGTGAGCATCGGCATGACGGGCGCCAGGTTCATCTGGTTCCTCAGGAAGAGCTGCAGCAGCTCGCCTTGCCAACTCATGTCAGGTGATGGTTTTTCAGTTTCGGGTGCAGGTGCGGGTGGCACCGGCGGTGCAGCATCCTGCGGCAATGGCACATGATAATTGCGCCGCCGCAGTCCTCCCGCTCTTGCCAGTGATTCAAGCATCCAGATGCCCCACTTCTACCCACACTTTGATCGTGGCAGCCTAGCAGGCAAACGCTAACACCGGCTTTGCCGGGTTGGTAAAGTTTTAGTGGCCATGCCACTGTCTCGCTTGTTCCTTCACCATCTGTTCACTATATCGAGGCCTTGAAAACAGGACCCTGATAATGCCGACTGTAACGCCCGATCTGATCACCGTTTCGTTGAAACGCATCGCCGCACCAGACGGGCGGGGCAATATCGTATCGGCTGGGCTTGTCTCGGACATTGTGATCAACGGCGGTGAAGTGATGTTTGCGCTGACCGCCTCGCCGCAGCACATGAAGGCCATGGAGCAATTGCGCAACGTCGTGGAAAAAGCCGTGAAGGACATTCCCGGCGTGACGCGGGCCATTGTGGCGCTGACGGCGGAGCGCCAGCCCGGCGCCTCAAAGCCGCAGCAGGCCAAAGCCGGTGCGGTGCCGGGTGTGAAGCACATCATCGCCGTGGCCTCTGGCAAGGGTGGGGTTGGCAAGTCAACCACCGCGATCAACCTGGCATTGGGCCTCAAGTCCCTCGGGCTTTCCGTTGCCGTTCTTGACGCCGACATTTACGGGCCGTCGATGCCCAAGCTATTCGGCCTTTCGGGCCGGCCGCTGGCCAGCAGCGCTGAAGGCAAGCGCATGATGCCGATGGAACGTTATGGCGTTGAAGTGGCGTCGATTGGTTTTCTCGTTGATGAAGATACACCGATGATCTGGCGTGGCCCCATGGTGATGTCGGCGCTGACGCAGTTGCTGCGTGAGGTCGAATGGTCCGAAACCGATGTGATGGTGGTGGACATGCCGCCGGGCACAGGCGATGCACAGTTGACGCTGGCACAGCAGACACCGCTGTCAGGAGCCGTCATCGTGTCAACGCCACAGGACCTGGCATTAATCGATGCGCGCAAGGGCCTTGCCATGTTCCAGAAGGTGAATGTGCCAATCCTTGGCATGATTGAGAACATGAGCACCTTCGTATGCTCGAAATGCGGAACGCACCACGACATCTTCGGCCATGGCGGGGCAAAGAAGGAAGCGCAAAGGCTTGGCGTTCCCTTCCTGGGCGAAGTGCCGCTCGACCTTGATGTGCGCCTCAAGTCCGATCAGGGACAACCTGTCGTGGTATCAGCGCCGGACAGCCAGCATGCGGCCCTTTACCGGGATATGGCACGGCAGATATGGACGCAGCTGGAGCAGGGCGGGCTGGCGCGACCTGCACCGCGAATCGTGATCTAATGGACGGGTCAACGGTTGTCATTGCAACTGGCCACAGAGGCCGGAGCATGGTAACCAAAACCTTGATATTACTGGACTGTTAACCAATTTCGGGGAAAACAGCGGTTCAGGATTCCAGACGGACCGTGTTGGTCCGCTATTGGAGGGGAACATGTCGCGACTGATGACCATCTTGGGAATTGTGTTTTTGGCACTGGGTGCCGCCATTGCCGTTGTCGGCCTGGCGCGGCCCGGCCAGATGCAGGTGAGCGGGCTCACCATGGATAGCGCGGCCCTTCTGCTGATGACAGGTTTGATTGGCTTGGGCTTTGGTGGCGTGATTGAGGCGCTGCAGGGCCGTAGCCCGGCTGTTGCCGTGAAAGTCAGCGAGGTCGCCGGCGCCCCAGTCGTTGAAACGAAGGTGGAAGAGCTTGCCCCGGTTGCTGTCGAGCAGGCGCCAGCCGCTGCCCCGGCAGAGGAGCAACCCTCGCGCATTCGTTTCCGTGGCTTTGGCCGCAAGCAGGGTGTCGAGGCCGCTGCCGTGGCTGCAACGGTGGCCGTGGCCGAGGCAGTTGTCGAGCCCGCCAAGTCCAATGTTGACGACACGATTGACGCGCTGGAGCAGGCCAAGCATGACATTGCTTCGGCGCTCGGTGGCGTAGAACGCATCTCGGCCACGCCGCCGCCGACCATGTCAGTCAGCGAACCCGAACCTCAAATCGAAGATGTTGAAGCTGCCGAATCCGACGAAGCGGCCGACGAAGAGGGCGAGCTTTATGTGGTCGAAGAGAAGGTGATCCGCGGCCGGCCGGCGCGCATCCTGTCTGATGACACGGTAGAAGCCGAAACCGATGAAGGCTGGATGCGGTTTGAAAACCTTGACCACCTGAATGAATATCTCGACGCGGCTGAGGCCTGATATTTTCATAGCTGGCTGGCTTTCGCCGGGCACGGGGCCATACTAGTCTCGATGCCATGACTGAGCTTGTTTTCAAATCCGCGCTTGACCTGGGCCGCATGTTGCGGGCCCGCAAGATTTCGTCGCAAGACCTGTTGCAAGCCTGCCTCGATCAATATGCCAAGCATAATGACAGCATCAATGCGGTTGTTGTCACGCAACTCGACAAGGCGAAGGCAGCTGCGGCAGCCGCGGACAAGCGCTTGAAAAAGGGCAGGGCATTGTCGGCTTTCGACGGTGTCCCAATGACGATGAAGGAGAGCTTCGATTGGGTTGGCTCGCCTTCGACCTGGGGTGACCCGGCACTGCGCGACAACATGCCCGCTGTTGACGCCGTTGCGCTGCAGCGGCTCACAGCAGCAGGTGCCGTGCCTTACGGCAAAACCAATGTGCCGCTTCACCTCGCGGACTGGCAGAGTTTCAATGCGATTTACGGCACCACTAACAATCCCTGGGATGTGACGCGCACACCGGGGGGCTCGTCAGGTGGCGCTGCGGCGGCGCTGGCCACCGGCATGAGCGCAATGGAAATCGGTTCGGACATCGGCGCTTCGATCCGCAATCCCGCCCACTATTGCGGTGTCTATGGCCACAAGCCCACCTATGGCGTGGTGCCTTACCGTGGCCACCTGATGCCGGGCAGTGTTTCGATCAGCGATATTACTGTGGCGGGGCCTATGGCGCGGTCGGCGCGCGACCTGACGGCTATGATGAAACTAATGGCCGGCAGCGAGGGCATCGAAGCGCGCGGTTTGCAGTTCAAACTTCCGGTGGCACCGCAAAAATCGCTGAAGGATTTCCGTGTGGCGGTCAGGTTGTCAAGTCCCATCGCCGAGGTGGACCAGACTTTGCAGGATTTGCTGACGAAGCTTGGCGCTTTCCTGCAGAAGCGTGTGAAGCGGTTATCGTGGGAGGCAGCACCAACCTTCTCCGACGCTGAAGCTTATGAAAACTACATCATCCTTCTGCGGACCACGGCCACCAAGCGCATGAGCGCTAAGGAAGTGGAGAAATACGCTGCACAGGCGCGCACGCTCGCGGCTGATGACACATCCTATGTTGCCCTGATGACACGGGCCTTTGGCCTGTCGCACTCGGCCTGGCTCAAGGCCAATGAGCGCCGCCACCAGATGGCTTTGCTGTGGGACCGCTTCTTTGATGATTGGGATGTGATGTTGTGCCCAACGGCTGCTTCGGCCGCCTGGCCGCATGACCAGAAGGGCGAACGGCACGAGCGCTTCATTCCCGTCAACGGCAAGATGGTGTCGACAATTGATCAGCGGTTCTGGGCGGGTTATTCCGGCAATTTCTATTTGCCCTCAACCGTTGCGCCCATAGGATTGACGGCGCAAGGCTTGCCGTGCGGCGTGCAAATCATCACGCGGGCCTATGGCGACTACACGTCGTTGCGTTTTGCAGAATTGCTAGAACGGGAGTATGGCGGATTTGTTCCGCCACCTGGACATTGAAATGGAAAGACCTTTTGACCCCGTCGCCGCAATGGTGGCTTATCACGATGCCTTGGAACGGCGCGATTTCAAATATATCGGCATCACCCTGGCGGAGAATGCCGTCTATCAGTCCAAGGGCCTTGGACCTGTCGAAGGGCGTGATGCCATTCTTGCCGCGATGCAGGGCTATTTTGCGAAGCACCCCAATCATAAATCCTGGGACACGAGCACCAAGCTGGAGGGGCGGCTTGTGGCAAGCTGCACGTGGGAACTGCGCGCAACGGACAATGATACAGGTAATGCCATTTCAAGGCATGGCCATGAGCGCGTGACCTTTGATGCCAAGGGCCGCATCATCCGCGTCGACGTTGAAGACCTTATCTGACGTCGAGCACGCTGGTTTTGGCGTGGCGCACCACGTCGCTGGCCAGTGAGCCCTTGATGAGGCGTTGCAGGCGCGAACGGCCTTCGTCGGTCACAACGATCAGGCGATAATTTTCACCCCGCTCGACAATCACGTGCAGCGGGTCACCCACGGCGGTCACGGTCTCTGCAACCGGAACCTTCATGGCCTTGAGCAGGGCCGCTGCATTGGCCACGGCTTCTTCGGCGGCAGGCTTTGCATTGGCGGTGGGGGCTGCGGAAAACAGCGTAATGGGCTGGCCCGTGGCCACTGCCAGCACGGAGGCGCGGCGCACCGCCTGCAGTGAACGCGAAGAGCCGTCGGTGCAGATGAAAAAGCCCTGTTTCTCAAGGCTGTTTCTCGCCACCATGACAGAGCAAGGCGCCATGGTGGTGACCGTCTGCACAATCCCTGCATCAAAGAAAGAACGCAGTTCCGAGCGCCAGCGCGACGGCTCACCCAGGATCATCAGGTTGTAGGGGCCAAGCTCATACTGGTCGATGATGCCGCCTGCCACATCAGGCGCTGTCTTGAGTTTCAGAACGACGCTGCGGCCCGCCGGTGATTTGTATTCGACCTTGGTGTCTCCTGCGGCATCGCCCCAGGCGTCCTGGTTTTGCGAGGTGCACGGCCAGCCCGTGATATCGAGACCTTCTTCCGCGAGAATCTTGATGGCCTGCTTGAGATAGGAGACGCCGGGCAATTCGAAACCTGCTTCCATCATATTCTGCCGCGCCAGGCGCACCTGCAGGCCGCCGGAATGCAGCCCCTGGTCAATGGGCCTGACGTGCATGATGATCACGTCACACTCATCGGAAGCGGCAAGGCGCGCGGCAAAGCGAACCGCAAGCAGCGACTGGTCGGTATCGTCCATGCAGGCCAGTATGCGGAAGCGGCTGCGGCGCTGGGTGCGCAAATTGGCCAGCGTGATCTTGACGGCAGCTTCCTGCCGGTCGGTGAGGCCAGTGCGTTCGAACAGTGAGGGCAGTTTCATTACGGCCTCCTAGGGGGCCAGGAAGGGCCAATATAGGCCGGCCGTGATGAGCAATACAATGAAGGAGAGCAGCATCATGCGGATGCCGATCTTGAAAAAGTCCTGGGCGCGCAGATAACCCGAGGCAAAGATGATGGTGAAGGCGGGCTGGGCGGCCGGTGTCAGATAGCCGAAGGCTGAAGCAATGGCGGTGACGAAGCCGGTGCGCAGGGGGTCCTCACCAGCGGCCACAGCAGTCTTCAAAACGATGGGGGCCAGAACCGCAACCGCTGCACCCGCCGTCATGGTGTTAGAAACAGCGATAGTGAGCAGCGAGACACCAGCATCAAATCCGACGCCATGGCTTGCGCCAACGCTTTGCATGGCGGTGAGCACGCTGGAGGCCACCCATTCAGCGCCGCCTGTTTCCTTCATCTCGATGCCGAGTGAAATGGCTGCCGCATAGAGCAGCACCACGCCCCAGTTGACGCCGACGTTGATGTCTTCCCAGCGCACGAGGCCCAGCACCAAGTAGGCCGCCGTGCCAGCAATGGCGATGGTGCCGAGACCCACCTGAGACGAGAAGGCAACCCAGCACAGAATGATGGCGATGAAGACACCGATGGTCAGCCATTCTGACGAGCGCATCGGCCCCTGCATGGCAACTTGCGTGCGCAATCGGCTGATGGCGCGGCTCATATCCGTGGTTTCAGGCTTGAATGTGAAGATCAGAAGCGCACCAACGATGGGCAGGCGCAAGAGGAACATGGGAAAGGCATACATGGCCCAGTGCAGGTAATCGACGTGATAGCGCGCCGTTGCCGGGTCATTGGGGTTGAAGAAGAAGTCCTTCCAGTAGCTGAGCATAATCGCGTTGCGCGCGCCACCTGATGGCGTGGCGACACCGGCGATGGAGCATCCATAGGAAATGGAAAACAGAATGACTGCGGCGAGGTTATGGACTTTCTTCGGGTCATTTGAGGTGAGCGTAATCAGCGTCACGCCCACAGGCAGCATCATGGCCGCGACCGTATGTTCGCCGATGAAGGCCGCAAGCAAGCCGCAGACGGCCACAATACCAAAACTGATCCAATAGACGTTTGTGCCTGTCATGCGCACGATCCACCAGGCGATGCGCTTGTCGAGGCGCTGTTTCACTACAGCGACGGCCAGCATCAGCGAGCCCATGATGAACAGCACGGAATCGGTCATCAAGCTTTGCGCCACCTTGGTGGCGTCTAGCTTCAGCAACAGCACTTCGCCGACGATGATGAGCAACGGCACAGTGGGCAGCGGCACAGCCTCGGTGATAAACAGCATGGTGGCCATCAGCGACATGACCAGTACGATTTGCCCGTCGTGGGTGAGGCCCGTTGGGGTCGGCGCTCCCATCAGGATGAAACCCACGACCATGGTGATGATGAACCAACGCCGCTTCCACAGCAGGGCCAAATCGATGCCCGCTGCCAGCTTGCGGTAACGCATGTAGCCGCGACGGCGGAAACGCCTGAGGCCTGCCTGCGGCTCATGGGCCAGCAGGCTGTCACGTGCGAGGGAGAAGGCTGGACTCGTCATTGCTGCACAATCTCCCCTAAAGTCTCAGCGAGATAAAGGGATTCGTGACATGGGACAGGGCGTGGACGGCGTATTGCAGGCTGTTGACGACGGCCTTCAGGGCAGCATGGACAGGTTGTTTGAGCTGCTGCGCTTTGCCAGCACGCACGAGGCGGCGGACGAGCCACGGGTGAGCCTGGCCGATTACGTGCAGCGCATGAAGCCGGAGCAGGAGAACATCTACTACCTGGTCGCCGACACGGTGGAGCGATCCGCCGCGACCATTCGTACCATCATTTCGCGCTGTGATCGCCAACTGCGCGACGGGCATGCTCCGCTGCGGCACGGACTGCCAAGACTCGATCACGGCGACGCATCCCGGTGCGACCGAGGTCTGCGACGGCTTCGATCAGGACTGCGACATGGTCGTCGACGACATCGTCCACGGCAGCGTCTTCTGTCGCTCCGGTCAGACCGAAGCGTGCA
>CALMEZ010000071.1 GCA_937864985.1 uncultured Alphaproteobacteria bacterium
TGGTGCGCAAGGCGGAGACAAAGGGCCTCGCCCAGATTTCAGCCGAGATGAAGGACTATGCTAAGCGCGCCAAGGACCGCAAGCTGAAGCCCGATGAATACACGGGTGGCTCAGCGGCGATTTCCAACATGGGCATGCTGAACGTCAAGAATTTTGCGGCCATCGTCAACCCGCCGCATGGCTCGATTTTGGCGATCGGCTCTGGCGAACGGCGGCCGGTGGTGCGCGGCAATGAGATCAAGATCGAGCAGCAGATGACGATTACGCTCTCAACGGATCATCGCTGCATCGACGGCGCGCTGGGGGCGGAGTTCATCAACGCCATCAAGCAGCATCTGCAAGAGCCGGGGCTGATGTTGGTGTGATGAAACTTGCGATGTGGAAAGTTGTAATGGTTTTTGGGCTCGTTGCTTCGTTTGCTGTTTCTGCAGACGAAACGGCTGCAGACGAGAGCAAATACTCACTTGCAGGCCCTGCTCTGGCGGAATTCGACGCAACTTATGAATTCTGCTCTGACATATTCGTTGTCGATCAACAGGAGCTTCTTGCAGCAAGGAACGCATTTGCGTTGTCTGTTAAAAATGCCAAAGGTGCTGAAAAATTAAAACAGTATCAGGCCGATCTTCAACGCAGTAAAGCTCGATTTCAGAAAGATTTGACGTACGATCAGATTGCGAAGTGTAGAGGTGCTGCCTTTTTGGTGGACATGGCTTCTTATCCCGCGCGTATCATAACGGCATTGAAAACCAAAGATGGAGTGGAAGTTCTAAAATGAAATCCATCCTGGCATTTGGTGACTCGCTGACCTGGGGTTTTGAGGCTGGCACCTTCCAGCGCCATGCCTTTGAAAGCCGTTGGCCCAATGCGCTGGTGGCTGGCCTTAATGGCAGGGCCCGCGTGATCGAGGAGGGGCTAAATGGCCGTACCACCACTTACCCTGATCACACAGTTTCGGTGGAGCGCAACGGCGCGGTGGCTTTGCCCATGCTGCTCACCACGCACCAGCCGCTTGATCTTGTGATCATCATGCTCGGCACCAATGACCTGAAATTTGTGAACCGCTGCCGCGCCTTTGATGCGGCACAGGGTATGGAGAACCTGGTGCAACTGACCAAGCGCTGCGAGTACATGGAAGGCTATGCGATCCCGCAAATCCTGCTCATCTCGCCGCCGCCCATTGTTCCGACCACGGATGAATTTTTCAATGACCTGTGGGGCCATGCCGGGCCGGAGTCCATGCTGCTGGCCAAGCACTATGCGCGTGTGGCCAAAGAGACGGATTGCCATTTCTTCGATGCGGGCAGTGTGGTGCGTTGCGACCCCACGGATGGCGGACATCTCGATGCGGCGTCAACGCGCAAGTTGGGTGAGGCGCTGGTGCCTGTGGTGAAGACGATTTTGGAGTTGTGACATGGCTGATACGAATTTTGACGTCCTCATCATTGGTGCAGGCCCTGGTGGCTATGTGACGGCCATTCGCGCCGCGCAGCTTGGTTTCAAAACGGCGATTGTGGAGCGCGAGCACTTGGGCGGCATCTGTTTGAACTGGGGCTGCATCCCCACTAAAGCGCTGCTGCGTTCAGCCGAGATATTCCATTACATGAAGCATCCCGATGCCTATGGCCTTTCCGCGAAGGGCGTTGACTTCGATGCAGCCAAGGTCGTGGCGCGGTCGCGCGGTGTTTCGGGGCGCCTGAACATGGGTGTGAACGGCCTGCTGAAGAAGAACAAGGTGCAGATCATCTGGGGCGAAGCCAAGATCACCAAGCCCGGCGAAGTGGTGGTGGCTGATACCAAGAAAGCCATCATGCAGCCACAGAACCCGATCCCAAAGGGCGTGGCAGGTGCTGGCACCTACACGGCCAAGCACATCATCATCGCCACGGGCGCGCGCCCACGCGTGCTGCCGGGGCTAGAGCATGACGGCAAGCTGGTGTGGAGTTATTTCGAGGCCATGGTACCGGAGGAAATGCCCGCTGATCTTCTGGTTGTCGGGTCAGGCGCCATCGGCATTGAGTTCGCCTCATTCTACAATGCCATGGGCGTAAACGTGACGGTCGTGGAGATTATGGACCAGATCATGCCTGTGGAAGACACCGAGATTTCCAAGATCGCGCAGAAGCAGCTGGAAAAGCAGGGCATCAAGTTCCGCATCTCCGCCAAGGTGGCAAAGCTTGAAAAGGGCAAGGACTCGGTGAAGGCCACCATTGAAGCTGGCGGCAAGAGCGAGACGATCACTGTTGATCGCGTCATCGCTGCTACAGGCGTAGTCGGCAACATCGAAAATCTTGGGCTGGAAGCCCTCGGCGTCAAGACCGAGAAGGGCTGCGTGGTCATCGACGGCTTTGGCCGCACCAATGTGCCTGGCATCTACGCCATTGGCGACGTGGCGGGCCCGCCAATGCTCGCCCACAAGGCTGAACATGAGGGCGTCATTTGCATTGAGAAGATCAAGGGGCTTGATGCGCACCCGATGA
The DNA here is from genome assembly GCA_937864985.1 of uncultured Alphaproteobacteria bacterium. Lineage (GTDB taxonomy): Bacteria > Pseudomonadota > Alphaproteobacteria > Rhizobiales > Aestuariivirgaceae > Aestuariivirga. Next base: position 2,478 of record CALMEZ010000071.1, read on the forward strand.
AAAAAGAGCAGATCCCCGGCTGCACCTATTGCCATCCGCAGGTGGCCTCGGTCGGCTTGACCGAAGCCAAGGCAAAAGCTGCTGGCTATGAATTGAAGATCGGGCGCTTCCCATTCCTCGCCAATGGCAAGGCCATTGCGCTGGGCGAAGATCAGGGCCTCGTCAAAACCATCTTCGATGCCAAGACGGGGCGTCTGCTGGGCGCACATATGGTGGGGGCCGAAGTCACCGAATTGATCCAGGGCTTTGTGGTGGCCATGGGTCTTGAGACCACGGAAGAAGAGCTGATGCACACGGTCTTCCCGCATCCCACGCTGTCTGAGATGATGCATGAAAGCGTGCTGGATGCCTATGGCCGCGTCATTCATATGTGATGGCACATGTGAGGCTTGAAGTTGCGGGTTCTGATCGCCATATCTTTGCGCGATTGAGGAGGGGGCAGACCCATGGATAAAACCAATATCATTGTTGCGCTGCTGATGGGCATTATTGCCGGTTGGCTGGCGTCGTTTGTTGTGGGTGGGCATGGCATTGTGCAGTACCTGATCAGTGGCGTGCTGGGGTCTTTCGTGGGTTCGTTCGTGCTTAACAAGATGGGCATCAACCTAGGCATTAAGAATGAAATCGGCCGCGACGTTGTGACGGCAACCATTGGCGCGGTGATCGTGATGATCGTTGCGCGCATCCTGACCTGAGGAGGAACAGATGGACCAAATCATGCAACTGGGTTCTGTCGGATTTTGGGGAACTGTCATTATCGGCATTCTGGCCGGCTGGCTGGCCCACAAGGTGGTGGGTGGGCGTGGCGGACTGATTTGGAACCTGATCATCGGCCTCATCGGTTCGTGGATCGGTTTCTACGTGGCAAATGCGGCAGGCATCCAGCTTGGCGAGGTGTTCCATGGCTGGTTCTGGGGCAATTTGCTTGTGTCTGCGGCTGGTGCGGTTATTCTGCTGCTGCCGTTCAGACTCTTGCGCGGCTGACAACTTCCAAAGGAGGTACACATGGAAGGCTATGGCATCATTATGCAGATCATACTAGGGGGCATTGCCGGTTTGATCGCTGAGAAATTGATGGGCTTCAACACGGGCCTCATCATGAATATCGTGCTGGGCATTGTAGGTGCCGTTGTTGGCAATTTCCTGCTGGGGCTTGTCGGCATTGGACTTGGCGGTTTGGTCGGACAGCTGATCGTTGCTGTGATCGGCGCGTGTGTTTTGATTTTCGCCTATCGCGCCATCAAAGGCCGCGCTTAGCAGCGCCCTATGGCAACACTGATCAACACAACTGACACGACAAGACCGCGCCATCCGGAAAAGATGGCGCGGCCCGATTCACCTTTGTTGCGGAAGCCGGAATGGATCCGGGTCAAGGCTCCTGGTTCTCCGGTTTATGCCGAAACACAAAAGCTGGTGAAGGAGAAGAAGCTCGTCACTGTGTGTGAAGAAGCCGGCTGCCCCAACATTGGTGAATGCTGGTCGAAGAAGCACGCCACCTTCATGATCATGGGCGACACGTGCACACGTGCCTGCGCGTTCTGCAATGTGAAGACAGGTTTGCCTGACGCCCTCGACAGAGGCGAGCCGCTGCGCGTGGCTGAGGCCATTGCGGCAATGGGGCTTTCACATGCGGTTATCACGTCAGTTGACCGCGATGACTTGGCCGATGGTGGTGCTGCCCATTTTGCCGAAATGCTGGGGCATGCACGGCGCCTGACGCCAAACACAACGCTTGAAATCCTGACGCCTGATTTCCTGAAGAAGGATGGCGCGCTTGAAACCGTGGTAGCGGCGAAGCCTGATGTGTTTAATCACAACCTTGAAACGGTTCCGGCGCTGTACCTGAAGATCAGGCCGGGCGCGCGCTACTTCCATTCGCTGCGGCTGCTGCAGCGCGTGAAGGAGCTCGACCCGACCATGTTCACAAAGTCTGGCATCATGGTGGGACTGGGCGAAACTCGTGAGCAGGTGATGCAGGTCATGGATGACATGCGCTCTGCCAATATCGACTTCATCACTATCGGCCAATATCTGCAACCATCACGCAAGCACGCGCCGATTGACCGTTTTGTCACGCCTGATGAATTCAGGAACTATGAGACAATTGCCTATGCCAAGGGCTTTCTCATGGTGTCGTCGTCGCCGCTGACGCGTTCTTCCCATCATGCGGGCGAGGATTTTGCCCGGCTCAAGGCGGCGCGCGCCCGCATCTGATGCCTCATTTCACTGCAACCCGGTTTGTCGCTGTGCCTGCCGAGACGGCCTATGCTGTGGCGTCTGATGTGGCAGCCTACAAATCCTTCCTGCCGTTGCTTGAGCGTTCGGTGATCCGCGGTCCAGTTGCGCATGTCGATGGCGTAACGCAATTCAGCGCCGAGCTCGCTGTGGGTTATGCCAAGCTAGGAGTGCGCGAAGCCTTCATCAGCCGCGTCACCTGTGATGCCCACAAGCGCATGGTTACCGCGACGTCCAGGGATGCACCCTTCAAAGAGATGAAGACGGTCTGGTCGATTACAGAAAAGCCTGGTGGCTGCGATGTGTCCATTGCCATCGACTACGCCATGCGCAACATGCTGGTGCAACTCGCGATCAACGGTGCCATGGACATGGCGGTTCAAAAGGTGATGTCGGCCTTTGAGGCGCGGGCGTTGTCGGTGGACAAGGCTTCCAAGACCATTTCCAATGCCTGATTCATAGCAGCGGCGCGAATAGAGCTGCGACCACGGTTTTTAAAGCGCCGTCTCACATGTGCAGTGGTTTCTTTCGTGGCACAGGCGAAATGGACAAGGCCGACAGGCTTTGTTTCACTCCCGCCAGAGGGCCCAGCGATGCCGGTGATAGAGACTGCAATGTCTGCGCGGGCATGGGCAAGGGCGCCTTCGGCCATGGCGCGGGCCACTTCTTCGCTGACTGCGCCGTGCTTCTTGATCAGCTCTGTGGGCACGCCGAGCATTTCCACCTTTGCTTCATTAGAATAAGTCACAAAACCGCGGTCGAAGATTTCTGATGATCCGGCAATATCGGTGATTGCCGCTGCAACCATGCCGCCGGTGCAGCTTTCGGCCGTTACAAGCTTCCAGCCTTTGCTCCTGAGCGCCTGAAAAACTGCCTCGGCCGTCATAACGGAAGCCGCACGGTTGCCGTTGCGAAGGCTGAGATGCCTTCCTTGCGGCCGATGGCTCCCATGCCTTCTGTTGTGGTGGCCTTGATGCCGATGCGATCCAAACTCACGTCCAGCAATGGCGCCAGGGCGGCTTTCATGGCGGCGAGATGCGGACCGATGCGCGGCGCTTCTGCAAGAATTGTGATGTCGACATTGGCGACTACGCCATCACGTTTGCGCAACAGTTCCATGGCTTTCTTCAGGAACACGGAAGATGCGACGCCTTTCCATTGCGGATCGCTGGGCGGGAAATGCTGGCCGATGTCTGCCTCACCGATGGCGCCGAAAATGGCATCGGTGAGGGCATGCATGGCGACGTCAGCGTCGGAATGTCCCTTGAGTTTCTCCGTATGCGGAATGTTGACGCCGCAGAGGATCACACCCTTTCCCTTGGTGAAGGTGTGAAAGTCAATGCCTTGGCCAGTCCGCACGTCCGGGCGGTGCTCGAAATTCCTTGCAGATGTTTCGCGGTTGGCAACATCAATGTCGTGGCTGGTGGTGAGCTTTCGATTGTTCTGTTCGCCGGCAATGATCTGTACCTTCATGCCAGCATATTCGGCAACGGCTGCGTCGTCTGTGAAGGTGGTCATGCCATCGGCGTGGGCCTTGGCGTGGGCCGCCATGATCTTGTTGTAGATGAAGCCCTGGGGTGTCTGCACGAACCAGAGCGAGGCGCGATCGACCGTGCGTTCAATCTGGCCGCCTGGCGCATATTTCATGGTGTCGGCGACCGGCAAGCCTGGGATCACGGCGTCAGCATAGTCCAGTTCGTTGATGACATTGGCAATCAGCTGTGGCGACAGGAAGGGGCGCGCCGCATCGTGGATCAGGACCTTGTCCGGATCGCCAACACCTGCGGCTTCCAGCCCGGCCCGGCAGGAATCCTGGCGGGTGCCACCGCCCACCACTGGTGCAATCAGGTCGAGGCCCGCAGTGGCTGACGCAAACAGCGCCTCATGGCCCTTGCCGATAACGACCTGCACTTTCTGCACAAGGGGATGGCCGAGGAAAGCCTCAAGCGTCCAGCGAATGACGGGTTTGCCGCCGACCAGCTGATATTGTTTTGGCAATGCCCCACCAGCCCGGAGACCGCTTCCGCCCGCCACGATGACCGCCACAACCGACATGAGTTCCCCATACTTGATCGGGATGGACTTGAGAATGCCATGCAGCATGATTTCGGTTGACTGCTGCGCTGCAATATCTAAATTGCTTAATTTGTAACCTCGACGGATGATTGCATAAAATATGGGCATTGACATTGGTCATGTGCAGCTGCGCAACCAGGTGATCCTGGCGCCGATGTCTGGTGTCACGGACGAGGCGTTCCGTACGGTTGCACATGCCTGCGG
>CALMEZ010000072.1 GCA_937864985.1 uncultured Alphaproteobacteria bacterium
TACCTCATTTGCGTGGAAAATTTGCCAATGAAGCAGCGGATGCAGCCATGCTCTTGTTTAGTTCGCTTCCGGTTGTGTTTATCTATGCCGTCCTACAGCGTTGGTTCATGCGTGGATTAACCGCTGGCGCTGTGAAATTCTAAAGTTTGGATTATTATGCCAAAATCGCGGGTTGTATTATCTCCTGATGCCAGCAAACACCTTAGCAAGGGGATTGACCTCATCGCTGATTTGCTGGCAGTTACCTTAGGGCCGACGAGCGGCCATGTTGTGAATGAACGCGCTGAAAAACGCGGGCCGGAATTCTTGGATGATTCAGGCGTTATTGTGCGCCGTATCATCAACTTTGCCGGACAAGAAGAAGACATTGGCGCGATGCTCCTTCGCCATCTCGTTTGGAAGGTCGGGGACGAGGTTGGCGATGTTGACAAGAATTTCGATGTCCTGCTTGGCGGCGTGAAAGACCTTCAGCACATTCTTGTCGGACATCAGATTGAAGAAGGGCGAAAGGTCGATGCCCTTGGCCAAAGGATCGATCAATGCAGCGTCTGCTGCACCTGCAACCTGGATCAGGCAAAGCTTCGGATAGTAGGTCGTCTCACGCAGGAATTCGGTATCGACGGTTATATAAACTTCCTTGGCCATTGCCGCACAGAACGCAGCAAGGGCAGGGGTGTCGCTGATCAGCGGAATGTTTTGTTGCGGAGTCATTGCTGGATTTCAGGCGTGGCCGAAGACGCGTTTGAAAATCGTGTCGACGTGCTTCAGGTGGTAGTTGAGATCAAACAAGCTTTCGAGCTCCTTTGCAGAAAGCAGGCGCGACACATCCTTGTCCTTCTTCAACAAGTCAAGGAATTGCCCTTCGCCGCGCCAAACCGGCATCGCATTGCGCTGCACGGCAGCGTAGGAGTCTTCGCGGCTCATGCCCTTTTGGGTGAGAGCCAAAAGGATGCGCTGTGAGTGGACGAGGCCCCCCAGGCGGTCCAAATTCTTTTGCATATTTTCAGGATAGACCAGAAGTTTGTCCACCACCCCGGCAAGACGGCGAAGGGCAAAATCCAGATGCACGGTCGCGTCAGGCCCAATGCCGCGTTCGACTGACGAATGTGAAATATCACGCTCGTGCCACAGCACCACATTTTCCATGGCGGGTGTTGCGGCCGACCGCACAAGGCGGGCGAGGCCCGTTAGATTCTCCGTCAGGACCGGATTGCGCTTGTGTGGCATGGCGGAGGAACCCTTTTGGCCCGGAGAGAAATATTCCTCTGCTTCGAGAACTTCCGTGCGCTGCAAGTGGCGGATTTCCGTAGCCAGCCGCTCGACCGAACTTGCAATAACGCCAAGCACCGAAAAGAACATGGCATGCCGGTCGCGCGGGATCACCTGCGTGGAGACAGGTTCAACGGCAAGCCCCAGCTTCGCGGCCACATATTCTTCAACGGAAGGATCAATGTTCGCGAAGGTGCCCACGGCACCCGAAATGGCACATGTTGCAATGTCCTTGCGGGCGAATTGCAGGCGCTCTTTGGCGCGTTGGAATTCGGCATGGGCATACGCCATCTTCAAGCCAAATGTGACGGGTTCCGCGTGAATGCCATGGCTGCGACCGATGCAAGCCGTCATCTTGTGTTCAAAAGCCCGCTTCTCCAGCGCTGCCAGCAAGGCATCAATGTCCTTGAGCAAAAGGTCCGCGGCACGTGTCAGTTGGATGTTGAAGCACGTGTCCAGAACATCGGAAGATGTCATGCCCTGGTGCACAAAGCGCGCTTCCGGACCGACGATTTCGGAGAGGTGGGTCAGAAAGGCAATGACGTCGTGTTTGGTGACAGATTCGATTTCGTCGATACGCGCCACATCAAAGGTGGCGTCACGTCCCTTGGCCCAGATCTTGGCTGCAGCCTCTTTCGGGACAATGCCCAATTCGGCCATCTTATCAGCGGCATGCGCTTCAATTTCAAACCAGATCTTGAAGCGTGTTTCGGGGGCCCAGATCTGGGCCATGTCCTTGTGGGTATAACGGGGGATCATGCGGTGCCTGCTGTTTTCAGGCGCGGCATAACAAATCCCATCCGGCGATGCGAGGGAATTAAAGCAACCTAAAACGCCTTGTAGGTCACGATCGTGTAGGTGTCGCGGATGCCGGGAATGGTCTGCACCTTGTCGGCCATGAAGCGGCCGACATCTTCTTCCTCGGTCAGGTAAAACTTGACCAGCAGGTCAAATCCGCCCGCCGTCGAATAGATCTCGGATGCGATCTCGGCATCGGCCAGCGCCGTCGCCACCTCATAGGATTTGCCGAGGTCGCATTTGATTTGCACAAAATAGGCACGCACGATCAGGTCCTTACTGCTGTTCCAGGCGGAAATTTCCGCCCGTGAATTGATACCACACAAAGGGTTGCGCCGTCAGGTCTCCCTTGGCATCAAACGTTACGGAACCGAGAACCGTATTGACACCATTGCCATGTAGCCAGCGCGCCATGGCCTTGCCATCATTCACAGTTGTTGCCTTGGCCGCAGCGGCAAAGGCCTGCACCGCCGCATAGGACGGCAATGTAGCCCCATCGACCGCTTTGCCGTCAGCCAACAGGGACGTCACTGTGCTGCGCGCCATGTCGCTTTGCATGGGGTCTGCCGGAAATGTTGCGCGCACGCCATCGGCAGTGTCACCCGCCTTGCTGCCAAAGATTTCAGCTACGACAGCGTCACTCGCCAGAATGGAGCCCTTGAAGCCGCCCGAGCGGAGTGCCTGCACCAGCCGTGCCGCGTCTGTAGCCCCTGTGGCAAGATAAACATGACTATAGGTCTTGTCAGTGATTTCAGCGGAGACACCTTCAAGGTCAGTCTGTCCCGGTTTGATGCTGATCGTCGGTGTTTGATTGAGTTGAGCCACGAAACGTGTTGCCAGCGCCGAGCTGGTGGGCGTTCCGTCCGATATGATAGCGGCAAGGCCGTCAGCTTGGCTCTTGACGGCAGCTGCGGCCAGATCAGCTTGAGCGTCATCGCGGCCGGTAAGCCTGAATACATTCCACAGGTTCTTTTCGGTAAGGCTGGGATTACTGGCCGCTGGCGTGATCATCAGTATACCTGCATCGGCATAAACAAGCGCCGCAGCAAGGCTCGCGCCCGAGCAGAAGTGGCCGACCACCAGCCGTACGTCTTTGGTCACGAAATCCTTGGCCGTTTCAGCGGCGCGCTTTGTGTCACAGGCATCATCAGCTGTGATGACGGCCAAATTCTCGCCATTGATGCCGCCCGCCGCGTTGATGGCGGCAACGGCAGCTTCGGCGCCAGTTTTCATTTCATTGCCGAATGCGGCATACTGGCCGGCCATCGGGCCTGCGACGCCAACCAGAATTTCCGCATGCGCCGTGCAGCACAGCAGTGCCGCGGCAAAGGGCAGGGTGGTGAAGAGGCGGAACACCCGGGGAGCGACTCCAAAAGAAAAGACCCGCGAAGCGTAGCCTCGCGGGTCCGGTTCACGCAAGATGCGTTGAACGATTAGTTCGTCGAAGGATCTTCGGCGTACTTGCCGTCGTGGAACTTGTACCAAACGTACTTGGCACCGACGAGGTCACCCTTGGCGTCGAGCTTCAGGTCACCGAGAACCGTGTGCGTCACGTTGCCGGCACGCAGCCACTCAGCCAGAGCCTTGTTGTCCGTTGTCTTGGCACCAGCAGCAGCCTGGGCATACATCTGGAATGCAGCGTAGGTGTACAGCGTGTAGCCTTCCGGATCGTAGCCCTCAGCCTTGAACTTGGCGACCAAGTCCTTGGCGGCTGGGTTGTCGCGGGGTTCGGGCGCGAAGGTGAAGATCATGCCGTCAGCAGCCTGGCCAGCGATGGTCCAGAATTCGACGTTGTTCATCGAGTCACCCGAAAGCATCTGGGCCTGTGAACCCTGCTCGCGCAGCTGCTTCAGGATGAGAGCGCCTTCCGGATGGTAACCACCAAAGTAGATGGCGTCGATGCCGCCGTCCTTCAGCTTGGAAACGAGGGCCGAATAATCCTTTTCACCAGGATTGATCGATTCCGTCATGGCGGCGTCAAGGCCGGCAGCCTTCATGGCAGCGGCAGTAGCGTCAGCGAGACCCTTGCCGTAGGCAGACTTGTCATCAACAACGGCAACCTTCTTGCCCTTGTAGTGGTTGGCAAGGAATGCACCGGCAACCAGGCCCTGTGCGTCGTCACGGCCGCAGACGCGGGCCACGTTCCAGCCGCCTTCATCCGTGAACTTGGGGTTCGTGGAAGCAGGGCTGATCTGCAGGATGCCTTCGTCGAGATAAACCTTCGAGGCCGGGATCGAGGAGCCCGAGCACAGGTGGCCGGCGACAAACTTCACGCCCTTCTGGGCCATCTGTTCAGCGACAGCGGTGGCTTGCTTCGGATCGCAGGCGTCGTCACCGATTTCCAGAACCAGCTTTTCGCCATTCACGCCGCCAGCGGCATTGATGTCCTTCACGGCCATTTCAGCGCCGCGCTTGTATTGTTCGCCGAGTGCGGCGAGCTGGCCAGTGATCGGGCCAACCGTGGCAACGGTGATGTCGGCGAGGGCCGATGATGCGCTGAGCGCCGCGGCAAAGCTGAGCGCAATGCCGGACAAGAGGATCTTCTTCATATAAACTTCTCCCTGTGGATAGTCGACTTCGGGGTCATGCCCCTTGGGCCGCATAAAAGCCCAAAGTGGCAAGATTGGAAAGGAAAATCAGTGTTTTCCTTACGCAATGGGGTTAATTCTTGCTGCGCCAGGTCAGCGGACCTGAGCGTTCGTAGAGCCAAGGGTACTGGCTGGTCATCTGCTGGGTCCGCCTGACACGGTAACCCAGCAGGGCGAAGCCGGTGACAATGGCGCCATGGACTAGAAAGTGCGTCAGGGAGGTCAACTGCCCCTCAAACAGCGCGTAATGCAGGAAGCGCAGGCCCGCCGTGAACGGGATCATGGCAATGATCACCCGGGGAATTCCCTTCCAACCACCGGCAATGGACCGGCCAGCCATGAAGGCGGCGCCACCGCCCATGATGATGGTCAGCACCACAAATTGCCAGAAGCCATTGCTGGTCACATGGTCGAGGATCAGGCTCATCAATGGCCCCCTTCAAGATAGGCGGCCCGGACTTCCGGCCGCGCCAGAAGTTCTTTGCCGGTGCCGGACATTGTGATCTTGCCGTTGACCATTACATAGGCCCGGTGCGCAAGCTTCAATGCATGGAAGGCATTCTGTTCTACCAGAAACACGGTCAGGCCTTCCTTTTCATTCAACTCCCTGATGGCTGCAAAAATCTGGCGTACGATGATCGGCGCCAAGCCGAGAGAAGGTTCGTCCAGCATCAGAAGCCGCGGCCGCGCCATCAGCGCACGTCCAATAGCGAGCATTTGCTGTTCACCACCGGACAGTGTTCCAGCACGTTGCGTGCTGCGCTTTTCCAGGATCGGGAAAAGCTTGTAGATCTTGGCCACATCCTCGTCGAAATAAGCGAGGTTGTTGACTGTGGCACCCATCTGCAGGTTCTCGAGCACCGTCATGCGCGGGAAGATGCGGCGTCCCTCGGGAGATTGCGCAAGGCCGAGCCGCGCAATTTGATGGGTTGGCAGCTTGGTGATGTCCTGGCCGTCGAAGGTGATCGTTCCCGCACGCGCCCGCGGCGTGCCGAAAATCGTCATCATAAGCGTCGATTTTCCTGCGCCGTTCGAACCGATCAACGTGGCAATTTCACCCTTGTGGACTTCGAAGTCGATGCCTTTCAGCGCCTGAATCTTACCGTAGAAGGTTTCAACGCCCTTGCCGGAGAGAAGGACCTCACTCATGTGCGTCCTCCTGTCTTGCCGCCATTTTTGGCAGCACGTCCCGAAATGACTTCTGCTTTTTCCAGGCCAAGCTTTGCAGGGTTCAAGTCGTCTTCTTCGTCGTCCACACCAAGATAGGCGCGGATCACAGCCGGATCATTTTTCACTTCCGTCGGCGTTCCGTCAGAAATCTTGCGGCCATAATCGAGCACCACGATGTGGTCGGAAATGCCCATGACAACGCTCATATCGTGTTCGATCAACAGGATCGCCATGTTATGGTCATCGCGGATCGAAAGCAGCAGCTTGTTGAGTTCTTCGGATTCGCGTGGGTTGAGACCGGCTGCAGGTTCGTCGAGGCATAGAAGACGCGGGTTCGTGCACATGGCGCGCGCGATTTCGAGGCGGCGCTGGGCGCCATAAGGGAGATCGCCAGCAGGGTCATCAGCACGGTCGATCAAGCCGGTTTTGCCCAGCCAGTATTTCGCCAATTCCACGGCCTCAGTTTCACGACGCTTGTACGCAGGCGCCCCGAGAAGTCCAAGCACCGTATAACCTGATGCGCGCATCAACTCGTTGTGCTGCGCCACCATCAAGTTTTCTAGGACAGTCATGCCGGAAAACAGGCGGATATTCTGGAAGGTGCGAGCCACGCGCGCAGATTGTGTGATGCGGAAATCATCCATGCGTTCGAGATCGAAAGTCTTGCCGTCTGGGTGACGCAACGTAATGGCGCCTTCTGTGGGCTTGTAGAAACCGGTGATGCAATTGAACACAGTGGTCTTGCCGGCACCGTTCGGACCGATCAGCGCCGTGATCTGCTTGCGGGCCGCATTGAACGATAGATCGCCAATGGCGACCAGACCACCAAAGCGCATGGTGAGGTGCTGAACCTCAAGTTCAGGATCTGAAAGCCAAGCCGTCATCAACCATGCCCCTGCGAAACGAGATCAGACGACACGGCTTTCTTCTCCTTGAGGAATATGGTGGGGTCGCGCCGCGACACAAATCCACGCGGCTTCCAGCGCATCATCAGCACCATGGCGAGACCGACGGCCAGCATGCGGAACTGGATGGGCTCTGTGCCTTCCGGCAACACGCTCTTCATGAAGTTCATCTCGCGGAACAGCTCGAAGGCACCCATGATCACGATGGCCGAAAACACGATGCCCAGCTGTGAGCCGAGGCCGCCGAGCACTACGATGGCGAGGATCAAGGCAGACTCGATATAGACAAAGCTTTCAGGCGATACGAAGCCCTGGCGCGCTGCGAAGAATGAACCAGCAAATCCTCCAAACATGGCACCGATGGCAAAGGCCGTGAGCTTGGTGCTGGTGGTGTTGATGCCAAGAGACCGGCAGGCAATTTCATCTTCACGGAGCGCTTCCCATGCACGCCCGATGGGAAGGCGGCGCAAGCGGTTGGTTGCAAAATATGTGAGCAACGCCAGCGCCAAGATGACGTAGTAAAGGAAAATGAAGAAGTGCAGCCGGTTATAGGGAATATGGAAGAAGGCCGCGAAGCCGTTCGGGGTGTCTTCAAATGGCAACCCGAAGAATGTGGCCTTTGGCACGTTGATGCCTTGCGGGCCTTGGGTGAAATCAAACCAGTTGATCAACACCAACCGGATCATTTCACCAAACGCCAGCGTCACGATGGCAAGATAGTCACCGCGCAAGCGTAGCACCGGGAAACCAAGGATGACGCCCCATGTGGCCGCCAATAGGCCGGCCAATGGCAACACGATGTAAAATGCCCATGGTACAACGCCAGCGCCAAACCATTGCGGCAGGTAAACTGTCGTGAGCAGGGCGTACGCATAGGCCCCCACCGCGTAAAAAGCGACGTAGCCCAGATCAAGCAGGCCAGCGAGGCCCACCACGATGTTAAGCCCCCAGCCAAGCATGATGTAGGTCATGATGTAGATGGCAAGGCCAAGGCCGCGGCGATCCCAGCCAGGGATCATCTGCACGATCCATGGTATGAGCAGGGCCACCACCAGCATCGCCAGTGGCAACCAGCGCCCCGCTGTTTCTCGCCAGTCGTGTGTCGGCGCAGCTGCAGGCTTGGACGCGACAGCCGAGGGAGCACGGTTCCAGACAAAGAGTTGCATCAGCAGCCGGCCAATCACCACAGCAGCCGTTAGCCAGAGCGCCAAAGACCACCGTGTGCCGAGTACCAATGAACCCTGGTTCATGATGGTCTTGAACGAGACGATGGGCGTCAGGAGGAGGAACGTGATGACAGCCGTGCCCGCCAGGTCCTTGATCATGGAAACAGGATCAAGCGAGCGTGAATCGGCAGTGAATGAGGTATCTTTCGGTCCTGCGGCCATGATTAAACCTTTTCGACTTCCGGTTTGCCT
>CALMEZ010000073.1 GCA_937864985.1 uncultured Alphaproteobacteria bacterium
GAATGACGATCGAGCTCATCGGGAGTCCTTACCGGCGAGACGCCGCCGCAGTGCGGGGCTGCAGCGCAGGGGCCGTAGCCTCATAGCCAATAATATTTTTGTGATAAGTAATGTAGAATTCAAAATTAATTTTCTATAAATTCCCGGTACTTCCGTCACATGTAGGGGCAGATGCGTTTTTATATGCCGATATGAATAGAAATTTATGTACTTGAGATTTCATATTAAATGATTCATATAAAAGACTCTCGCACGGCACGGACCAGCCCAGGGGGTCTGCCGGCCGGCGCACAGCGGAGGGGGTTCAGGCAGCGCCGAGCGCGCGGCCTGTACATAAGCGCTGGGCGCGATGCCGCCAGGATGAGCCAGGGGGGGACCTGGGCTGGTCCAGCCAGCGAGTCCCCGCGGAGCTAGTAGCAGAGGCCGGGATTGCCGCGGCCAGCGCCGAACGAGTCCTTGCAGGTCTCATTGGTGGCGCAGGTGCCGACAAGCTTGATGGTGGTGACGGCGTCGATACGCTGAGTTTTGCCAGCGCAACAGCTGGTGTTGCCCTCAGCTTCGCGGCCCTTGATGGCGCTGGCATTGGCAACGCATACGCCAATTCTGCAGCTGGCGGCTATGCAGGTGATGCTGCAGGCGACACTTATACGAGCTTTGAAGTTTTTGTCGGTTCCGGCTTCGATGACAAGGTTGGTGGCGCCAATATGGCGATGACCTATTCCCTTGGCGCTGGCAACGACGTTTTTGACAACAACTATTACAACGTTGTTGTTGACAAGATTTTCGGCCAGGACGGCAATGACACCATCTGGACCGGCGCAGGCGACGACTACCTCGACGGCGGTAGTGGCAATGACGCGCTCTACGGAGAATTGGGCAATGACGTTCTGTCGGGTGGTGCAGGTGCTGATACATTGGATGGCGGAGAAGGCAATGACACTGCTGACTACACTGCATCAACAGCAGGTGTAACCGTCAGCCTGGCAACAGGTGTTGGCACAGGTGGCGATGCCCAGGGCGACAGGCTTGTTTCAATTGAAAACCTTGCGGGTTCTACCCAAGCCGACATATTGACCGGCGATGCGAACGCCAACATCCTGAATGGTGGTGCGGGTGATGACAAACTCAATGGCGGCGCTGGCGCTGACCAGCTGATTGGCGGCGATGGCAGCGACACGGCTGACTACTCTGCTTCCACTGCAGCGGTAAATGTCAATCTTGAAACTGGCATTGGCAAAGGTGGCGATGCTGAAGGCGACAAGCTGACCGGCATTGAGAATCTAGTCGGCTCGAGATTTAACGACTACCTCGTCGGTAACGCAGACACGAACCGCATTGACGGCGGAGATGGTGACGATACCATCACTGGCGGCAGCAATGACGATAAGATGTATGGCGGTGCTGGCAACGACACCTTCCTGGTGGAGTGGTCATATCATGGCGACTCCTATGATGGTGGTGATGGCATCGACACGTTCAGCGCGGATATTCCCACACTTGATGGCTATGTGCAGGAGATTGATTTAGCGACAGGCACCAACAACTGGGAAGACAAGTTTGTCAGCATTGAGAACCTGATCGGCGGCGCCAACAATGACAAGTTCTGGGGTACTGATGGTATAAATGTTTTCTGGGGTCGCGGTGGCAATGATCTGCTTGATGGCCGCGGTGGCGACGACAAGCTTTACGGCGAAGCTGGTGACGATACGCTGCTGGGCGGCGCCGGAAATGATGTGCTCGACGGTGGCATCGGCAATGATAATCTTGTTGGTGGCGCAGGCGCCGACCAACTCATTGGTGGCGATGGCAATGATACGGCTGACTACTCTGGCTCTTCCGCAGGTGTGAAGGTCAATCTGGCGACAGGCGTTGGATCGGGAGGAGATGCGGAAGGTGACAAGCTCTCCACGATCGAAAATGTTACGGGTTCGAATTTTGCGGATCTGCTAACAGGTGATGCCGGTGCCAACATCCTCAAGGGTGGCGCAGGCAATGACGTATTGGTTGGTTCTGGCGGCGGTGACGTCATGGACGGTGGCTCAGACAATGACGCCGCTGACTATTCGAATTCCAACGCCGGCGTGACAGTGAACTTGGCTCTCGGCACAGGTCTCGGAGGCTTTGCCCAGGGCGACAAGCTGATCTCGATCGAGAATGTCACGGGATCTGCCTTTGCCGATATCCTGATAGGTGATGCGGGTACGAACCTCCTCAGGGGCGGTGCGGGCAATGACGTATTGGTCGGCTCCGGTGGCGGCGACACCATGGACGGCGGTGCTGACAATGACACAGCCGACTATTCGGCATCAAATGCCGGTGTAACAGTGAATCTGGCTTTGGGCACGGGTCTGGGCGGTTTCGCCCAGGGTGACAAGCTGATCTCTGTCGAAAATGTGATCGGCAGCTCCTTTGCCGACATCCTGACAGGCGATGCCGGAGCAAATGCGTTGCGTGCTGGCGCTGGCAATGATGTGCTGGTCGGTTCTGGCGGTGGCGACATCATGGATGGTGGCGCTGACACGGATACAGCTGACTATTCGGCATCGAACGCAGCTGTGACAGTCAATCTTGCGACGGGTCTTGGTTTTGGTGGCACGGCCGAAGGCGACAAATTCATTTCGGTTGAAAACGTCACAGGCTCCAAGTTCAATGACCTTTTGACGGGTGATGCTGGCAACAACAGCCTGAATGGTGGACTTGGCAACGACACTGTGGCTGGTGGTCTTGGCGCTGACGTCTTGAAAGGCGGAGACGGCATTGATCTTGCGGATTACTCTGCTTCAAGCGCAGGCGTCACAGTCAACCTATCGCTGGGCACCGGCCTTGGCGGTGACGCTGAAGGCGACACCTTGTCAGGCATTGAAAACCTGACAGGTTCAAAATTCGCCGACAACTTGACTGGTGATGCGGGCAAGAATCTCATCAGCGGCGGAGACGGCAATGATCATCTTTATGGCTCTGGCGGCGGCGACGTCTTTGACGGCGGCGCTGGCGTTGACTGGATTGATTACCGCAATTCCACAGCTGCAGTTTATGTCAACTTGGCGCTGGGCATCGGCAAGGGTGGATTTGCCGAAGGCGATACCTACAAGAACATTGAAGACATTCGCGGATCGAAGTTTGGCGATACGCTGATCGGCGACGACAATGCCAACGTCATCTATGCAGGCAAGGGCCAAGACATCATCCAGGCCGGTGGCGGCAATGACAAGATCTATTCTGGCGGTGGCTATGATACGATTGATGGCGGTGCTGGTGCAGACACGTTGAGCTACCTGCAATCCTGGGCTGCTGTTACTGTCAATTTGGGCACAGGCATCGGAAAATATGGCGAAGCATCCCAAGATACGATTTCGAACATCGAAAACCTCGAAGGCTCGAAGTTCAACGACGTGATGACAGGTGACGCCAACGCCAACAAGCTTTACGGCCTCGACGGCGACGACACATTGAACGGCGGCGCTGGCGATGACACTTTGTTCGGTGGCATTGGCGCAGACGCGCTGATCGGCGGCGATGGCCAGGATACGGCCAGCTATTCCACAGCAACTTCAGGCGTTGCCCTCAATCTCGCGACCGGGGGCACGGTTGGCGATGCGGCGGGCGATACCTATGTCACCATTGAGCAGGTCATCGGTTCCGCCTATGACGACCAGATCACCGGCGACAACAGCGACAACCGCATCTCTGGCGGTGCTGGCAACGATGCAATTGATGGTGCTGGCGGCATCGACTATCTCTATGGCGATACCGGCAATGACACACTGACGGGCGGCGCTGGTGCCGACGTGTTTGTCTACACCAAGGGCTTTGGCCAGGATACGATCACGGACTTCTGGGCAGGTGCAGGCCGGACCGACCGTGTGTGGCTGCAGGGCACGGACTTGAAGACCTACGCAGATATCCTCTCGCATGCGACGGACGTCAGCGGAGGCGTTCTTTTGAAAGTCGACGCCGGAGCTGATTCAATTTTCTTCGCTGGGATCACTGTGGCCCAGTTGAATTCCGACGATTTCATCTTCGCGTAAAGATTACCTCCCCTGCAAACGAAAATGGCGCCCCGCGAGGAGCGCCATTTTCTCTTCCGTTCCGTAATCGTCAGGCGCTTTCGCGCATGTCGTCCATATCGTCGCCCATGGGGGGTGCACCGTCGCGCAGCACATATCCGCGGCCCCAGACGGTCTCGATGAAGTTCTTGCCTTGTGCGGCGGCTGCGAGTTTCTTGCGCAGCTTGCAGATAAAAACGTCGATGATCTTGAGTTCCGGTTCGTCCATGCCACCGTAGAGGTGGTTGAGGAACATTTCCTTGGTGAGCGTGGTGCCCTTGCGGAGCGAGAGGAGCTCCAGCATCTGGTATTCTTTGCCGGTCAGGTGGACGCGCTGGCCGCCGACTTCCACCGTTTTGGTGTCGAGGTTGACGAGCAGTTCACCGGTGTGGATCACGGATTGTGCATGGCCCTTGGAGCGGCGGACAACGGCGTGGATGCGGGCCACCAGTTCGTCCTTGTGGAAGGGCTTGGTCATGTAGTCATCAGCGCCGAAGCCCAGGCCGCGGACCTTATCTTCGATGGCGGCGAGACCGGAGAGGATGAGGATGGGCGTGCCCACCTTCGAAACGCGCAGTGCTTTCAGCACTTCATAGCCGGACATGTCTGGCAGGTTGATGTCGAGCAGGATGATGTCGTAGTCGTAGAGCTTCCCCAGATCCACGCCTTCTTCGCCAAGGTCCGTTGTGTAAACATTGAACCCTTCGGACTTGAGCATCAGCTCAATGCTTTGAGCAGTCGCTGTATCGTCCTCGATCAACAGTACCCGCATTCCAATCCCCTTCGTGCCGTATCCAGCGCCGCCCGTCAGGGCGGCTTGCCTTTCGCGGCCTGTCGCCTGGGCGTATGTGCCAGTGGCTACAGACCATTAACCTTGTCCGTTAAGATAACCTGAGAAAGGTTAACAAAACCTAATACGCAGATGCCAAACTTTAATGTCGCTGACACAATATCTGGTGTCTCGACGCGTACGCATACTACATATTGTGGCGATGTTCGATGCAGTGCCCCGAATCCAAAATCTCCAGCAAGCCTTTGGGGTTTACCGGGCTTTAAATCTGTTTGTTCATCATGAACGCCGCCTAACGCAATGAGGCATTGCTAGTTGATTCGCTGACTCATGAATAGAGTCCCCGTGAGTCAAGATGCAATTGCCGCCTGTGGATTGGCAGTGAGTTTGAGTTTAGTGAGGTAATTATGCGATCACGCGAGAGCCTTTTGCGGCTTCACCGCTTCCGTACGGAAGACGTTCGCCGCCAGGCGGCCGACATGGATATGATGGTTCAGGACCTGATGCGGAAGCATGATGACCTTGAACAACACATCAAGTTCGAAGAACAACGCACCGGAATTTCCGATCCCGCCAATGTCAATTATTCGATGGCAGCGAAGTCATCGCGCATCCGCCTGGACAATCTTCTCAAGTCTGTCGGCGAGTTGAAGGATCAGCATGCTTCGATCCTTGAGCGGCTCAAGGAAGAAGAGTCCGAACTGCGCAAGGTTGAAATGCTGGTGGAGAAAGAAGGTGGCTCTTTGAAGCCATCACAAATTTCGCCGCCGCCGGGTGTGATGATTGGGCATGCCATCGCCAGCTAGCTGCTGGAGAACCGAATCCTGATGAAAGGCCGGGAGTTCCCCGGCCTTTTACCTTTTCTGTCAGGCCTCACGCCTGAGCATACAAGTGACGCGGGTTCCATCGCCAAGTTTCTCGGCGCGGCGGACGGCGGCTTTCACAGGCAGCAAATAGCAGCCTGACTTGCTGTCGGGAAAAAGCGAGGTCTGCCATTCCGTCTCACCGATTTTGGCAGTGATGCGGAGTGAGCCCCAGGCTGCTGTTTTGCCTGTCGAGAGAAACTTGATTTCTGACGATATGTGCTTGGGGACAGTGATGAAATGCCAGGCCGTCGCGCCATCAAATTTGTATTTCCAGACCTCGCCTTTGAATGTGTAAGACTTGGTTTTCATATGAGGCGGTGCTGTTTTAGCTTTTCATAGTAGGGCATGGCCTGGTCGGCAATTCTTGCAAGTGGTGGCGCAAGGTCCACGCGCCTTGGTTCGGGCTTTGCAAATCCTTCTGACTGCCAAACGCTATTGTACCAGTGTGGCGCCCACACGCCGTCAAAGAATTTTGGCCCTTTCGGCCAATGCAGCATGGAGGCGTCAAAGGGAATACCACAGGCTGTGCACAATTTTGTCAGCATGGCGTGCGGCGAAGACAGAATGTCTTCGGCGTCGACAACAGGTGGCGGGTGGCCAATATGATTGGCCACCATGTCAAAGATTTCAGCCTGTTCCACGAATCCGATCGAGCGCAAGTCCACGTCCGCCCATTTCTTGCTATAGCTTGCAAGCACCTGCGCCGGATCGCGGATCAAGAAGGCGTTCGTAAGCTTCAGGGCGAAGCGCCGCTCGAAGCCTGGCAACATGTGATGGGTCATATGCTTCTGGTAGAGGAGGGGCTTTGATGACGGCGTTGTGCATTTCACAACCAGCTTGTTCCAGTCTGTTTCCATAGCCGCGATGATGTCGTCGCGCATGGGATGGTCGTGGCCCTGGGTCTTCAGTGCGAATCCATAAAACGGTTCATCCCAGGCTTCACAATCTGGCCGATTGCCAAAGGCATACATCATGGCTGTGGAGATGTTGCGCGGACCTGACCACATGGCGATGATTTTGTGCGTGAGCGTCATGATGGGACCTTGGTTGAGAAGAAAAACCAGATGGCTGCAGCGGCAATGAGCAGTGCAAGACCGCGGCGGATGGTTTGGGCATGCGGTGAGGTTTCAAGAAACGTGGCCATGGTGCCGGAAAGTATCGCGATGCTGGCGTGGATTGTGGTCGCGACAGCAACATAGATCGCAGACAGCATGGCGACCTCCGCCGCCAGTGGCATGCTGCGTGAAATGAATTGCGGAAGCATGGCTGCGTAGAACAGATAAGCCTTGGGGTTGAGCATGTTGCTGTACAGGCCCTGACGAAAGGCAACACCGCGGGTGGCGTTGGTATAGGCCAAATCCTCATCGCCATCGCGCCATGCGTCCCAAGCAAGATAAAACAGGTAGAACGTTCCGGCCCAGCGCAAGAGCTGGAGCAGGATGGGCCATTGAAGGAGCACCGCCGTCAATCCAAAACCGGCAACGGCTGCGGCCACCGAAAGCCCAATAGCAATCCCCAGAACCGCCGCTAACGCCGTCTGCCGTCCACGGCTGGCGCCCAGTACCGCAAGCCACGTCATGTTCGGGCCGGGCGTCAGTTCAATAATGATCGAGGTCATGAGAAAGGACCAGAGCATTACAAGCTGCGTGTGCTTTCAGCTTTGCACAAGGCCTTGTAGCCCTCAGCCAACCGTCTGGAGATGGGTCCGGCACCTTGCCAGGCCTCAGATGACAGCGGATTGCGCACCGGCCTGCCGTCGATGACGCGAACGGGAATAAGGCCTGCAAACGTGCCGGTCACGAATGCTTCGTCTGCGCCATAGACATCATACAGCGAGAACTGCTTTTCGCAGGCCGGAATGCCGAGTGTGGCTGCGACGCGCAGCATGTTGCCGCGCGTGATGCCCGGAATGCAGTATTGGCCTGAGGATGTCCACAGTTCACCGCGGCGCACAATGAAAAAATGCGTTGAATTGCAGGTGGCGACAAAGCCCAGCGGATCGAGCATCAAAGCTTCATCGGCGCCAGCATTGGCGGCCTGAATGCAAGCAGTGATGCAGTTCAGCTTCGAATGGGAATTCAGCTTCTGGTCCTGCACATCCGGTGCGCCGCGCCTAACATTCACCGTATGCAGTGATAAGCCATCGCGGAACTTGTCAGGATTGGGTTCCTTGTACTCCGGGATGATGACAATGGTTGGCTTGCCCATGGTCACACGCGGATCCTGGTATGGCGTGGCCTTGACGCCACGTGTCACCATGAGGCGGACATGAACGCCATCTGTCATCTTGTTGGCGTCAATGCAGGCGAAAAGCCGCTGCACCAGTTCGTCCGGCGTCAGGCCGATATCCATGAAGATGGACTTCGCCCCTTCGTAGAGACGCTCAATGTGAGCCCGCAGGAAGGGAACACCACCGTTCACCACGCGCAATCCTTCCCAGACGCCGTCACCCAGGATGAAACCTGAGTCAAACACCGAAACAACAGCCTCGGCGCGTGGCACCAGCTTGCCATTGACGGAAATCAGAATACCGAGATTTCGGGGGTCAATCTTGATGTCGTGAATATTGGATTGGGGCGCCTGGGTCATGGCTTCCCATAGCTGTTTTGGCGATCAAGATCAAAATGCTGGTCAGGCCGATGATTTCTCGCCATCTTCGTCATACCAGGCATTGTCGGCTGTGGCTGTTTCGCCGCTTTTGTCGGCAGCAAAGACACGGGCAATTTCGGCGCGCGACTGGCGGGACAAATCAACCAATCCAGCCTCGTCACCATTCAGTTTCGCCGCCTTGCGCAGGAAGCGTTCGTCGTGGGCACGGAACATGGAAATGGCGCGGTTGGCTTCATAGGGGTGCTTGCCGAGTGTCACCAGGGCGTCGCGCGCCAGGTCCATCGAGGTTCCGAAAACCTCACGGTAAACCGTTTCGACCCCTTCGCGCATGATTTCCTGGGCGTGGGTGCGGTCGAAAACACGCACCAGCAATTTGAGGTTCGGGAAATCATGGCGGGCGAGCTTCACAAGTTCGGTGACCTTTTCACGATCATCGATGGCGATGACCATGAGCTTGGCCTCGCGTGCACCCGCTGATTCCAGCAAGTCAGCGCGCAATGCATCACCATAAAACACCTTGAAACCGAACTTTCGCAGGGCATCGACCTGCGACGGGTCGATATCGAGCAGCACAGTGCGCTTGCCCTGGGCGTTGAGTACGCGGCTCACGGTCATGCCGAAGCGGCCGTGACCGGCAATGATCGCGTCAACGCCATCATGTGTGATGACATCATGTTCGCGGAGAAAATCTCCATCGGCGAAACGGGGCTGCAGCAGCTTTTCATCCAGCATCATCAGGAAGGGTGCGGCCACCATGGACAATGCGATGAGCGCCGTCAGCAGTGCAGATATATCCTGCGTCAGTAGGCCAAAGCCGGCCGCAATGCCAATCAGCACGAAACCGAACTCGCTGCCTTGCGCCAGGGCAAAGGAAAAGCGCGACTGGTCCGGCCTTGTCATGCCAAAGGCCCATGCGAGGAGAAATTGCGTTATCAGTTTCAGGCCGATGAATGCGGCCAGTGCCGAAAGAAGCAGCACAGGCTTTTGGGCCAGCAATCCGAAATCAATGCCTGCGCCCACTGCGATGAAGAACACAGCCAGGAGCAAGCCCTTGAAGGGTTGCAGGTCCATCTCCAGTTCGCGCTTGTACTCGCTGTCGGCTAGAACGACGCCGGCGAGGAAGGTGCCAAGCGCAGGCGAGAGGCCAAGTTGCGTCATCAGCAACGTGATGGCGACGACAATAAGCAATGACATGGCAACGAAGATTTCGCGTGCGCCCCATTCAGCAACGAAGCGGAACAGCGGGCGCGCCAGATAGCGGCCCAGTAACAGCATGGCTGCAACGACCGCAACGGTAATCAGGCCTTGCGCCAGCGGCGAGAATTCTGACATCAAGTTTCCGGAGTGGTCAGTGCCACCCGGAAAATCCGTGGTTGCCAGCAATGGCATCAACGCCAGGATCGGGATCACCGAGATGTCCTGGAACAGAAGCACCGAAAAAACCGATTGCCCGACTGGTGTTTTCAACGTGCTCTGTTCTTCCATGCTTTGCAGCACGATGGCGGTTGACGACATGGCCAGGATCAGGCCGACCATCAGGCTTTCCTGCCAGTAATGTGTGAACGGCAGGGACAGGCCCATGAGGACAGCGGCAACGCCAAGAACCTGTGCAAGTCCTAGGCCGAAGATCTGCCTTCGGAGCGACCAGAGCCGCGCCGGCTCCAGCTCCAACCCCACCAGGAACAGCATGACGATCACGCCGAACTCGGCAAAATGCTTCACGCTTTCCTGTTCCTGGCCGAGGAGGCCGAGGGCAGAGGGGCCCAGCAGCGCACCGGCCGCAAGGAAACCGATGACGGAGCCCAAGCCGAGGCGCTTGGCGAGCGGTGCCGACACCACGGCAGCGGCGAGATAGACCATCGCTCCCAAAAGAAGTTCATTCAGTGTCATGGTTCCCCCGCAGCCTTGAACGTGGCGGGCAGCACATAGTTGCTGGCGAGACGTTTCAACGGCTTTTTTTGCCCTGTCGCCAGCGCTTGCAGGAGGTCGGCATAGGCTTCCGCCTGTTTGTCCAGCAAGGCCTTTTTCAGCTTACGTCCCTCATAGACAATGAATGGCTTCAGATAGGCCATGCCACAAAGGTGGGCCGTCTGGTTGAACGGGGCCAGGAACTGTTCAATGGTGTGCCGGTTGCGGCCTTCGGGCGCATAGAATCCCTCCGAGCCACCGGTGCTGATGGCGTTCATCAGGAATTTGCCATGAAGCTTGTTGCCGCCCGGCCCATAAGCCCAGCCGAAATCCAGCACGATGTCCTGCCATTCCTTAATCATGGCTGGTGAAGAATACCAGTAGAAGGGGTGCTGCAGAATTATCAAGTCATGGGCGAGCAGCAGGTCTTGCTCGGCCCTGGCATTGATGGCGAAGTCAGGATAGGTGGCATAAAGGTCATGCAGGGTAACGCCAACCACGGCGCGAGCCGCTGCGCCAAGGGCTTTCTGCGCGATGGAATGGGATGGCCGCGGATGCGCCTGAAGAACGAGGATTCGCATCGTGCCACTATGCCTCAGCCGTGATCCAATGCAAAAAGGCCAACGACACAGGCTTATCCAAAGCCCTGGTCCTGCCAGTTGTAATCGCTGCAACCATCTGTTTAATGAGGCCCATGTTGAACTGGCTTCTGATTTTCATTCCCATCACCGCTGCGTTGGAATATGTCTTTCATGCGGGCGATGCGCTAACTTTCATCTCCGCGGCGCTCTCGATCATTCCAATCGCAGCCATGATGGGTGAGGCCACGGAGAATCTTGCCGTCAAGACAGGCCCCACAATTGGCGGGCTGCTGAACGCGACCTTTGGCAACGCCACGGAACTGATCATCGCCTTCTTCGCATTGAAAGCTGGCAAAATAGATGTAGTGAAGGCTTCGATTACCGGTTCGATGATTGGCAACATGCTGCTGGTGCTGGGACTCGCGCTGTTTCTAGGCGGCTTGAAATTCCAAAAACAGGTTTTCAGCAAGGAAACGGCTGGCGCCTTGTCCAGCCTCCTGGTCATTGTAATGATTGCTTTTCTGGTTCCGGCTCTGTTTGACTTCACCGAGCGGGCCGATGGTGTTTCGCCAACGCAGATCATTTCCAGCGATGCGCATTTTTCGCTGGCGGCCAGTTTCGTGCTGATCGGGCTCTACATCTGCAACATGCTTTTCAGCCTCGTCACCCACAAGGATTTGATCTCGGCGAGTGATGATGAGCACGAAGGCCCGGCATGGCCTGTCGGCCGGGCGGTTGGCACGCTTCTGGTTTCAACGCTAGTGGTGGCGTGGCTTTCGGAGGTCCTGGTAGGGTCGCTGGAGGGCTTCAGCAAGGGGCTTGGCCTTTCAGAAGTCTTTGCTGGCCTGATCATCATCCCGATTGTTGGCAATGCGGCAGAGCATTCGGCCAGCGTGTTTGCGGTCAAGAACAAGCTTGATATCAGCATTCAGATTGCACTTGGAGCCACAATACAAATCGCGCTGCTTGTCGCTCCTGCGCTGGTGATCATGTCCTTCCTCATCGGACAACCCATGGATTTGGTCATCCACCGTCCCCTGGAGCTTGCTGGTCTGGTTGGTGCCACCTTAATCACGGCAAGTGTATCACGCGACGGTGAGACCAATTGGCTTGAAGGGGCGATGCTGTTGGGCGTCTATCTGCTACTTGCGGTGGCGTTCTTTTATCTACCGATTGGTGTGTGAATTTAAACCTGTGTGCATTGCCGCAAAAGCGCTTGCATCCCATGCCGTGACTCCATAAGAATTGGAAAGCTTTGGCGGGCGGGGGCCTATTTTTTCGCTTGGCGGAGCCAAACAATAATATTCAGGGAGTGATCTGATGTCTTCTTCAACCGCACCTGCCGGTGTGGGGAAAGGCATGACGCGCGACGAGAAATTCGTCATTTTTGCGTCATCCACCGGCACCGTTTTCGAATGGTATGATTTCTATCTTTACGCGACGCTGGCACCGTTCTTTGCCGCGCTGTTTTTCCCACCAGGCAATGATACGGCAGCGCTGCTGTCGGCCTTTGCCACCTATGCGGCGGGCTTCCTGGTGCGCCCCTTCGGCGCCTTGGTTTTTGGCCGTCTGGGCGACATGATCGGCCGCAAATACACGTTCCTCGTGACCATGATGGTCATGGGTATTTCAACTTTCGTTGTCGGTCTCTTGCCAACTTTCGCCACGATTGGGTGGCTGGCACCTGTGCTGCTGGTCAGTCTTCGGTTGCTGCAGGGACTGGCGCTTGGCGGTGAATATGGCGGTGCTGCGACTTATGTGGCTGAACACGCGCCGAATGGCCGCCGTGGCTATTCTACCAGCTGGATTCAGACAACAGCTACAATCGGCTTCTTCCTGTCGCTGATTGTTATCCTGGTTTGCCGTAATTCCCTTTCGACAGCGGCCTTTGCAGAGTGGGGCTGGCGTATCCCGTTCGTTGTGTCTGCGGTGCTCTTGATCTTCTCGATCTGGATCCGACTCAAGCTGAACGAATCGCCGGTGTTCCAGCGCATGAAGTCAGAAGGCAAGGCTTCCAAGTCGCCGTTGACGGATTCTTTCCTGCGCTACCCCAACAACAAGTATGTGCTGCTGGCGCTGCTTGGTGCAACGGCAGGGCAGGGTGTGATCTGGTACACGGGCCAGTTCTATGCGCTGTTCTTCCTGACGATTTCGGAAAAGGTTGACTTCCAGTCGGCTTACATCCTGATCGCCATCGCACTGATCATCGGTACGCCTTTCTTTGTGTTCTTCGGTTCGCTGTCGGACAAGATTGGCCGCCTCAAGATCATCCTGGCAGGCTGCCTGCTCGGCGCGTTGACCTACTTCCCGCTGTTCGGTTGGCTGGCGGATGCGGTGAACCCTGATCTCTCCGCCTATCAGGAGAAGACCAAGATCGCTGTTACGGTTGATCCGGCGGAATGCCACTTCAACGTCTTCGTGGGTCCATGGTCAAAGTTCGGTGACTGCGACAAGGCCAAGGACTTCCTGACCAAATCAGGTCTGTCCTTTGCCACTGTTGATGGTGCGGCTGGCACAAAGGCCTCGATCGACATCAACGGTACCAAGCTTGAAGGCTTTTCGCCTTTTGGCTGGTCCAAGGCTTTGGCTGACTCGGGTTACCCGCTGGTCAAGGTTGCCTCGTCGGATATCGACCTCGACAAGGCTGGCGCCGACGCGTTGGCAGCTGCCCAGGCTGACAAGAAGACGGCAGACGTGATGAAGATCCTGTCTGATGCCCGCATTGCCAAGGATCCTGCTGCCAAGAAGATGGCTGCGATTGCCAACGTGGACAACGTTGCCGTCGCCGCTGATGGCAGCGCCAAAGTCACGGTCAGCGAAGTTGCCGCAGGCAGTGCCGACAAGTCCAAGATCAACTGGATCAAGGCCATCGCCATCCTGACACTCATGATGATTTATGTCACCATGGTCTATGGTCCGATTGCGGCGTTCTTGGTTGAGTTGTTCCCGACCAACATCCGCTACACCTCCATGTCGCTGCCCTATCACATCGGCAATGGCTGGTTCGGCGGCATGCTGCCTCTGCTGGCAACAGCCATCGTGGCCTGGACTGGCAACATCTATGCCGGCCTCTGGTATCCGATCGTGGTGGCCCTGATGACAGTGGTCATCGGCTTCCTATTCCTGAAGGACACCAAGGACGTCGACATCGCGCACACGTGATGCGCCTGATTTGAAACGCGAAGCCCCGGAGCGAAAGTTCCGGGGTTTTTCATTTTGGACTTGATGGTCGGTTTACTGCCGGTATTGCTGGATGCGCGTGGTGCGCAGGCCGGCGAGGCCATTCTTGTCGAGGCTGCGCTGCCAGGACAAATATTCTTCGGTTGTCAGGGTATAGCGCTCGCAGGCTTCCTCGAGGCTCAAGAGGCCCCCGCGCACTGCTGCCACAACTTCGGCTTTGCGCCGGATGACCCAGCGGTGGCTGCCTGGTGGTGGCAAATCAGCAATTGTCAGAGGACTCCCATCGGGGCCGATGACATAGTTGACGCGGGGACGCAATTGACCGTTCATACGCAAACTCACTCACACACCTTGGGCGGCCGTACTGGCCTTTTGACAACATGTCGCTGCCCAACAATGCCACCCTACGTGAGGCGGCTTAATTTTGGGCTAAATCCTTATGAACAAATTGCAAATTTCATAAGCACAGATGGTCCAAATCGGAACAGAAACGGGGCGTTTGGCCCTGCCGGTTGCAAAGAATGCGGATTGGGGCCAAGGAAGCCCTGTATTAACACCATGAAAATCCCTGCCCACATCATCGACATGGTCCACCAAAGCATGGGCCTTTCTGGCAACCCTGGTTCGCACCGGGTTGTGTGTGCCATGTCGGGCGGTGTTGACTCCTCGGTTGCCGCCGCCTTGCTGAAACATGCGGGCTATGACGTGGTGGGCATCACGCTTCAGCTCTATGATCATGGCGAGGCCATCCGCCGCAAGGGGGCCTGTTGTGCGGGGCAGGACATTCACGATGCGCGGCGCGTGGCGGCAGCTCTCGACATTCCGCACTATGTGCTGGATTTCGAATCCCGCTTCCGCGAGGCAGTGATTGACGATTTCGTTGAAAGTTACATACAGGGGGCAACGCCCATCCCGTGCGTGAAGTGCAACCAGACTGTGAAATTCGCTGACCTGTTGTGGCGCGCCAAGGAGCTTGGCGGATCTGCGTTGGCCACCGGGCATTATGTGGACTCGGTCGCTGCGGGGCAGGGCCGGCAACTGCGTACACCGGCCGACATGGCGCGTGACCAGAGCTATTTCCTGTTTGCCACAACGCAAGAGCAGGTGAACTACCTGCGCTTTCCATTGGCGCGGTTGACAAAGGCGGAAACGCGCGCCGTGGCCACGGATCTCGGCCTGATGGTGGCGGACAAGCCTGATAGCCAGGACATTTGTTTTGTGCCGGACGGAAATTATTCGGGATTTATTGACCGTTATCTGGAACACGAAAACCGCGAAAACGAAATTCCCGACAAAGGCGAAATCGTCAATCAACAAGGCAAGGTTTTAGGCGAACACACCGGAATTCACCGTTATACCATCGGACAACGGCGCGGTTTGGGCATCGCTCACGAAAAACCTTTGTATGTGGTGAAAATCGAACGGCTGAAAAATCAAATCATTGTCGGCGAAAAAGAAGAACTCGGCTCACTCGAATTTATTGCCAAAGGCGTTAATTGGGTTAAATTTGACGAACCAAACGAACCTGTCCGCGCCTTAGTCAAAGTGCGCTATCGTCACGAACCTGCGCCTGCCACGATTCACGCCTTGCCTGACGCACACGCGAGAATTGTTTTTGATGAACCGCAAGATGCAATCACACCCGGACAAGCCACGGTTTTTTATGATGTTGAAACGGGTGAAGAAGTCGTTGGCGGAAAATCGCAAGAAGAGGATTGGCAAGATATAACGCGATACTCCGACGGCCCCTGCGTAGTAATACCGGTAGGTGTATTGCCCGGACAGAGGGGGGCGTTTACAGGTTTTTGACCTTGCCGGAACCGGCGTAGTTGCATCTGATTTTCGCACTGCTCGCATTTGAGCGTATATCATACATCCATCGATAGAACCTGTTAAACGCATGAAAAATCAATCCACCAAGGGCTTCACCCTCGTCGAAATCATGATCGTCGTTGT
>CALMEZ010000074.1 GCA_937864985.1 uncultured Alphaproteobacteria bacterium
GCGTGAGCGACCTTCGACAGTTGCCCGCGGTCGATAAACTGCTGAACGACGCGCCGACCTTGATCGAAGCGTATGGTCGAGCGTTGACGCTGGCTGCCATCCGTTGGGCCAAGCGCTCCGACGGCAAGGACGGCGCGCCAGAGGCCTTGGCGCTGGCCGTGCGTGCCACGCGCTATGGCTGCAATTGGCACGGCAGCCACGAGGCATATTCAAAGCCAACCCAGCAGCTGCTCAGGGCCAAGTTCGGCACAACAGAATGGGCCGCCAACACGCCGTACTGGTTTGCCTGCCAATATCCGCAATACGACAAGGACGGCAACGAACTGAAAACCTGCACACCAAAGCAGTGGCCCAAACAGCCGCCGCTAAAGTAACAGGGCTCAACCAAACCCTCGGCAAATCCAAGCAAGCCATTGCCGGGGGCCAATATTCTGATCCAGCGCCATGCGACCATGCGGGATATTATGGAACAGAAATATTCCATAATATATATTATGCGAGTCGCATGTGGTGCCAAAAACGACGTCCTGGCGCAGCCTGGCCATTGTCTGAATCTCCCCGCCCGGCCTATGCACATCCATGACCCCGACCGCCCCGGACCAATCAGCACGAACCTCATTCGGCCTGATCATCGCGCTCTGGGCCGCAGGCCTCTGCGCCGCCGCGCAATTTGCCAAGGTCGCCGTCATCTTCCCGGAGCTGCTGGCGCTTTATGCTGATGCCGGTTCCAGCGCCGGCTTTCTGCTGTCGCTTCTGTCCTTCCTTGGGATGGTCCTGGGCCTCGTGGCCGGCATCCTCGTCGCCACCATCGGCTATCGCAGGCTGCTGCTCGCGGCCCTGGTCCTCGGCTCAGTCGTTTCCGCCTTTCAGGCCAGCCTGCCAAGCTTTGGCCTGATGCTGGCCAGCCGCCTCGTCGAAGGCGGTTCCCATCTGGTCATCGTGGTGGCCGCACCCACCTTGATAGCCCAACTCAGCAGCAACCAGCACCGCGCCGCGGCCATGACCCTGTGGGGAACGTTTTTCGGCGTGGCCTTTGCGCTGGTGGCCTGGCTCGGCCTACCGCTGGTTAATAGCCACGGCCCAGCCAGCCTCTTTGCAGCCCACAGTGCCGCCATGGCCCTGATGGCTGTTATTCTCTATGTCATGTTGCCGGCGGACAAACCTCAGTCAGCGTCCCCAGGTGACAGTCCGCTCAGCCCAGGAGCGATCCTGCTGCGCCACGCCAGAACCTACGCCTCGCCCTTCATCGCAGCACCTGCCCTCGGGTGGTTGTTCTACACCTTGAGCTTCGTGTCATTACTCACCATTCTCCCCGAAACAGTTGCTACTGATCAGCGCAGCTTCGTCATCGGGGCCATGCCACTGGCCACCACCGCAGCCTCCATGGTGCTGGGCGTCATCCTGCTCCGCCATCTCAAGGCCATCACGGTGGTGATGATCGGATTTGCAGCGGCCTTTCTGTGCGCAATCCTGTTGTGGCGGATGCCCGGCGCACCAGCGGTTTGCCTTGCACTGTTTGCAGCGCTCGGTCTTGTACAGGGGGCAAGTTTTTCAGCTGTCCCCGAATTGAACGCCGCAGGAAACGACCGCGCCTATGCCAACGGCGCTCTCGCCCAAATGGGCAATCTCGGCAATCTCAGCGGCACACCTATCCTGCTTTGGTCAATGTCGGCGTTGGGATTCAATGGCCTCATCCTCTTTGCCCTCCTCTGCTTTGCTGGGGGACTTCTGGTTCACGGCTGGCTGGCATTTCGGCGCGCGCAAGTTCAACGCTGATTGATCAATTCTTCAAGCATTCTTGTCGCAAGTACGCCGCTGGCCTATTGCTTTGAAAGGTTGCTGTTTTCACCAGCAAGTCACCCCACAAGGAACGAGAAATGTCCCAGGTTTCAGTTTTCAAGGCGTCAGAAAGACAGTTTGTCCACTATGTGGGCGACGAAAAGAACCCACTGCAAGGCGAAGCTAAGATCGCCCGGCTAGTCGGCAAATTCAACAGTTCCAGCATGGGTGCCGGCGTCGTCGACTACGGGAAGCTGACAGTCACATGGGAGTTGCCATTCGACGAACTGATCACCGTCATCGAAGGCAACATGAAAATACACTCTGGCGGCAAAGTCTATGACCTTGTGGCAGGCGATCTCGCCTGGTTCCCGGCGGCAACGCCTCTCACCTATGAAGTCGCCGATCGAGTTGTTGTGAGCTACGCCATCTATCCAATACCTGCAGCCTGATTGTTGTCGCCCAAAGACTGTCCTATGCACTCCGAAACCAAATGCTTACGGGAGTCGGATGGCAATGCCGAGCGCACTTAACCCAAACCCCACCACTATGGATCCGCGCAAGATCGAAACCCTGCTTGCCATAATGCAGGCCCTGCGCACGCCAGCAACGGGTTGCCCGTGGGACCTGGAGCAGAATTTCGAGACCATTGCCCCCTACACGATCGAAGAGGCCTACGAAGTCGCTGACGCCATCCAGCGCGGCAACCGCAAGGACCTGTGCGAGGAACTGGGCGACCTTTTGCTGCAGCCCGTCTATCACGCACAAATGGCCGCCGAGGAAGGCTCTTTCACCTTCCCCGACGTGCTCGAAGCGGTTAACCGCAAGATGATCGGCCGCCACCCCCATGTCTTCGGTGACGACGCGGCACGCGCCGCCGGTGTCTCCAAGGGCTTCTGGGAGGCCAACAAGGCCAAGGAACGCGCTGCCAAGGGCGAAACACCAAAGGCAACGCTTGACGGTGTTCCGTTAGGCCTGCCCGGCCTCACCCGCGCCGTGAAACTGCAGGCCAAGGCCGCCAAGGTGGGCTTCGACTGGCCGCACGTGGATTTTGTCTTCGACAAGTTGGCCGAGGAGGTGACCGAATTGAAAGAGGCACTGCCCGAAAAGCGCCAGGAAGAGCTGGGCGATCTGCTCTTCGTGCTCGCCAATCTGGCGCGCCATTTTGGCATTGACCCGGAAGCAGCCCTGCGCGGCGCAAATGCAAAGTTCGAACGGCGCTTCGCCTTTATCGAAAAGGAATTGGCTGCGAAGGGCAAGACACCACCCCAATCCAACCTCGAGGAAATGGACGAACTGTGGAACCTGGCGAAGGCCTCCGAGAAGCCGAATGCACCTTAGACGTCGAGCGCCTCTTCCTCCACAAACTGCGCCCGCTCGGAAATGAAATTGAAGCGCTCTTCCGGCTTGTTGCCCATCAATTGCTCGACGATCCGGGCGGTGGAGGTCCGCGCCGCGTCGCTGAGCGACACACGCAAAAGCATGCGCTTCTTTGGGTCCATGGTGGTTTCTTTCAACTGCGCCGGCAGCATTTCACCAAGCCCCTTGAAGCGGGACACTTCCACCTTGCCCCTGCCCCCCATCTCGCCCTTCAGCAATTCCTCCTTGTGCTGATCATCTCGCGCATAGGCAACCTTTGCCCCCTGCGCAAGCTTGTACAGCGGCGGAACGGCGAGATAGAGATGACCGTCATCAATCAGCTTCGGCATCTGCCGGTAGAAGAAGGTGATCAGCAGCGAGGCGATATGCGCGCCATCAACGTCGGCGTCGGTCATGATGATGACCTTCTCATAGCGTAAGTCTTCCTCGCGATAGGACGCCCCCGTCCCTGCCCCCAGCGCCTGCGTCAGGTCAGCAAGTTGCTGGTTGCCCGCCAGCTTGTCCTTGCCGGCGTTTGCCACGTTGAGAATTTTGCCGCGCAACGGCAGCACCGCCTGGAATTCACGGTTGCGGCCCTGCTTGGCGGAACCGCCAGCCGAGTCACCTTCGACAATGAACAACTCCGACCCATCAGCCTGCGTGGCTGAGCAGTCCGCAAGCTTTCCAGGAAGCCGCAGCTTGCGCACTGCCGTCTTGCGGCCGACTTCCTTTTCCTGGCGGCGGCGGATGCGCTCTTCGGCGCGGTCGATAATCCATTCCAGCAGGCGATCCGCCTGCGCCGGATGCCCGGTCAGCCAGTGGTCGAAGTGGTCGCTCACGGCACGATCGACGATCTTGACAGCTTCGAGCGTGGCGAGCTTGTCCTTCGTCTGGCCTACAAACTCCGGCTCGCGGATGAACACCGACAGCATGCCGCCGGATTGAACCATCACGTCCTCCGCCGTCACCACACCCGCCCGCTTGTTGCCAGCGAGATCAGCGTAATTTTTCAACGACCGCGTCAATGCCGTGCGGAAGCCGACCTCATGGGTGCCCCCATCTGCCGTGGGGATCGTGTTGCAGTAGGACGACATGAAGCCGTCCTCACCGCCGAACCAGGCCACGGCCCATTCCACGGTGCCGTGGCCGCCTTCCTTCTCTACCTTGCCCGAGAAAATGTCATCAACCACGCGCGTGCGGCCTTCCAGCCGCTCTTCGAGAAAATCCTTGAGGCCGCCAGGGAAATGGAACACCGCTTCAGCAGGTGTTTCCTTGTCCTTGAGCAGCGAAGGCGAACAGCTCCAGCGGATTTCAACACCGCCAAACAGATATGACTTCGACCGCGCCATGCGATAGAGCCGCGCCGGATTGAAGGCCGTATTGCCCTTTCCAAAAATCTGCTCATCCGGCTTGAACTTCACCATCGTGCCACGCCGGCCAGACACCT
>CALMEZ010000075.1 GCA_937864985.1 uncultured Alphaproteobacteria bacterium
GAGTTTCTGCACCATGTCCTGTTCGCTGGCAAAATCCAGGTTCACTTGAACCGTGCAGGTGCGGAACATCATGTCGCGCCCCATGCTGCCCACCTTGTCCATATAGGGCGCCATGATGCCATAGCGGCCCTTGGGCATGACGGGCGTTTCAGCCCGCGTCCACACCGGGCTGGCGCCAAGGCCGAGGAAGCCAATGCCCAGCGCATCACCAATCTCGCGCACCTGTTGCAGATGCTCGTTCACTTCGGCGCAGGTATCATGCACGCTTTCCAGCGGCGCCCCCGACAATTCAAACTGCCCGCCCGGCTCCAGCGAAATATTGGCAAGGCCCTTCGGATCGGAAAGGGCGATGATGTTCTCACCTTCGAAAACACCCTCCCAACCAAAGCGGTCCCGCAACCCTTCCAAGAGCTTGCGGATCGAGCGTGGGCCGTCATAAGGCACGGGTCGAAGTGTGTCGGTGAGGAACGCAAACTTCTCGTGTTCGGTGCCAATGCGCCACTGCGGCTTTGGCTTTTCACCCTTGGCGAAATAGCCGATCAGCTGATCTTTTGATTCAAGTGTTGCCCGTGCTTCCGCTGTTTCAGGTGTGGGTCCGCTCAAGGTCCGGTCCTTCTCGTTTCTGACATGCATGTAATCATGCCGTGGAACGGCGGCAAGTCACAAAAAGTGATGATTTCCATTACGATTTGTCACCACCGCCCCAGTCGCCAATGGCCGCTTGCACGACCGACAAGGCAGCTATTGCCACTGTATCGGCCCGCATGATGCGCGGCCCCAATGAAATGGCTGTGACAAAGGGCTGGCGCAACAAGAGATCACGCTCTTCAGGCGTAAACCCGCCCTCCGGCCCCACCAGCACGGCAGCCGGTGTCTTGATCCCCCGCAGGGCCTCGGCAGGACTGGCATGGGCCGCGCGCTCGTCGCAGTAAATGAGCCGTCGGCTGGCATCCCAAGATGCAATGACGTTAGAAAGCTTCTCGGGTTCCAGCACATCCGGCACAAAAACCAGGTTGCATTGTTCCGAGGCTTCAATCGCATTGGCGCGCATCCGGTCCAGGTTGACACGTTCGGCAATGGTGCGGGCCGTGATGACAGGCCGCAGGCGGCGCGCGCCCAGCTCCGTGGCCTTCTGGATCATGTAATCGAGGCGAGCATGTTTCAATGGCGCGAAAACATAGTCGATGTCCGGCGGTGGTTTGGCATCGGCCAGCTTTTTTTCGATGCGCACCGAAACAGATTTCTTGCCCACCGCCATCAGGTAGGCCAGGTGCTCACCATCCCGTTCATTGAACAGGCTTGCAACATCGCCTGGCGCCAATCGCAACACGTGGGCCAGGTAATGGGAGGGTTCGGCGTCCAAGGTGAATTCCGCATTCACCGACAAAGGCCGTGCGACATGCAAGCGGGGTGTGGTTTTTGCCATGCAAGGCGTGTAACACGCGACACATGACTGATGCCAGCGGCACAAATCAACATATCGCCGACGCCCCTGTTCAGAACTGGGTGGAGCGACTCTGTCCAGCATCGGTCCTGCCCTATGCGCAACTGATGCGTCTTGATCGGCCCATAGGGTGGTGGCTGCTGCTCTTGCCCTGCTGGTGGAGTCTGGTTTTGGCGCAATTATCCATCGGCGGCGGCATGCCGAACCCGTGGTATGCGTTTCTGTTTCTGATCGGTGCCATCGTCATGCGTGGCGCGGGTTGCACACTGAACGACATTGCCGATGCCAAGTTCGACGGCCAGGTGGAGCGCACCCGCCAGCGTCCCATTCCGTCAGGGCGCGTCAGCAAGACCCAGGCCTTTACTTTTTTAGTGGCGCAATTGCTGGTGGGCTTGATCATCCTGCTGCAGCTCAACTGGTTCACCGATGAACTCGCTGCCGCCTCGCTCTTGATCGTGGCCATTTATCCCTTCATGAAACGCTTCACCTATTGGCCGCAATTTGTATTGGGCCTGGCCTTCAACTGGGGGGCCCTTGTCGGCTGGTCGGCCGTCACCGGTGGCCTGTCACTGGCGCCTGTCCTTCTTTATGCCGCAGGCATTTTCTGGACCTTGGCCTATGACACCATTTACGCCCACCAGGACAAGGACGACGACATCCTGATCGGCGTCAAGTCAACCGCGCTTCTCTTCGGTGCCAACACCATGCCGTGGCTCGGTGGATTTTTTGCCGCCGCATTGGCGCTAATGACAGGTGCCATTGCCGCTGCGGGCGGGCACCTGCTGGCCTATATGGGCGTGGCCTGTGCTGCTATGCATGCCGCCTGGCAGTTGGCCCGCTTCGACCACAACAATTCCAGCCTGTGCTTGAAACTCTTCAAGTCAAACCGCACATTTGGGCTTATCATTCTTTTCTGGCTCATTCTCGACAGCATTCTCACATGACCATTGACCTGCTTTCCATCGCATCCGACGCCGTGTCGCTCGCCCGCAAGGCCGGTGCCACAGCAGCCGACGCCATTGCCGTCTCCTCCCGCAATCAGGACGTCAGCCTGCGACACGGCGTCATTGAACGCCTCGAACAGTCGGAATCGCAGGATCTCGGTGTTCGTGTTTTCGTTGGCCAGTCTTCAGCCATCATCGCTGGCAGCGTGCTGACCAAGGAAGGTCTGCAGCGACTGGTGGACCGCGCCATGGTCATGGCACGGCTGGCACCGCCGGATCCTTTCGCCGGCCTCGCCGAGCCATCGCAACTTGCCACGCAGATCCCCGATCTCGACCTACTCTCGAAGGACCAACTGACCCCGGAGCAGGTCAAGGCACTCGCCCAACGTGCCGAGGAAGCGGCACTCGCCGTGAAGGGCGTCACCCGCAGCAACGGCGCATCGGCAGGCTATGGCCTGCGCGATGCTGCACTTGTGACATCCAACGGCTTTGCCCGGGCCTGGCAGCGCAGCAACTTCGGTCTCAGCGCTTCCGTTGTGGCTGGTGAAGGCACCGCCATGGAACGCGACTATGACTGGCATGGTGCCACCCATTTCAGTGATCTCGATGCACCTGAGAAAATCGGGGCAACAGCCGGTGAGCGCGCCGTAAAGCGTCTCAATCCGCGCAAGATTCCATCACAAACCGTGCCTATCATTTACGACAAACGCATCTCAACAAGCCTCGTCGGCCATCTCTTGTCGGGCATCAATGGTGGCTCCATTGCACGCGGTACCAGCTTCCTGAAGGAAGACATGGGCAAGGCGCTGTTTGCGCCGTCCGTCACCATTGTCGATGACCCGCATCGCCTGCGTGGCCTCGGCTCGCGGCCCGTCGATGGCGAAGGTCTGCCGACGCGCAAGATGAACGTCATCGACAAGGGCATGCTGACGACCTGGATTCTCGATTTGCGCGCCGCCCGACAACTCGGCCTTCCACCAACTGGCCACGCCACACGCGGGGTCTCCTCGCCCCCCAGTTCGTCCACGTCCAATGTGCACATGCAAGCGGGAAGCCGCAGCCCTGCAGAGATGATGAAAGCCATGAAGCGCGGCCTCCTGGTCACTGAATTCATTGGCTCGACGATCAACATGGTGACCGGGGATTACAGCCGCGGTGCCTCGGGCTTCTGGATCGAGGACGGCGAGATTGCCTATCCGGTGAGCGAAGTCACGGTTGGTGGCAACTTGCGCAGCATGTTTGCAAATCTTGAGCCTGCCAGTGATCTTGAATTCCGCTCTTCAACCAACGCTCCCTCGTGCTTCATGGGTGAGATGACCATTGCCGGACGCTGAAGACGATCTGGACTTCCTGACAACGGCGCTCCGTGAAGCCGGCCGCGTTGCGATGGCGGTTCACGGCCATAACCCCGAACATTGGAAAAAGCCGGATGGCTCCATCGTCACATCGGGTGATCTCGCGGTGAATGACTCACTTCTCACCGCCTTGCGCAAGCACAGGCCTGAGGATGCCATTCTCTCCGAAGAAACACCGGATTCCGAAGATCGCCTTGACGTATCGCGGTTGTGGATTATCGATCCGATTGATGGCACGCGCAATTTCTTCAACGGCGGCACGGACTGGTGCATCGGTGTGGCTCTCGTCGTGCAGGGTGAAGCGCAGGTCTCGGCCCTTTTTCAGCCCACCGAAGACCGCATGTACACGGCCATCCGCGG
The DNA here is from genome assembly GCA_937864985.1 of uncultured Alphaproteobacteria bacterium. Taxonomy (GTDB): domain Bacteria; phylum Pseudomonadota; class Alphaproteobacteria; order Rhizobiales; family Aestuariivirgaceae; genus Aestuariivirga. The sequence continues at coordinate 4,104 of CALMEZ010000075.1, forward strand.
GGCGGGGGCCTATCGCAACAACCGCCGCATCATGGCATCGGCCGAAGTCGCGAACGTCATCGCACCAAAATCCCTCCAGCCGCAGATCGCCGCAGCAGGCTTGCAGCCGCAGGACAGCGGCAACCTGGCGCTTCTGCTCCGCTTTGCCTATATCGCCGAAGGCCGCCTGGCCGGCACAGTGAATGTCGGCGACAAGAAGGATTGGGACATTGCCGCTGGCCACCTCTTGCTTTCTGAAGCAGGAGGGCTTGCCACCGGCCTTCACGGCCAAAAGATCATTTACAATCGCCGAAACCCATGGCAACCGGGCCTCGTTGCCGCAACCGCGCAACAGCACGCAACCATCGTCAAAGCCGTGGGGCAATCATAATGGCGCACAAGGAACAACTCATCCATCTGGTCTTCGGCGGCGAACTTCAGGATGTGTCTGAAGTCACCTTCAAGGACCTCGCCAAGCTTGATGTGGTCGGCTTCTATCCGAACTATGAGAAGGCCCATCATGCCTGGCTGGCCAAGGCCCGTGAAACGATAGACAACGCCCAGATGCGCTATTTTATCGTCCACCTGCACCGGCTGCTCGATCCGTCGGCAGCGAAGCAGGCCTGAACCACTTCAAATCATCCCGCGCTGCTGCAACTGCGCCAACGGATATTCAGCGTCGCCACGGGGCGCTGACAGGATGTCCCGCACCCGCGCACAATCCACATTCATCTGGTCAACAAGCGCACCAACCGAGGAAAAGGTCTTGTCGCCGCGCACCTGGTCCACGAAGGACACCATCAGCGTGCGGCCGTAGAGGTCAATGTCCTGATCGAGAAGATAGACCTCGAGGAACGTGCGATTTGTGTTGAAGGTGGGGCGGTCGCCGAAATAGGCCGCACCCTGCCAGGGCGCCTGGCCCAGCGGTGCCGCCGCATCGCGCACCTCGACGGCATAGATGCCGCGGTAAGGTTCAGCACCAGGATCGAGGATGATATTGGCTGTTGGAAAACCAATGGTGCGTCCGCGCTTGTCGCCGTGCACCACCTCGCCCATCACGATCCAGTCATAGCCCAGCTCATGGGCCGCGTTGCGCACATGGCCCCGGTTCAGCGCACTGCGGATCGAACTTGAGGCGAAAGGCGAATGGCCATCGCCATCATCAGTCACCTGCTCGACGACTGTCACATCAAATCCATGCAGCTTGCCCATGGCGCGCAATGTATCGGGGTTGCCCTTGCGACCCTTTCCGAAATGGAAATCATAACCCGTCACGACATGTGAAACACCGAGCCCCTGCACCAGATGTTCCAGCACGAAACCTTCCGGAGATTGACTGGACAGGTCGTGGTCAAACGTCAGGTTCACGAGAAAGCCAACATCGAGAGCGTTGGCCAGCCGGGCCTTGAGGGCAGGCGGTGTCAGGCGGAACACTGGTTCTTCCGGCTTGAAGAAGCTTCGGGGATGCGGTTCAAATGTCAGAATGCCGTGGGCCTTGCCCCGCCGCGAGGCTTCCTCCCGCGCCACATGCAGCAGGGTCTGGTGGCCGCGGTGCAGGCCGTCAAAATTGCCGATGGCGACAACACCACCGCGCAAGGGCGACGGCACATTTCGGGATTGGTTATGAACAGGCATTCGCATGTGGCAACGACTTGGCGGTGCCGGAGCTTGAAGTCAAGCTTTGCGCATCAGAACGATAGCTCGGACACCGCAGCCAATACGTTGGCCGACGGCACCAGTGCCCTGATCTCGGCCAGTTCGGCTGCCATGTCTTCGGTATGGTCGCGTACGCCCCCTGTCACATAGAGACAAGGGATGCCCTGGTTGGCAGCGCCGAGGATGTCCGTCTCCGGCCCATCACCGATCGCCAATATCTTCGCGCCTTTGTCGGCAAGTGAAGACGCCTTTCGGCGGGCGAGGTCATAAATCGGCGCAAAGGGCTTTCCCGCCATCAACACCTTGCCGCCCATCGCCTCATACAATTCTGCCAAAGCACCCGCGCAATAGGCGAGGTGATTGCCCTTGCGCACCCGCTTGTCCGGATTGGCGCAGATGAAAGTGAGGTTGCGGGCGCGAATATCGGCAAGGATGTCCCGGTAATTGGCTGGCGTTTCAATGTCGTCGTGCACAAGCCCGGTGCATATGACGGCCCCCGCCTGGTCCAGTGGCACACGCTCCACATCGAGCCCCGCAAACAACGACAGGTCGCGCGCTGCGCCCAGATGATAAAGCTTTCCGCCGCCATGCCGCAGCATCAGGTCGCGGGTCACATCGCCCGACGTGACGGCGGCATCATAGCTGGCGGGATCAACACCGATCTGGTTCAGTTGCAGCACCACGCCGTCCGCGGTGCGCGGCGAATTGCTGACAAGAATGACATGGCCACCTTGCTGGCGGTGCCGCGCCAGCGCGGCAACGCTTGTGTCAAACGGCGCATGCCCATTGTGCACGACACCCCAGATATCGCAGAACCACACGGGATAATCCGTGGACAGACGATCCAGTGAAATCATTACGCCACGGCGCGCAAGGTCGGCTGGCCGTTGCGCCGCAGGCGGCGCGGCGCAGCAAAGGCGGCACCACAGGCATAGCGCGCGATGCGGCCCAGGTTGTCCACCTGGCGCGGATCAGCAACCTGGCTGACGATCACCTGGATGCGCAACGCGCGGGCAGACTGAACAAAGCCCGCAAGCTCCGGCATCACCCGGCCACCAAGGCCAAGGTTGGCGGCATTGAGGCCGATAAAGCGCACATTGAGTTTGCCGAGGGCTGCAAGGTCCACGCCGGATATCGCCGCGTTGGAGAGGCTCAGCACCACACCGGAGCGCGCCAGGAGCGCCAGGCCCTCGATGCTTGATTCAGGCAGGCTCGCCAAAACCGCATGCGACACGTCGATCACAAGACCAGACGAAAGATCAGGCGCAACCTTGAGCATTTCGATGATCTTGTAGACTGAGTCTGGTGAGGCCAGTGTGGCAGCGCCAACCGGGATGAAAATCGAAAGCTTGGGATCGCGCTTACGCAGCTGCGCCAGGATGCCCAGCGCTTCGCCGGCCACAAACACGTCGAGCGCGGGGCGGGCGTTGGTGCGGTCGGCATAATGCACAAACATGTCGTGCGAGACTTCCTGCCCGCCATCATTGATCATGCCCAGCACCATGCGGTAGTGCGCGGTCTGCGATGTGTAGAGGTCGATGATTGGCTCCAGCGCCAGGTTCAGCGCATCGCCAAAAGGCACTGCATCTTCAGCTGCCGGGTTTGACGCAGGCTGGGCCGATTGTGCTGCAGGCTCTGGCGGAAGAATATGGGCAAACACGTCGCGCAGTTCGGGTTCGGGTGCGGGCG
>CALMEZ010000076.1 GCA_937864985.1 uncultured Alphaproteobacteria bacterium
AATTTCTTGTCAGGCACATTGTCAGGAATCTTGCGCATGCCGTCCATGTCGTCGGAAAAACACAGAAGACGCGTTGGCAGGTCGCTCATCAGGGCGAAGGCCTTGCGCACCATGGTGGTGCGCGCCACCTCGCCGAAGGTGCCGATGTGCGGCAGGCCCGAGGGGCCGTAGCCGGTTTCAAACAGCACCTGCTTCTGCCCGGTTTTTTCCACGCGCTTCAGAATCTTGCGGGCCTCCTCAAAGGGCCACGCACGGGATTCAAGGGCGGCGGCGCGGAGCGCTGGAGATACGGGCATTTCTGGGCTTTCCAAATCAGTGAGCCCGCCTCTTTAGGGTTGCGGTTTGCACTGGTCAATCGCCCGTCCTTTCAGGCAATCAGGGCCATGGCTGCGATTCTGCCCATAGCCCTGGCCCATGGTCAGGGCGCTGTTATTGACGGCAAATCCCTGTCTGCGGCGGAGGCGCTGCGACGGCTGGCGGAGCGGCCACATGTTCTGTGCCATGCCGGCTTTGTCATCGCGCGGCTGGCGCAGGCTGCCGATGCGCCGAAGCCTTTGCGGCAGCAGGCTCTGGACCAGAAGCACCTCGATGTGGCGGAGCTTTTCCTGTTCACCTGTCCCGCGCAAGGTGCCGTTCCCACGGTGCAAGGCATTGGGCGGGTGCTTGGGCTGCGCGTTGCCAATGATGCGGCAGGATTGCAGACCGTCGTTGATGCCTTGCTTTCCCGCCTCGCCAATCCCAATCAACCCCTGTTGCGCGAAACGGCTGAACAGGCAACCTTCCTGGCCCGCGCCAATTGGCCCTGGGCGGAACAGGTTATGCGCGCCCTGCTCACGGCGCGGCCTGATCTCAATGTCAGTGCCTTCTCCAGCGGGCTTAATGTCTGGGACCGGCTAGAAGAGTGGGAAGATGAAGCGCCGCCCCCCAAGGGCGATCATCAAGCCGTGACGCCTGATGAAGTGCTGGCCACCTTGCGCGATGCGCTGGGCAGCGAGGCCGAAGCGCGGCCCCAGCAACGCGATTATGCCGCGGCGGCGACACATGGCTTTGCACCGCGGCAATCACCCGCCTTCAACAATATTCTTCTCGCCGAAGCGGGCACGGGCCTTGGCAAAACGCTGGGCTATCTCTCGCCGGCCTGGGTGTGGGCGCGCAAGAACGGCAGGCCTGTTTGGCTTTCCACTTACACCAAGAACCTGCAACGACAGCTGGACCAGGAAACCGCGCGCCTGTTGCCCGATCCTTCAGAACGGCGCGAAAAAATTGTCATCCGCAAGGGCCGTGAAAATTATGCCTGCCTTCTCAACATGCAGGAGAGCTTTGGGCGGCTGCAAGCAGCGGGCCCACGCGGTGCGCTGCTCGCCGTGCTGATTGCGCGCTGGGCACGGGCCAGCCGCGATGGTGACTTGATTGGTGGTGATTTTCCGTCCTGGCTGCTGGCGCTGTTTCCGGAAACGGATTTCAACGGTGTGACGCGCCATCCCAGCCCGCAGAGCATGGGGCTGACAGACCGGCGCGGCGAATGCATCTATGTGGCCTGCCCCCATTACCGGCGCTGCTTCATCGAGAAGGGACAACGTGCGGCGCGCAAGGCATCGCTCGTCATCGCCAATCACGCGCTGGTCATGCACCAGGCGGCGGTTGACCATGCACTTGGTGTGGCCCAGACCGCCGAGGAAGAGGCAGCGCCCGGGGGCTTGAAGCGCATCGTGTTCGATGAGGGGCATCATCTGTTTGATGCGGCCGACAGTGCCTTTTCCTCGCACCTCACAGCACAGGAAGCGGCAGAGCTGCGGCGCTGGCTCCGTGGCCCCGAGACCGACCGGCGGCGCGGGCGCGGCCTTGCTGACCGGCTGGGTGATCTTGTCTCAGACGACGATGGCACATCCGGCATGCTCGAGGCTGTCTTGCAGGCGGCACATCGCCTGCCGTCTGCAGGTTTCCTGCGGCGCATCGAGGATGGGAAGCCTGAAGGGCCTGCTGAAACTTTTTTCGCACTGGTGCGGCAACAGGTGCTGGCGCGCGATGGCGATGATGAAACGGGTTTTACGCGTGAGACCAAAACACAGCCGTTGATCGAAGGTCTTGATGCTGCGGCCCATGACTTCCTGCAAAGCCTATCGCGCCTGCGCGAACCGATGACGCAGCTGGCACGGGCCCTTGCCGACAAACTTGATAACGAAGCCGCCGAACTTTCGACCTATGAACGTGGACGGATCGAGGCCATGTCGCGGTCTCTGAAGCGGCGTGGCGAATTGATGGTGGGGGCGTGGACCGCCATGCTGGCGCGCTTGGAAGGTGATCCCAATCCGCTGCTGGTGGAATGGTTTGCGCTGGAGCAAGCGGGCAATCGCATTCTTGATGTTGGCCTGCATTGCCATTGGCTGGACCCGACGGAGCCCTTGGCTCTGGCGGTGCTGCGGCCTGCCGACGGCGTGATCATTACGTCCGCCACGTTGAAAGACCGGCCGCCGGAACTGCCTGACGACTGGCAGAATGCCGAAATGCGCACCGGGGCCGTGCACCTGCCCTACCCCGTGAAGCGCGAAGGTTTTGCCTCGCCCTTTGATTATGCCAAGGCGGCGCGCGTGATCGTTGTGAATGATGTAAACCGCGATGACATCAAACAAGTGGCTTCAGCCTATCGCGAATTGTTCATGGCATCGGGTGGTGGCGCGCTGGGACTGTTCACCGCCATCTCGCGCCTCAAGGCCGTGCATGGACGCATTGCCAAGCCGCTGAGCGAGAAAGGCCTGCCGCTCTATGCGCAACACGTTGATCCCATGGACACAGCGACATTGGTGGACCTGTTCCGCGCCGAACATGATGCCTGCCTGTTAGGCACGGATGCGGTGCGCGATGGTGTGGATGTGCCGGGCGATTCCCTGCGCCTCATTGTGATGGACCGTGTGCCCTGGGCCACGCCCAACATATTGGAGCGGGCCCGCAAGGAGGCCTTCGGTGGCAATGCCTATCAGGACATGGTGGTGCGCCTCCGGCTGCGGCAGGCCTTTGGCCGCCTGATCCGTTCGGAATCGGATCGCGGCTGCTTTGTGGTCTTGGATTCGCGCCTGGCCTCGCGCTTTCGCACGGCATTCCCGGAAGGGGTTGCCATTGAGCGCATGGGGCTTGTGGAGGCGATTGAAGTGGTGTCGCAGTTCTGCAAAGCTATGCCCGAATGATTTGCAGTGGAGTGAAGTATGTCCGGAACCATCTCAACAGAACAGGCCCTCATCTATGTCATGGTGATGATGATGGGTGTCGAAGGCCGCGTGAAGCCTGAGGAACTGGCCGAGATGGAGCTTCTGGTGCGCACCTTACCCGCCTTCAAGGGTTTTGACCGGTCGCGCCTTGCCACCGTGGCGCAGGAATGCGGCGACATCCTTCAGGAAAAGGAAGGGGTGCGCACGGTCATTGGCCTGGTGAAGGAACAATTGCCGTCGCGCCTGCGCGAGACAGCCTATGCACTCGCCGTTGAAGTGGCCGCGGCAGACCTCGTGGTGGGCAAGGAGGAAATGCGCTTTCTCGCCATCCTGCGGGACGGGCTTGGCCTCGACAAGCTGACGACGGCGGCAATCGAGCGATCGGCCATCGCGCGCTATCAGGCAGTGTGAGCGAAGACCCGCGCCTTTATTGATGGCAGGCGTGATGCGAAGGTCAGGCTGCGGGCGGCGAGAAAAATATTGAGTGCAAGCCATTGCCCGGTGTTGCCGAAGGCGCTGCCCAGCAGGAATGACGCGGCAAGATAGATCGCCAGCGACACGACCATCATGTTGCGCATGTCGCGCGTCGCCAGTGCGCCCGTGAAAATGCCGTCATAGAGAAAACAGGCTGCCCCCAGCAGTGGCGTGATGGAGGCCAGCCACAGATATTGGCGCGCCGTTTCCCGAACTTCTGGATTGATTGTCATCAAGTCAATCAGCGCGGGTCCGGCCAGCCAGATGATGACGGAGGCCAGCGCGCCATAGCCGATGGCCCATTGGCTGGAGAGCCGGATCGACTTCACATAGCGTGGCTGGTCCTTCGCGCCGATCGATTGGCCCACCATGGCTTCTGCGGCATAGGCAAAGCCATCCAGAGAATAGGCGGCGACTTCGAAGAAATTCATGAGCAGCGCATTGGCGGCCACCACGGTGTCTCCGGCGCGGGCGCCGCGCGAAATGAACCAGGCAAAAGCAAAGAGCAGACAGAGGGTGCGCACCATGATGTCGGCATTCGTGGCGATGAGCCTGCGGAAGGCTGTGGCGTCCAATAGCCGCGCCCAGTTGATGGCTTGGCCCAGCTGGCGAAAACGCAGCGTGGCCAGCAACAGTCCGAAGCCAAGGCCTACATATTCGGCCGCCAGCGCGGCGCAGCCCACGCCGGCGATACTCCTGTTAAAATACAGCACCAGCAGAATGCTCATGAACATATTGGTGAGATTGAGCACCACTTGCACGACGAAGGCTGTCTTGGCGCGGCTCTGGCCCACAAACCAGCCGAGCAGCGCAAAATTGGCGAGGGCAGCAGGCGCGGAAAAGATGCGCCAATTGAAATAGCTCTGTGCGGCGGCCTGCACATCAGTTGAGCCTCCCATCAAGCCGATGGCCAGCGGCCCGAGCCATGGCGACAGTAGTAACAGCGAAAGGCCAACGACGATACCGATGATCAGGCTGCGGCCGACAATCAGGCCAAGCGCTGCATGATCGCTTGCCCCAGTGGCCTGGGCCGAGAGCCCAGACGTCGAGAGCCGCAAGAAGCCGAAGCCCCAGAAAAGGAAGGCGAAGATCATGCCGCCCACCGCCACGCCACCAATCAGCGCTGCTTGCGGCAATTGGCCCACGACCGCCGTATTGACCACGCCGATGAGTGGCTCGGTCACATTGGACAGCATGATCGGCACGGCGATGCGAAGCACCGCAGCATGGCTGACGGGAGGGAGGCTCATGCCACCAGTTGCGCAAGTCTGACGAAGCGGTCAAGTTCCAGTCTTCGATGACTGGCCTGCACCACAAGATTGCTCAATGGTTTACGTCGCACGGCTGGACCCCGCGCGCGCACCAGCTGGCGATGCTGGAGCATGGCATGAGGGGCGAGAGCGCGTTGCTGATTGCGCCCACCGGCGGCGGCAAGACCATGGCCGGGTTCCTGGCCACACTCAATGAACTGGCCGAGCCACACAAGACGGATGGCATTCACACGCTTTACATTTCGCCCCTGAAGGCACTGGCCGTCGACATTGCCCGCAATGTGGAAAAGCCGATCCTTGAAATGGGCCTTCCCATCACGCTGGAAACGCGCACCGGCGATACATCGGCCTCGAAGCGCCAGCGCATCCGCCAGCAGCCACCCGACATTTTGATCACGACACCTGAGCAGGTGTCGCTGCTGGTGGCTGACCCACATGCTGCGCACCTGCTGCGCAATTTGCGGTGCATCATCATCGATGAACTGCATTCCCTCGTGACCAACAAGCGGGGCGTATTGCTGTCGCTGGCGCTGACGCGGGTGCGCAGTCTTGCGCCGCAGACACGCATGTTTGGCCTGTCTGCCACGGTGGCGGACCCTGATGCGCTGTGCCAATGGCTGGCACCGAAGGGCAAGCCGCCTGTGCCACTGGTGCTGGGGCGGGCTGGGGCGCCCGCCAAAATCCACATTCTTGAATCGGAAGAGCGTGTGCCATGGTCCGGTCATTCGTCGCGCTATGCGATCCCCGAGATCTATGCGGCGATCAAGGCGGCGCGCATGGCGCTTGTTTTTGTCAACACACGCAGCCAGGCGGAAATGATTTTCCAGGATCTTTGGACGGCGAATGAGGACAGCTTGCCTATTGCTTTGCATCACGGCTCGCTTGATGTGGCGCAACGGCGCAAGGTTGAGGCCGCCATGGCCGACAACAAGCTGCGGGCCGTCGTTGCCACATCAACGCTAGATCTCGGCATTGACTGGGGCGATGTGGATCTCGTCATCCACGTTGGTGCGCCCAAAGGTTCATCGCGCCTGTTGCAACGGATTGGCCGGGCCAACCACAGGCTTGATGAATCATCCAATGCCATTCTGGTTCCCTCCAACCGTTTTGAAGTGCTGGAATGCGAGGCCGCAGTGGAGGCTGTGGCCGAGAATGCGCAGGACACGCAATATCCTTCCGTTCTGAAGCTCGATTGCCTGGCGCAGCACATCATGGGCCGGGCCTGCGCAGGGCCATTTCTGGCAGATGATCTGTATGCGGAAGTTTCGTCCGCCTTCACATTCCGCAATCTTGCGCAGCCCACGTTCGATGCGGTCCTCGATTTCTGCGCCACAGGTGGCTATGCCCTCAAGTCCTATGCGCGTTATGCCAAGCTGCGGCAGAATGAGGATGGCACCTGGCGGCTGGCGCACCCGCGCCTTGCCATGAACTGGCGCATGAACGTGGGCACCATCGTCGAAGACGACATGCTGAAGGTGCGCCTTGCCAAGATCCGGCGCGTGGCGGGCAAGCGGCTAGTGACGGGAGGATTTGTGCTGGGCGAACTTGAGGAATGGTTCCTCGCGCAAATGAGTGTGGGGGACACCTTCCTGTTTTCCGGCCAGGTGTTGCGCTTCGAGGGTCTTGATGAGTTTGGCGCCTTGGCGACGCGCGCGCCCGGCAAGGATCCGCGCATTCCCTCTTACCAGGGCGGCAAGTTTCCGCTCTCCACCTATCTGGCCGAACGGGTGCGGCAGATCCTCGCCTCGCCTGAACGCTGGACGCATCTGCCGCCACAAGTGCGAGACTGGCTGTCGACACAGCGCTGGGCCTCGGTGCTGCCGCGCGCCGACCAGATGCTTGTGGAAACCTTCCCGCGCGCCGAGAAGCATTATCTTGTCTGCTATCCCTTCGAAGGGCGATTGGCGCAACAGACGCTGGGCATGCTGCTGACGCGGCGGCTAGAGCGCTGGGGTGCCAAGCCACTGGGCTTTGTCGCTTCGGAATACGCGCTCGTGGTGTGGTGCCTCAGCGACCTGTCGCTGATGATCCAATCGGGCCGCCTGTCCCTCGCCAAGCTCTTTGACGAAGACATGCTGGGCGATGATCTTGAAGCCTGGCTTGCCGAATCCAACCTGATGAAGCGCACCTTTCGCAATGTGGCGATCATTGCAGGCCTGATCGAAAAACGCATCCAGGGCAAGGACAAGACGGCGCGGCAAATGACCGTCAACACCGACCTGATCTACGATGCTCTCCGCGCGCACCAACCCGACCATATTTTGCTGCAGGCGGCCTGGGATGATGCGGCAGAAGGGTTGATTGATGTACATCGCCTGGGCCTGATGCTTCGGCGCATCAAGAACCACATCATTCACCGGGCGCTGGACCGCGTGTCGCCGCTCGCTGTTCCCGTGCTTCTGGAGATTGGCCGCGAATCGGTTTACGGCGAGGCTGATGATGCCCTTCTCGCCGAAGCCGCCGACGCCCTTGCTGATGAGGCCTCACGGCTTGTCTAGACAACACACCATTACGCTGGGCGGCGTCACCTTCATCCCTGATCTCTCCGGCGCGCTGTTCCTGCGCGACGAGGCCACGCTGCTGGTCTCAGACCTTCACTTGGAACATGGCACCAGCCTGGCGCGGCGCGGCGTGCATGTGCCGCCCTTCGACACTTATGCCACACTAGCGCAACTGGAGCAGGTTCTCACTGCAACGCAGGCGCGCCGCCTGATCCTGCTGGGCGACAGCTTCCACGATGACGTGGCCCATGCGGAAGTGGCTGATGATGTGCGTGAACGGCTCACCGCCATCACGGCGCGCGTTGATACGGTGTGGATCAGCGGCAACCATGATCCGGTGGCGCCACGTGAACTCGGCGGCACCTCGGCTGATGCGGTGATGATCGGATCCATCACCTTGCGCCATATTCCCGGTGACATTGCCGGCGGCGGCTGCGAAATCTCCGGGCACCTGCACCCGGGTGCGAGGATAGTGCAGCGCGGACGCTCCGTACACGGAAAATGTTTCGCGGCTGATGGCCGCCGCCTCATCATGCCAGCCTTTGGCGCCTACACAGGCGGCCTTCCCGTCTCATCCCGCGCCTTCAACGGGCTGTTCGATGACACCGCCGCCCATGTGTGGATGATCGGACGCGCGGCACTGCACCGGTTTGCAATGCGGCGGGTGCGGTAGTTCCTGCCGTTCTGAATCTGGCCTTTGTCAACCAGCAGGCAGCGGGTCGGTGGCCCAGGTTGCCTGCCCCAGCACCGTGGCGTTTGGTGCATCGGCACTTGCATCCGGCATCCAGCGGCTCAAACGGTCCTGCACCAATTTGACGTCTGCTTCGCTCAATGTCTTGGCAATTGTCGCAGCGCGGCGTGCAGCATCAGGGTCGTTCTGCTTGCCGGCGAGGGAATACCAGAACATGGCTTCTGTCAGATCAACCGATGTGCCGAGGCCATGTTCAAGCAGCACGGCGAGATTATACTGACTGTCCTTCAGGCCGTGGGAGGCGCCAAGCGAAAACCACTTGAAGGCGCGGGCATAGTCGGGCTTATGGCCATCACTGCTGGCGGCCAGCACAGCGGCATTGTGCATGGCCTTGACGTTGCCGAGACCAGCCGACCGTTCGTACCAACCCTGTGCCGCTTCCAGATCGCGGGCGACACCCTTGCCGCGCTCATAGAGCGTACCGAGGCGGTATTGCGCTGGGGCAAGGCCTTGTGCGGCGGCCTTGCCATACCAATAGGCGGCGCGGGCATAGTCCTGCTTGGTGCCGCCACTGCCTTCGAGGTAGCGGGTGGCGGTGGCATAGAAGGCGTCGGCATCACTGGCCGCAACGGCTTGCTGCAATGTTGTCCTGGCCTTCGTGACTTTGCTGGCAAAAGCCGACATGTCGGTGAGTTGGGCCGGATCAACCGAGGCCGTGAGCATCGGGTCTGATGTTTGCAGCGCGCCTTGTTGCGAATTCTCAAGCGCGGCCGGTTTCGGTTGCGGTGGTTGTGCGGGTGCCGGCGCTGCCGAATTGTCGGCGGGTGCTGCGGCCGGCGTCTGTTTCGATTCCGGGACTGGTGGCTGTGCTGTCGGAGCTTGTGCCGGCTGCTCAACCTTGGTGGGTTCGATCGGAGCCGGAGCCTTGGAGCCGCCGAGCATGTTGAAGGTGAAGAACGAAGCGGCAGCCAGCAGACACAGGCCCATGATCACCAGGCGCACGCGCTTGCCGTCATTGTTGTTGGCAGGCTTGAAACCGGGTGGCGGCTTGATTTCGCCCGTCAGCCCAACAGCATCGGGAGCTGTAGCAGCAGGTTTCTTGGCTTTGCCCTTGCCTTTGAACAGATTGAATTTCTTGAGCTTGGCTGAACTTTCTTCACTGAGCTTGGCAGCACCCGGCGCGATGCCGGAAAGAATGCTCTTCGGTTGGAACGAGGCCTGCGCAGCGCGGCGGGCGGCGGCAATGAAGTCATCGCTGTCGGCCGTTGCTGCGGCATCTGCCGTATTGGCGCGGGCCGACTGGATGACTGCATCAAACGGATTTGACAACTGTTCTTCAGCCGCCTGTGCAGGCTGCATGGTGAAGGGGTCAAGTTCCGGGGCATGCAGGGGATTTCCGGTTTCAACCGCGGGCTCTGGCACAGTATCGTCGGTGGCAATCGGGCTGGCAGCAGATTCAGGATAGAAGCTGGCCTGCGGCTCAGGCTGGGCTTGCGCCGGTGCCTCCATGACAGGCATGGCCGCATGCGGCATCGCCGCGGCAGCGACGCGATGGCCAATGGTGGCGGTTTCAAGTTCGGTCAGCTTGCTGACAATCTGTTCCAGCGTTTCGTGGACCGCTTCCAGTGTTTCCTGGTTGCGATGATCGGCGCTCTCAGAGGCCTGCTGCACGGCTTGCAGGCCCTGCTGTAGGGCCTGAATTTCCGGCGCACCAGCCAGCGAGACCTGTTGCGGCTGGGAGAGGATGTGCTCGGCCATGCGGCTTGCAGCCGTATCGGCGACATTTTGTGTCCACTGCTTCTGCTGCTCTAGGCTTTCAAACAGCTGGTTGACGGCACGTTCGATGGTTTCCAGCGACGAAAGCTGCTGCTCGGTGCGGCCGACGCGCTCAGTGATGTCAAAAAGGTGTTGCTCGATGTCGGTTGTGGCGCTGGCGCGCTGACCGCTGACGGCTTCGTTCAGCTTGTTGTCGAGTTCGGCAATGCGGGCTTCCAGCTCATTGACGTGCGGAATGTTGCGCGTCTGGGCCTGCGTCTGTTCAAGGCGCTGGGTGATTTCGAGAATGCGCCGGTCCATATCGGCCAGCGGGCGCATGTCCGGGCCCTGGGCGACACGTGTCGAGAGCTGTTCAACAGCGGCGCGAAGCGCCTTCACATCGCCACCCGAGGCTTGCGACTTCTGCGCTTCGTCGATGCGGCTGTTGAGGCGTTCGATTTCACCACGCAGGCGCTGCATATCGCCCGGCGCTGGTCCATTGTTGGCGAGTGATGACTGGGCCTCCTTGACCAGCCCCACGATGCGGCTTTCAATGGCGCGCAACTCCTGCTGGCTGGCTTGGACAGCCTGAGTCTGCGCTTTTGCAGCCAGTTGTTCCGACGTCTCACGCACCACGTCGATGCGGTTCGCAAGGCTTGTCAGTTCCTGCTTGAGAAGATCCGGCAGAGACGCAGAAGGCGCTGCAGCTTCACTTGTTTCAACGCGGCGGGCCAGTTCGTTGATGCGCTGTTCAAGCTGGCTGATAACCGGTGCCTGGCGCGTCACCTGCTCCTGCGGGGCAGAGGCGGCCTTGGCGGACATGCCGGAGATGCGTTCCTGCAGCGACTTGAAATTGTCTCGGTTGCGCTTCTCGCTCGTCTCCATGTGCTCGACGATGTTGCGAACGGCCTTTTCCAGCGCCACGTAGCCCGGGTTGTCTTCCGGGCGGTCACTGCGCTGTTTGGAGGCTTGGGTGATCTGGCGGCCCAGCACTGACAAGCGCTCGTTGACGGCGGTGAACGCTTCCACCGTCTGGCGTTCGTTGCTGTCGACGCGATTGAGAATGCGGGTAAAGGCTTCGCTGTCAGCCTGGCGTTCCGAACCTTCATAGCGGGGAGGTGCGGTGTAGCTGTCGCGCTGGGACAGGCGGCTCAACTGTTCGGCAATGTCTTCGAGGCGACTTGCGGTGCGTTCCAAGGCATGGCTGGCAACCGGTGCGCGATGGGCGGCGCGCGGCTTACGGGCAGATTCGGCACCCAGGTTTTCTGGTGTATCGTCGGCTTTGGTGAGGATCGTTGTATTCAGCCATTCACCAAGCGTCATGCCTGAGCGGCGGGCCGCTTCCTTTGCTGCTTCGCGCACATCAGGCTCGATACCCTTGACGCTCCACGGTATGCCAGGCTTCATTTAGCTCCCCAATCCAGACGTCCTGAGGGTGGATTTTGGCGGCTTTTCAAAGGCAAAAGCCGGGGCAAATCACCCAAAACACAGTTGTTCAAATCCGGAAAGTTAACGTTCTTGGTAAAGATTCAGTTAAGCACCTGTTTGCAATTGCGAATCGCAACCCCTGCTGCTGCCCTTGGATGTTATCGATGACCCACTTTGCTTTCACCACCTCGCCCCTGGACCGCTGTGGAAACCGCAGGAATGACGCTGATTTCGTGGAGAATTTGCGCCAAAGCCCAACGGCTCGTTTCGTGCAGGTGCGCGGCGACACGGTGCGGATGGAGGGCGTTAATTTATTTTTGCAGCGGCCATCTCGGTCCGCTGAAATGGTATTCCTTGGCACCGAACCTGAGGGGCATGGCTGGTTTGCCCTGCAAGGCGAGGGTGACGGCGGTGACTTTCAACCTTTGCGCGGTGTGATGTTGGCAGGGCATCTGCCGGCGGATCAGCTTTCGATCCTGGCGCAGGCCCGCAGTCTGGTGCACTGGCATGAGAGCCATGGCTTTTGCGCGAAATGTGGCGCCAAATCCGTGATGCATGACCAGGGTTACCGCCGTCATTGTGCTGCGTGCGGCACTGAGCACTTTCCGCGGACAGACCCGGTGGTCATCATGGTGGCACTGCATGGCCGCAACATCTTGTTGGGCCGGCAATCATCCTGGCCGCCGGGCATGGTTTCGGCACTTGCAGGCTTCATGGAACCTGGTGAGACAATCGAGGACGCCGTGCGGCGCGAGGTGCGCGAAGAGGCCGGCATTGCGATTGGCCGTGTCGAGTTTATCACCAACCAGCCTTGGCCTTTTCCCTCAAGCCTGATGATCGGCTGCTTGTGCGAGGCACTGGATGACACGATCAAGGTGGATGCGCAGGAACTTGAGATGGCCCGCTGGTTCAGCCTTGATGAAGCGCGACAGATGGTAAATGGGACCCACCCCGAAGGCTTCCGCGCGCCCAACCCCTACGCGATTGCCCACCACCTGGTGCGGGAGGCAATTGCGCGGAGCTAATGTCTCTTACTTGCTCAGGAAGACCTGGTCGCTGATGGCGTTCTTCACGGACTCAAAGGCCTTTGCAAGATCAGCCGTGTCACTGAGAACGAAGAAATCCTTCCCAGGATCAGTGGCGCATTTCTGCAGGCGCTGACGGGTGGTGGTGTCGTCAATGTCAAAGGCCATGGTGACGATGTGAATCTTGTTCGATTTGGCGCTGGCGCACAGTTTTTCAAGATTGGCTTCGCCTTGGGCAACGCTGCGGCCCGACGGACCAAAGGCGGGTTCTGTCTGCATGCCGTCGGTCAGCACCACCATGAATTTTTCTGTTGTGGTGTCGGAATAGGGCTTGCCTTCGGCGAAAGGTTCGTTAGGCGACAGGAGCTGGTAACCGAACTCAACACCAAGCGCGATATGCGTGTAGGCATAAGGCGTCATGCTGCCAAGCTGCGTGGTGATGGATGTAAAATTGTCCGTGAGCGGACGAACGACGAGGCCGTGCTTGGCATAGCCATTACCATCGTTCTTGTAGCCGTTGCAGCCCCAGTCAGCATGGTCTGGCGCAATGGCCTGGCCCCACTTGGAGGCGTCGTCGGTGGTGGGTGTTGAGTCCGAAAGATTGTAGGGATACTTGCGATCCTGTGTGCAGCCCGTCCAGGTGCCGGACTTGCCGACGACATATGAACCCGGCAGCGTTGTGTAGACGTGATGAGAGAATGGCACGAGGCCGAACTTGACATTTGTCGGATTGGACTTGGCAAGATCAGTCACCAGCTTGTTGGCGGCGTTTTTCATGGCCACATATTTGACCTGGCCCTTAATGGCATCGCCCATCGAGCCTGAGTAATCGAGGACCAGCGCGATTTCGGCCTTCTTGCCCTGGCCGATCCCGACCTGATTCTTGCCGACCGCTGTCATTTTGGAAACACCTGCCACAGCCATGAAAGTGGTGGGCACGTCAAGGCTGGCGGAGGCAATCATATCCTTGCCGACAACCTTGAAGCTGTATGACACGGGCATGCCTGCTGCCGGGCCCTGGGCCATGTCGGCGAGGAACAGCTTTTGGGCGTAAGCTTCACGGTCTGCATTTGAGGCATCCTGCGCGGCGGCACCAGCCAATGCGCCATTGTCGAGAGAAGCCTGAAGATGCGTCTGCACCGAAGAAAAACGTCCGAAATCAATGGCAGCACCGGCGGCCAACATCATGGGCACGGCAGCGATGGCGAGCACCATTGCGGCATTGCCACGCTGATCTGCCTTGAAGCGGCGGATGGCGCTGGAAAGACGGCGGCGGATGGCGCTGGAAAGACGGCGGCGGATGGTCATGGTCAGCTCCTGTTTCATTTCGGGACGATTGGCACTTCGTCCGTGATCTCAGGAGCAGAGGAGCAAGCGCGGGTCCGGTTTGCGCCAACAGGCGAGGCAGGCTTTCACCGTGGTTAGCCATTGGTTAATTGGGGCGTGTTGCCACCGATCACATTAAAATTTTGTCAGGAATAAAGTGGGGAGCGAACTGTATCAGCCCGGTTTACGGATTTTCTGACACTTCACTGACAGGGCCTGTCAGCGACAGGCAAACAACCTGCGCTAGGTTTTGCGTATCGGAAAAACACACCGATCAACCCGCAATCGAGGAGAAAATCATGAAGTATCAATTTCTTACCGCTTTCGTCGCAACCGCACTGCTGGTCACCCCTGCCCTTGCCCGCCGCGGCGCCGATGATCCGGCTGGCCATGTCCGCCATGAAGGCGCAGGCCACGCTGCGATCGTGTTGCCAGACTCGCTGATCCAGGAAGCCCGCCGCGGCCGTGGTGCAGATGATCCGGCTGGCCACGTGCGTGGCGAAGGTGCGGGCCATGCATCGGTCGAAACTGGTATTGAATTGCTGCAGGTTGCCCGTCGCGGTCGCGGCGCTGACGACCCAGCCGGTCACATCCGCGGCGAAGGCCCTGGCCACGCTTAATGTCGTTGACGACCCGCGGCGTTATGATCGCGGGCCGTCTTTCCAATATCTGTTCTAGAAGGGCCGCCTGGCCCGGATCGCCTGGGTGAGGGTTCCCTCATCCAGGTAATCCAGTTCACCACCCACGGGCACGCCATGCGCGAGGCGCGAGGTGGCAAGCCCCTGCTCCTTCAACCGTTCGGTGATGTAATGGGCCGTCGTCTGCCCGTCGACGGTGGCGTTGGTGGCGAGCACCACTTCCTTCACCGTACCATTTCCGGCCCGCGACAGAAGCTGGCCAATTGACAGGTCATCCGGCGTGACGCCGCCCAGCGCCGTCAACGTTCCACCCAGCACATGATACAAGCCGCTCCAGGCATTGGCGCGCTCCAGGGCCCACACGTCACCCACCTCTTCCACGACACAGATCATGCTGC
This sequence comes from uncultured Alphaproteobacteria bacterium, assembly GCA_937864985.1. Classification (GTDB taxonomy): domain Bacteria; phylum Pseudomonadota; class Alphaproteobacteria; order Rhizobiales; family Aestuariivirgaceae; genus Aestuariivirga. Next base: position 14,711 of record CALMEZ010000076.1, read on the forward strand.
GGTCGCGGCGCGGATCGGCGCAGATGGTGCAGGGATTGCAGGAATCCACATTGCCACATTCATGGCAGACCGAGACGGTGTCGCGCGCATCCTCAAGCGCCACGGTCAGCGGGTCCATCAGCTTTTCGCGATTCTTGATGAGGTGCAGAACGGCGCGGCGGGCCGAGCGTGGCCCAAGCCCCGGCAGGCGCGCCAGAAGCTGGATCAGCTTTTCAATTTCGTGGCCGGCCTGGCGCTTCATTGGTGGTGATCAGAAGGGCAGCTTCATGCCGGGCGGCAACGGCAAACCACCGGTGAGGGATTTCATTTCGTCTGCCGCCGCCGCTTCAACCTTGCCCTTGGCATCGGCACAGGCGGCGACCAGCAGGTCCTCAAGGATTTCACGCTCATCGGCCTTCATCAGTGATGGATCAATGCTGATCGATTGCACGGCACCCTTGCCATTCATGGTGACCTTGACGAGACCGCCACCGGACTGGCCATTCACTGTCATGGCCTCAAGCTTGCTCTGCATTTCGCCCATGCGGCTTTGCATGGACTGAACCTGCTTCATGATGTCAGCGATATTCTTCATCCGTCTCTTCCTGTGGTGAATCGGTTTCTGCCTGTTGCGGCAATGCATCGGGCGCGCCGACGCGGGTAATCTTGGCGTCGGGGAACATGGCGAAAACCGCCTTGACGGCGGGAAGTTCCAAGGCTTCCCGCTCTGCCAGGGCGGCAGCCGTCTGCTTCTGCCGGGACAGGGTTTCGCTGCCGCCGTCGCGGGCCACGACAATCATCCAGCGGCGGCCCGTCCAGGCCTCCAGCCTGCGGCTCAGCTCATTGGCAAGATTAGGCGGTGCACCCCGTTCCAGCGCCATTTCAAACTTGCCATCGGCAAATGAAATCGGACGGACGAAGCGTTCGAGCTCGGTCTTGAGTTTCACATCGCGGCGTTCACCCACCAGCTTGATGAGGTCGTTGAATCTGCCGAGCACGGGCGGTTGCGTGGCCTCGAGCGCGGGGCCTTCGGCTAACTTTCGTGCTGTTGCGGGGCCGTGCACTGGCGTCCCAGCTGGCGGCGGCGCAAAATCGGGACGTGTGACGGCGGGACGCACCGTGCTGCCAGAGGCCGGCGCAACGGGTTGCGCCTGAGCCTGTTTAGCGAGCTTGGCCAGGTCTTCACCCTGCGGCAAGTCGGAGGCATGACAGAGGCGGATCAACACCATTTCCGCGGCGTGCTCGGGCCGGGATGCGGTTGCCGTTTCGGCAATGCCCTTGAGCAACATCGACCAAGCGCGCGCCAGATGGGGCACAGAAATCTTGGCCGCGTATTCAGTGCCTTTGGTTTTCTCCAGGGCGGTGCGCGTGGAATCCATGGCGGCCGACTTCGGCACAATCTTCAGCCGCGTGACCCAATGCACGAATTCGGCGAGGTCGGTCAGAATGGTTTGCGGATCACCGCCCGCTTCGTATTGCGTGGCCATTTCGGCCAGCGCGCGGGCCGGTTCACCAGACATCACTGCATCGAACAAGTCGATCACGCGAGTACGGTCCATGACACCCAGCATGCCCGCCACATCATCGGCTTTCACCTTGCCATCGCCATAGGCAATGGCCTGGTCAAGCAATGACAGGCCATCACGCACCGAGCCTTCGGCGGCGCGGGCGATGAGGCGCAGCGCCTCGTCCTCGATCGCGATGCCTTCCTTTTCGGCGATCCGGGCGAAGTGTGCGACCAGCATCCCGGCATCGACGTCGGCGTGGTTGTTATAGAAGGCAAGTGATGGGCGGACGGTCCCTTCGAGACCAAAGTGGCGATGCGCCGGCTGCGCACAGTGATGACCGGCCCGCACGGCGATCCCCTCGCGATCGAGATGCCGGGCAATTCGCTCGTTCGGAATTCCAGGGATGACGAACGACAACACGCTCGCCTTGTTCAGCGCCGTTCCAATGAAGCGGAGCCCCGGTATCGAGCTCAACGCATGGGTGGCGTACTCCAACAGGGAATGCTCGTAGGCGGCGATCCCGGGCAACCCCACCTGGTGCAGGAAATCGATGGCGGCGCCCAAACCCACCACACCCGCGATGTCCGGCGTTCCCGCTTCGAATTTCTCGGGCGGCTGTTGATAGACGGTCTGCTCGAAGCGGACATCGCGGATCATGTGACCG
>CALMEZ010000077.1 GCA_937864985.1 uncultured Alphaproteobacteria bacterium
AGCGATTGCGCGTGAAGACACCGGCCACCGACGCCCCTTCGTCCATCAAGACCACAGTGACGTCCTTGCGATTGGGTTTGCGAACGCCTGCCTCGGCAACGCCGATCCGCAGGCCGTTGATGGGGTGAAGTTCCGAAGCGATGGGTGCTGACAGATGGACAGCCATGTGGCGATCTCCCGATTGAAATGAAGTTTTAAAGACGAAGGTTTGCAGGTGGAGCAGTTCGCAGCTGGGTCAGCCTTGCCGCCAAGGCAATCCGCGAAACCGCCACCCGCCCTTGCGCCCGCGGTGGGCATGCTCGTCTGGATCGCCTTCAAATCCCTCCAGAATGTTGTAAGCCTCCAGCCCCAGTTCTGTCGCCCGTCGCGCTGCCGCGATGGACCGCACGCCACTGCGACAAAGCAGCAAGACCCTTTGGCCTGGTGCCACCACGGAACGGATCTGTTCGTCGAACTGGGGATTCAGGACCATGCCGGGCCACTGCTTCCAGGCCACCGCCGGCGCCCCCGGCACCACACCGACCCATTCGCGTTCAGCATCCGACCGCACGTCGACCAGCACCGCCTTCCCGGCTTGCCACCAGGCGTAGGCCTGCTCAGGAGATACATCGCCAGCATAGCCCTGGGCTGGCGCCGCGCTTGCGGAGTTTGAAAAGCTGGATGTGGGTTCTGGATTGCTCATCGTCGCTGGGATTCTGCCAGCCTCCGGGCAACGGCTGGCTGCAAGGGCCCAAATTGGCCAAGGCATGGCGGCTCCGTGTAAACCCTCTTTCAGGAAGGCGTCCTGACCGGAAAAGATAGCGTGCTAACAACCTTTATCACCAGGAGACACACCATGACCGATTCACAGAAACCCCGTCGTCGCAGCCTGATCAAGGGCGCGGCGGTCGCCGCCGGTGCCATGTCGGCGCCGATGGTGGCGATGGCCCAGACGACCGCGTTCCGCTTCCAGAGCACCTGGCCCGCGAAGGACATCTTCCACGAGTACGCCAACGACTTCGCGAAGAAGGTCAATGACATGGCCGGCGGACGCCTGAAAATCGAAGTGCTTCCTTCAGGCGCAGTTGTGCCCGCATTCCAGCTGCTGGACGCAGTCAACAAGGGCACCTTGGATGGCGGCCACGGTGTGCTCGCCTACCACTACGGGAAGAACACGGCGCTGGCCCTATGGGGCTCCGGCCCTGCCTTTGGGATGGACCCAAACATGGTTCTGGCATGGCACTACTACGGGGGCGGCAAGGCCATTCTGGAGGAGATCTACAAGAGCCTGAACATCGATGTGGTTTCCTTTGTTTACGGCCCGATGCCGACCCAACCTCTGGGTTGGTTCAAAAAGCCCATCGCCAAGGTCGAAGACATGAAAGGGCTCAAGTACCGAACCGTCGGTTTGGCCATTGACGTCTTCAAGGAGCTTGGGACTGCCGTCAACCCTCTGCCAGGGGGGGAAATTGTCCCTGCGCTGGACCGCGGTCTGATCGATGCGGCCGAATTCAACAACGCATCATCGGACCGCGTTCTCGGGTTCCCGGATGTGGTCAAGAACTGCATGCTGCAGAGCTTCCATCAATCGGGTGAGCAGTTCGAAATCCTGTTCAACAAGGCAAAATATGATGCGTTGCCAGGCGAACTCAAGGCGATCATCGACTACGCCGTCCAGGCAGCCAGCGCTGACATGAGCTGGAAGGCGATCCAGCGCAATTCGCAGGACTATATTGAGCTCAAGGCCAAGGACAAGGTGAATTTCTATAAGACACCCGATGCAATCCTGCGCGCACAACTGGCGGCTTGGGACAAGGTGACCGCCGCCAAGTCGGCTGAAAATCCGCTGTTCAAGAAAGTCATGGAGTCCCAGCGCGCATTTGCCCAACGCGCCGGCCAATGGCAAAACGACTACATGGTGGATTTCAAGATGGCGTGGAACCACTACTTCCGCGCGCCAGCCAAGAAGGCCTGACCCTTCCGCCGAAGCCAGGGCCGCCGATGCCGCAAGGCCGGTGGCCCTAATTTGTTTTGACATCCCCACAACTGCAGGACATTTCCATGCAACGCATCCTCCTCAGTGTCGATCGCCTTTCCACCTGGCTTGGCCAAGCTTGTGCATGGACCATCGTCGCCCTGACCCTCATGATCACCTGGGAAGTTTTTTCGCGCTATGTGCTCAACGCACCACACGACTGGGCGCTGGACGCCCAGATCATGTTCTATGGGACTTTGTTCATGATGGCCGGTGCCTATACATTGAGCAAGAATGGCCATGTACGTGGAGATGTTTTATACGGCTTCTTTGAGCCGCGCACGCAGGCAACACTGGACCTGATCCTTTATTTCCTGTTTTTTCTCCCGGGCATCGTGGCACTGACATGGGCGGGCTGGAACTTTGCCAATGAATCGCTTGCGATTCGTGAAAGCACGTTTTCAGCGACCCCACTACCTTTGTATCCATTCAAGTTTGTGATCCCTCTTGCAGGTGGCATGCTGCTTTTGCAGGGACTTGTGGAAATTGTCCGTTGCGTGCAATGTATCCGGCACGGGGAGTGGCCATCGCGTGAACAGGACGTCGAAGAAGTCGATGTTGACAAGCTGAAAGCCATGGTCAACGTCAAAGACGAGGACATTGCCCAACTGGACCAATTCGTCAACCGCGAAGGAACCGCACGATGAAAGTCCGCAAGGAACTCTGGTTCGGCTTCATTCTGATGGGCCTGATCATCGCTGGAACGGCAGTGATGCTCCTCAGTGCGCCGAAAATCACCAATGGACATCTTGGGCTCATGATGCTTGCCCTGGTGGTCGTCGCGATCATGCTTGGCTTCCCCACAGCTTTTACGCTGATGGGGATGGGCATGATCTTCACCTGGATTGCGTACGAGGAGAACACGTCTAAGACCCTCACGTTGATGGTTCAGTCAGCATTCAAGGTCATGGGCAATGACGTCCTGATTTCGATCCCCCTCTTTGTCTTCATGGGTTACTTGGTCGAGCGGGCGAACCTGATTGAAAGACTTTTCAAAAGCCTTCATCTCGCCATGGCCAGGGTGCCCGGCTCCCTGGCGGTCGCAACGCTGTTCACCTGCGCTGTGTTTGCCACAGCAACGGGCATCGTAGGCGCCGTGGTGACTTTGATGGGCCTGCTGGCACTGCCGCAGATGTTGCGAAGTGGCTATGACGTCAAGGTATCTGCAGGGGCCATCACTGCGGGCGGGTGCTTGGGTATTCTGATCCCGCCCAGTGTCATGCTAATCGTCTATGGAGCGACTGCAGGGGTCTCCGTCGTTCAGCTGTATGCAGGCGCGTTTTTCCCCGGAATCATGCTGGCGGGACTGTACGTCGTGTATGTCATCGTACTCGCCAAGCTAAGGCCGAGCCTGATGCCACCGCTCTCCGAGCAAGACAGGCTTGTTCCACTCCCGGCCCGCACTCAGCCCATCTTCGACACCCTGTCATCCAGGGCGTTGCCCGGGCTGATCCGAGCACTCAAAGGTGAGCGCAACCTGGGCATCC
>CALMEZ010000078.1 GCA_937864985.1 uncultured Alphaproteobacteria bacterium
CCCGCCGCGCCCGAAACGGCCAAGGTCAATTCATCGATGAATACTGTGCCACCGCCCGGCGGCACTTCCGTGAAGGGCCAGCCCAGACAGTCATAGGTGATGAAGCCCATCGACGAATAGTCATAGCGCGGCATGTCCGACCCCACATTGTATGTGTCCTTTGCTGGACACGATTCTTATTTAATCAAGCTGCCATGGCCTTCAGCATGGCGTCCTGCCGTTGGCGAAGCTGATAGATTTTCGCGTTGGTGTCTACGGCCACATTGGCCGTTGTCAGCAACTCACCCTTCTTGATCGGCCTGGTCACCTTGCCGCGCTCCAGCAAACCACAGGGAACAGCCTTCGACGAAGCGGCGTCGGCCACTGTCATGATCCAGGCACGATAGGTGTATTCACCGATGGCATCCAGCTTGTCGCCAACGGCAAGATCTTTCTTGGCCACGGCGCAGACTTCTGAAACAGGCACCGGCAGCGGCACCATGTCGGCCGCGCCATACATCACGGCGCGGGCGCAGGACATCGGCACTTCAAGTGACGTCAGGTGATAGGGCCGCACGAATTTGAAATAGGGGCCTTTGCCCATCTTCAGGTCGGTCATACGCTCATGAATGCGCGGGTGCGGGGCTTTGACGATGACAAACACGCCCGGCGCCACTCCTTTGCCGATGGAATAGTCAACAACGCCGCTACGCGAGAGAACACCACCATCTTCGATGGGACACAAAACCGATGTCAGATCATCAAGAGTTGCGGCCGGGCCATGCATGCCCGGCTTGTCTGGAACCAGTCCAGTGGCATTGGAAATCGCCGCCATTTCCACCATGGTCTTGGACCCGTCGACGAACTCCACCAGCATGCGCGGGTTCATGTGCCGGCGCGTCGCCTCTTCCTTGTAGGCGTCTGGCGTGGCGTCAATGTTGAGTGGATTGTTCTTGCCCTTACCGGCAGCCACGATGGGATAGCCCAGCGCCTTGGCAAAATTGATGATCTCGATGCAGCTTGAAGGCTCGTCACCGGCACCCAGCGTGTAGGTGACGCCCAGGCGGCGCGCTTCCGACGCCAGATAGGCACCGATTGTGATGTCGGCTTCCACATTCATCATCACCAGATGCTTGCCGTGTTCCATGGCGGTGAGGCCGATTTCAGCGCCCACGCCAGGAACCCCCGTGGCATCAATCACCACGTCAATGTGCGGCGACGAGCAGACCAACTGGGCATTGTTGGTGATCGCCGTCTTGCCGCTGTCCAGCGTGGCATCGAGCTTGGTTTGCGTGTCAACGACGCGGTGGCTGTCGTCATCCCGCCCCGCAATTTTCAAGGCTTTCTGCGCGGCTGTGGGATTCAGTTCGGCGATGGCCGCAACGGTGATTCCAGACATCGTATCGCATTGGGTCACGATGTCGGTGCCCATTTCGCCAGAGCCGATCAGGCCAACCCGGATCGGCCGGCCGAGCTCCTGCTGGCGGCGTTTCAAGTCTTGTGGCAATTGACCAGAAAAGGGTTTTGACTGGGTCTTGGACGAGTGTGACATGGGGATCGGTTCCTTGAAGCGGCCGTTGGATTAAGATACTTTTGTTTTTGACTAAGTCAATATGTGCTATTAAGACAGACCGATAAACAAGGCGCTGGTTCCGGCCTTATGCGCCTAAAAACAATCTTTGGGAGAAGGGAAACGACCGGTTATGGCTTCCATTACGCTCAATCAGGTGTCCAAGGGCTGGGGCAAAGTTGTTGGCGTTGACGCCATTGACCTCGAAATCAAAGACAAGGAATTCATGGTTTTTCTGGGGCCATCGGGCTGCGGCAAGACCACGACCATGCGCATGATCGCGGGCCTTGAGGAATTGACCGGTGGCCACATCAAGATCGGCGACAATGACGTGACCGACGTTGACGCCCGCGACCGCGACGTGGCCATGGTGTTCCAGAGCTATGCGCTTTATCCCAACATGTCGATTTACGAAAATATCCGTTTTCCACTTCGCATGCGCGGCGTGCCGCAGTCTGAACAGGATGCCCGCGTGCGCGAGGCCGCCCGCATGGTGGAACTGGGAGACCTGCTGGACCGCAAGCCCAAGGCTCTCTCCGGCGGCCAGCGCCAGCGC
>CALMEZ010000079.1 GCA_937864985.1 uncultured Alphaproteobacteria bacterium
GCTATGAGCTATGGCTCGATTTCGTGGGAGGCTCATACCACGCTCGCCGAGGCGATGAACCGGATCGGCGGCAAGTCGAACACCGGCGAGGGCGGCGAGGACCCGGCGCGCTTCAAGCCCACGGCCGACGGGCGCAATCTGCGCTCGGCGATCAAGCAGGTCGCCTCGGGCCGCTTTGGCGTCACCGCCGAATATCTGGTCAATGCCGACGACGTGCAGATCAAGATGGCGCAGGGTGCAAAGCCCGGCGAGGGCGGCCAGCTGCCCGGCCGCAAGGTATCCGAGTACATCGCCGAACTGCGCTACTCGACGGGCTTGTCTGCCGCATGGATTTCGCCGATTGGCCCGCTCAAATTCAGTGTCGGCAAGCCGCTGAACAAGAAAGACAGCGACAAGACTGAAGTCTTCCAGTTCCAGATGGGCACTACGTTTTAATTCAGGAGTATCAAGTTGAAAGTTAAATCCGTTGTCCTGGCATCCCTGATGTCCGCATTGTTCGTGACGGGTGCTTATGCCGCCGAATTGAAGGTTGGCTATGTGAACACCCAGCGTATTTTCCGCGACGCGCCGGCGGCACAAAAGGCTGCCAAGAAGCTGGAAGGCGGCGATCGCATTCGTTTCGGTGAAGAGGGCCGTGTCTGCCTTTTGGGAGATGTGCTGGCTACCGTCGAAGAGAAACGAGAGGCGGGAGAGGTTGTGCTGGCCTTTGATTTTTCAGGCCCGGTTTTGGATGAGGCTATTGCCGCGGTGGGGCGCGTGCCGCTGCCGCCTTACATCGAGGGCAAGCGGGCGCAGGATGCGCAAGATGTGGCGGACTACCAAACCATTTATGCGCGTGAAAAGGGCGCCGTGGCCGCGCCAACGGCCGGGCTGCACTTCACACCCGACTTGATGAAGCGGCTGCAAGACATTGGGGTGCAACAAGAATTCGTGACGCTTCATGTCGGGGCAGGGACTTTCCTTCCGGTCAAGGTTGACGACACCGATGATCACAAGATGCACAGCGAATGGGGCGAGGTTTCCCCCGAAGTCTCAGCGCGGCTGAAGCAAGCGCGGGCCCAAGGGCAGCGGATCATTGCAGTTGGAACCACATCGTTGCGCCTTCTGGAGGCATCTGCCCTCGAACCTTTCAGCGGCTCGACGGATATTTTCATTACACCGGGTTATCAGTTCCGGGCGGCGGATGGCCTGATCACCAATTTTCATCTGCCACGTTCCACCTTGTTCATGCTGGTGTCGGCCTTTGCAGGCGTGGAGCGCATGAAGGCGGCTTATGCCCATGCCATTGACCACCACTATCGGTTCTATTCCTATGGCGATGCCAGCCTGCTATGGCCTGCGCCATGACTGGGTTTGGATTCACACTGCACAAGACGGATGGCCGGGCGCGCCTGGGAACGGTGCACACGGGACGCGGCGACATACGCACGCCAGCCTTCATGCCGGTTGGCACGGTGGGCACCGTGAAAGGGCTTTACCTTGACCAGGTGAAGGCCACTGGCGCTGATATCATCCTCGGAAACACCTATCACCTGATGCTGAGGCCGGGTGCTGAGGAAGTTGCGGCGCTGGGCGGCTTGCACAGGTTCATTCGCTGGGAGGGTCCGATCCTCACGGATTCCGGCGGCTTCCAGATCATGTCGTTGTCGAAGATCCGCAAGATCACCGAGCGCGGGGCCATGTTCCAGTCTCACATCGACGGGCGCAAGCACGAGCTGACGCCGGAGCGTGCCATGGACATCCAGCGTCTGCTCGGCTCTGACATCCAGATGCAGCTCGACCAGTGCATTGAGTTTCCGCACACGGATAAGCAAGCGATGAAAGCCATGGAGCTTTCTCTGCGGTGGGCCGAACGCTCGCGCTTGGCGTTCCAGGCACACCCACAGCCGGGGCGTGGCAATTTTGGCATTGTTCAAGGCGGCACAGACGAGGCACTTCGGCTTCGGAGCGCTGCGGGCCTGCGACAAATCGGGTTTGAGGGCTATGCCATCGGCGGGCTGGCGGTGGGTGAGGGGCAGGCGCTCATGCTCTCCACCATTGACTTCACAGCCCCAGCCTTGCCGGAAGACCGGCCGCGTTACCTGATGGGGGTTGGCACGCCCGATGATCTTCTGGAGGCGTCGGCGCGCGGGATCGACATGTTTGATTGTGTGATGCCAACGCGTTCCGGCCGGCACGGCCAGGCCTTCACACGGTTAGGCAAGATGAACCTGCGCAATGCCAAATATGCCACCGACATGCGACCGCTGGACGAGGAACATCCGTGCCCGGCGTTGTCGCAATACTCGCGCGCCTATATCCACCACCTGATCAGGTCTGGCGAGCTTCTGGGCATGATGCTGCTGTCTTGGGCCAATATCGGCTATTACGAGGGGCTGATGCAGGGCATCCGCAAGGCGATTGCCGAGGGACGGTTTGAGGGTTTCCGCGCGGAAACCAAGGAACAATGGAAACGCGGCGAAAGCTGAACTAGATTTGTCGAAACGGGAGGAATGAATCATGAAAATGAGCGGTGAAGAAATCATTGCAGCACCTATTGAGAATGTCTGGGCGGCACTCAATGATCCGGACACCTTGAAGCAGTGCATTCCGGGCTGCGAAAACATCACCAAAAAATCTGACACAGAAATGTCGGCCAAGGTTGTGGTGAAGATTGGCCCGATCAAGGCCGGATTTACTGGCAATGTGGAACTGAAAGACCTGAACCCGCCGCATTCCTATCGCATCGAGGGCAAGGGTGAAGGCGGGCTAGCGGGCTTTGCCACGGGTGGCGCGACGGTGCGCCTTGAAACCGTGCCAGAAGGGACGCGCATGACCTATGACGTTGATGCGCAGGTGGGCGGCAAGATGGCCATGCTAGGCTCACGCTTGATTGACGGCACGGCACGGTCGATGGCTGGGCAGTTCTTCGACAAGTTCGCCAAGCTGGCGGCTGAGAAGAAGGTGGCGGCACCAAAAGCCGAGACCGTTTCAACGAAGGCGGCGGCAGCCAAGAAACCCGTTGCAACGAAGGCGGCCGCAAAAAAACCTGCGGCCAAAAAGGCGACGGCCAAGAAGGCTCCAAGCAAGAAACCTCCAGCAAAGAAAACCAAGAAAAAATAGTAACTTACAGGGATGTTCAGATGCCGGGGTTGAAGAGGACCTGTTGCAATGGCCGAACATCATCACGACCACTCCCATGAAGACCACGGCCACTCGCACCGTGACCGTGGCCATGGCGGTGCTGGGCATGTGCATGCGCCGGCGCAATTTGGCCGCGCATTTGCCATCGGCATCATTCTCAATGCAGGGTTTGTTCTGGTTGAGGCTTTCTATGGCCTGATTGGCAATTCCGTAGCACTTCTCGCTGATGCCGGGCATAATCTTGGCGATGTGCTTGGTCTCATCGTGGCGTGGATGGCGAGCAGCTTGGCGCGGCGCGCGCCATCCGAGCGCTACACCTTCGGTTGGCGCAGTTCCTCGATTATGGCGGCATTGTTCAATGCGGTGTTCCTGCTGGTGACGGCGGGTGCCCTGTCGTGGGAGGCGATCCAGCGCCTCGGTTCTCCGGTGCCTGTGGCGAGTGTGACGATGATGGTGGTGGCGGCGATCGGCATTGGCATCAATGGTGTCACCGCCTGGCTGTTCCATGCCGGCAGCAAGGACGACCTCAATGTGCGGGGGGCTTTCCTGCATATGGCCGCCGATGCACTGGTTTCAGCAGGTGTGGTCGTGGCGGGACTTCTCATCACGTTCACAAGCTGGTTCTGGCTCGATCCCGTCATGAGCCTGATCGTCAACCTTGTGATCATCCTCGGAACGTGGGGCCTGTTGCGTGAGGCGTTGGCCATGACATTGCTGGCCGTTCCTGCAGGTGTCGATGCCGCAAAGGTCAAAGCGTTTCTTGCGGCGCAGAAGGGCGTGGCAAGTGTTCACGACCTGCATATCTGGTCGATGAGTACCACGGAGATTGCGCTGACCTGCCATCTCGTCATGCCGGGTGGGCATCCAGGTGACAGCTTCATTCACCACACATCAGAGGAGTTGGCCGAGCGCTTCAATATCCGCCACGCAACCTTGCAGATTGAGATCAATCCCGACCTGGCCTGCGCGCTGGCGCCGGCGGAGGTGGTTTGAGCGATGGGCGGGACGTTCGACACGTTGATGGAGTGTGCGACGGCACAGTGGCATCCGAAGATCGGCGATCCCTCCTTTGTGGGCTGGTTTATCACTGGCGGTTATGCGGTTCTGGTGTTGGTCATCGTTTTGTTGCTGGTGAAACTCAAATCACCGGCCGTCGGCGCGCCCCGGGCCCTGTTTCGTTTCTGGATTTTGGCACTGGTGTTCTATGCCTTGCTTGGCCTGAACAAGCAGATGGACCTGCAAACCTATATCACTGCAACGGGCCGCTGCATGTCCAGGGCCGAAGGTTGGTACAAGCAGCGCCGCGAATTCCAGATGTTGCTGGCATTTGCGGCCCTTGCCGGTGGATCGGTTTTGATGCTGGTTGTGCTGTATGGGTTCCGGTCGGTCTTGCGGCGCTGCTTTCTGGCCATTCTGGGAGCGGGCCTCAGCTCGGTTTACGTGGCGCTTCGCCTCATATCCATGCATCATGTCGATACCATTCTGAGGATGCATGTGTTTGCCGTCAAAGTGCACGCGTTGCTTGAGATTGCCGGCATCGTGCTTGTCCTGTTGAATGCCTTCCTGCTCTTGTTGATGTCCAACAGAGAACCACACAGGGCCTTTTAACCGGCAATTGCGAACGAGCCTGCGCTGCCTCGCGGCCCGAATGTTGATACAAATTTAATCAAATTGGTGACTACATGCGAGGCCAAATGAGTTTGTGCCGCATTTGACGGTCATTGAAATGCACAAGTTGGAGGCCGAACCATGTTTGTCAAACTGACGGCGGTGAGTTTCTTGGCATTTGCAGGATTGGTTGCAAATGTGACGTCGGGTTATGCGATCACACTCGATTTCAATTTTTCGTTTGACAACGCCGTCAATGGCGGCGGCACCGTCACAGGAATTGTCCGGGGTTTGACCGATGATGCGACCAGTGCCGCATCGAGCGTCGAAGTCCTGAGCAATACCTCGGGTTATGGGATTGGCGAGTACATTGGCAATCCACTGACTAATGCATGGACCGTTACAGCTGGAGTCATAACTGATTTTGAGTTCCTGGCATTTGGGGCAGACAATTGCTGTTCAGCGGTGACGACATCGTCTCTGGATCTTGAGGTCAATCCGTTCTTTGGACCTTCTGTGGCAGGGCTGACGCATGATCCTGATTCAGTCGCGGCGTCGGACCGCGCAAATTTGACTTTCACATCTACTAAGATTTCGGCTGTGCCCGTTCCTGCCGCTTTGCCACTGATGGTGCTGGGGCTTGCCAGCCTCGGGGCGACAGTCCAGTTCGGGAAGTGTAAACGCAAGAACAAGCGTGCGGCAATCGCCTAAGCACCTGCCATAGGGGCCTGATCACGCATTCATCCGCATGGCGAAATGGACCGGAGATGAATGGCGGAGGGGGAGGGATTCGAACCCCCGGAGAGCTTGCACCCTCAACGGTTTTCAAGACCGCCGCAATCGACCACTCTGCCACCCCTCCGCAGGAGTGCTTCGGTCAAAGCCGGGGTGCTTGTGCCCTCACTGCTGGTTTGGGTCAAGTGGTTCGGTGTCTTCGTCTGGTTTAGGTGTCTTGGCGCGGGGTTCAAAGACCCAGGGGCGCTTGCCTTGTTCCGAACGTGCAGAATGTGCCGCGGCTTGCAGGTCGTCGACGGTGACTTCATAGGCACCGTTGCGCCAGACGTCGAAACGGTCGAGCGTCAGCTGTTGTCCCGAACATTTTCCATGCAAGGGGAATTGGGCGATCAAAATGTCAACATCCGGGCAGGTGTAGGCCTGCTCGGCCTCGCGGCGAAGGTAGGTGACCGTCAGGCCTTCGAGCACGGTGGTGCAGATGTTGTTCTTGCACTCCCAGCCCTCGCGAGTGGCAGCTTCACTGACGCTGGCATCGTCGCCAAAGTCATTGAGCCAGCGCTTGACGGCATAGCTGCCAGTCGTTTGATCGGCGGGAACGAGCCCCGCCTCTGTGAGGATGGCGGCGTTTGCGGCACGCTCCTCGATCAACAGTGATGGCTCATGCGGTGTCGGCGAAAACAATATGAGGGCTGCCGCGACGACGGGCAAACCAGTAAGGCGGAGCCAGGTCTTGCCGAGGCTGAAGATGCCAATGCCTATCGACAGGAGCCCTGCCAGTTCCGCGCTGATGTGGGGCCATTGTTCGCGGGCGCCGGGCCATGCCGCCACCCAATCTGAAATGACCATGACCAGCTGCAGGCCCCAACCCATGACTTGCAATGGCACATGCTCCAAGCCGAAGGGCATGAGGGCAGCACTTATCATGGCCATGGGCATGACAATGATGCTGACCACGGGGAGTGCCAGGGCATTGGCAATGAGACTGTAGGGTGCAAGGCGGCCGAAATGATAGGCGGCAGGAATGGAAGAGAGTGCGCCGGCAATCAGCGATGTGGCAAGTGAGGCCACGATGATGGTTATGGTCTTGCGGAATATGGTTTCAGCTCGTGACGCGTTTGCGCGCGGCGTGAAGAATCGCACGGGCCGCCACCACGCGAAGAAAGCGGCAAGGCCCATGACAGCCATGAAGGACATCTGGAAACTTGCTGCCATGGCCTGTTCGGGTTCTCGCAACAATATGATGATGGCTGCGACGGCGAGGTTGTTGAGTGACAGGGCGGGCCTGTCCACAAGAACAGCAAAAAATACGACAGCAATCATGATGAAGCTGCGCTCGGTGGCAGCGCCACTGTCAGCCATTAGCATGTAAATTGCGCCGACAAGCGTTGCGATGCCTGCTGCCCATTTCTTGATGGGATAGTGCAAGGCGAGGCCCGTTGACAGGGCGAGGAGGGCACGCACGATCCAAAAGGCACCTCCCGCCACTAGTGACATGTGAAGGCCCGAAATTGACAGGATGTGGAACAGCCCTGAAGATTGCAGAGATTGCACCATGGCATTGGGTATCGCCGCACGTTCGCCAGACATCATGGCGTCGGCGATGGCGCCGATGGGACCGGGGATGGCCTGACGGATGCGGGTGGACATGGCGAGACGTAATCCACGGAACCAGCGGTATGGCAGGGCTGAGGCGGGCACGTCGTCATCGAGGAGGATGATGGGGCCCTTGCTGGTGCCTTCAGCTCCAACAGATTGGAAATAAAGCTGGCGCCCAAAGTCAAAACCGCCGGGGCGTGAGGGGCGTGGCAATGGTGCGAGTGCAGCCACGACCAGAATGTGAGCGCCCAGAGCGGGAGCCTTGTCCTTGGTATAGAGTTCAATGCGGGCGCGGACGGGCTTTTCTTCCGGTGGAATGACATCCGCATTTTCGACTGTCACCGTCAGCGTGAAGTGTCCTTGGCTTTTCTGGTCGGTATCCCAGACATAGCCTTCAACGCTGACATCTGGCGTGTAGGCGCGCAGCAATGGTGTGGCGATGGTCATGGCGCGGAACTGGGCAGCCGAGAACCCCAGTGCGAGCAAGGCAAGCACCATCAACAGCCTGTGAGACGTGAGACGCAGAATGATGATGAGGCAGGCCATCCCAAGCGCCATGCCAGAATAAGTCGGAGGCTCAGCAGGCAGGGCGAAATAGGCCCAGATGCCGATGACCAGCAGCAATGGTGACCAGATCACCAGCCGCTCGGATTCAACTCTCAAAGCCTGTGATACATGGGAAAGGCTCAACAGGGCGGGGGCAGCGGCGCTGCCTTTCACTTTGCGCAGGCTTTGGCCTGTGCTATCCGCCTGCCCAACGGTCATAACCCCTTACCCCTGAACCTACGCTACAAGGAAAACAGCTGGCATGTCATCGCCTGTTATCACCCGCTTTGCGCCGTCGCCCACCGGGTATCTTCATATCGGGGGCGCACGCACGGCTTTGTTCAACTGGGCCTTTGCCAAGGGGCAATCGGGCAAGATGCTGCTGCGCATCGAAGATACGGACCGCGAGCGCTCGACGGATGCCGCCGTGGCCGCGATACTCGATGGGCTGACCTGGCTTGGGCTGACATGGGACGGAGAAGCCGTGTCGCAACATGCGCGGGCCGCGCGCCACCAGGACGTGGCGCATGAGCTGTTGAAGCGTGGAAAGGCCTACTACTGCTATTGCACACCGGAAGAGCTGACGGCGATGCGCGAAAGGGCCGAGGCAGAAAAGCGGCCAATCCGATATGACGGCACATGGCGTGACCGTGATCCGTCGACAGCGCCTGCGGGTGTGAAGCCCGTGATCCGTTTCCGGGCGCCGCAAGAGGGCGAGACGGTGATCAATGACCACGCGCAGGGACGGGTGGTGATCCCGAACAAGGATCTTGATGACCTGATCATCCTGCGCTCTGACGGTAATCCAACCTATAATCTCTCGGTTGTCGTTGATGACCATGATATGGGCGTCACCCACATCATCCGCGGGGTTGACCATTTGACCAATGCGGCGCGGCAGACACAGATTTATCTCGCCATGGATTGGGCCGTGCCATCGATGACGCATGTGCCCCTGATCCACGGGCCGGATGGCGCCAAGCTGTCAAAGCGTCATGGCGCCTTGGGTGTGGAAGCGTATCGCGCCATGGGCTACCTGCCAGAGGCGTTGCGAAATTATTTGGCGCGGCTGGGCTGGAGCCATGGTGATGACGAAATTTTCTCGACGGAGCAACTGGTCGAATGGTTCAGCCTGGAAGGCATTGGCAAGTCGGCGGCGCGGTTTGACTTTGCCAAGCTGGAAAACCTCAACGGACACTACATCCGCCATACGGCAGATGATGTTTTGCTGAAGCATTTCATGGCGTTCCTGCCGCATGTTGAAGCCGGACCTGAACTGCTGGCTGCGTTGGATGAAGGCAAGCAGGGCAAGCTGCTCAAGGCATTGCCGGGTCTCAAAGAGCGCGCCAAGACGTTGGTGGAGTTGAAGGCCAGTGCAAACTATCTTTTTGCCAAGCGGCCTTTGCCGATGGATGAAAGGGCAAAGGCCCTCTTGAACGATGAAGGAAAGGCTGCACTTGCCGGGGTGCTGCCGGTGCTCGCAGCTGAGCCAAACTGGATCGGTGCGGAACTTGAGGCGGCGGTGAAGGCTCATGCCGAAGCTGCGGGTTTGAAACTTGGCAAGCTGGCGCAGCCGCTCCGGGCCGCGTTGACGGGCACATCCACATCGCCTGGCATCTTCGACGTGCTTGAGGTCCTCGGGCGCGACGAAAGCCTGGGCCGCATCAAGGATCAGGTGGCATAATTCCCTGCATGGGGTAGTATCGTTTTCGCATACGGCAGCATTGTTGACCTTTTTATTGCGCTGCAATAGACTTGCGGCAAATGGGAGAAGATCATGGCTGAGACCAAGAAGAGCGCAACGCTGACTCTGGATGGCAAGGCTTATGAGATGCCGGTGCATTCCGGCACCATCGGCCCCGATGTCATCGACATCACCAAGCTCTATGGCCAGACGGGGACGTTCACCTTCGACCCCGGCTTCACCTCGACCGCCGCCTGCCAATCCACGATCACCTACATTGACGGTGATGCCGGCGTCCTCTTGTATCGCGGTTATCCGATTGAGCAACTGGCCGAGAAGGGCGATTTTCTCGAAACCTGCTACCTCCTGTATTACGGCGAGCTGCCGACCGAGGAGCAGCGCAAACAGTTTGACAAGAACATCACGCGCCACACCATGGTGCATGAACAAATGGCGATGTTCTTCCGCGGGTTCCGCCGTGATGCCCATCCAATGGCCGTGATGGTGGCCGTGGTCGGTGCGATGAGTGCCTTCTATCACGACTCGACCGACATCAGCGACCCACGCCAGCGCGAGATTGCCTCGCACCGGATGATCGCCAAGGTGCCGACGATCGCCGCCATGGCCTACAAGTATTCGATCGGCCAACCCTTCGTTTATCCGCGCAATGACCTTGGCTATGCTGGCAACTTCCTGCACATGTGCTTTGCCGTGCCGTGCGAGGAATACAAGGTAAGCCCTGTGTTGGCGCGCGCCAT
>CALMEZ010000080.1 GCA_937864985.1 uncultured Alphaproteobacteria bacterium
GAAGCGATCCTTCGCGCGTGCGCGCGCGGTCGCCGAAGATTTCAAGGATCAGGCCCGTCCGGTCCATAACCTTGGCTTTCCAGGCCTTCTCAAGATTGCTCTGCTGGATCGGAGAAAGATGCCCATTGACGATCACCAGCCCGCTTTCGCTGTCAGCAACAAGCTTGCCAATTTCCTCGACCTTGCCGGATCCGATCAGCGTCGCTGGCTTAGGCACAGCCAACGGCACGATCACTGTGCCTGTCACAACAAGGCCGATGGCCTTTGTCAGGCCAACGGCTTCGGAAAGCTTGCTTTCCGGAACGCGGCTGGAAACGGCATCGGCAGACTTTGACTTGGGCTCGACGTGCACGACAACCGCACGCATGGCGTCGCCGTCGTGTTGATCAACGGCTGCACCCTGAAAGGTCTTGTGCTGTTTCGGCTTTGATCGTTTGGCAGACGTCAAGACTGGTTGGACTCGTCATCGAAAAGGCTGATCGGCCCTGCCGGCATGATCGTCGAAATCGCATGCTTGTACACCAGCTGCGACACGCCGTCCCTGCGCAAGAGCAGGCAGAAATTGTCAAACCACGTGATGATACCTTGCAACTTCACGCCATTGACCAGAAACACTGTCACCGGCATCTTGGCCTTGCGTACATGATTGAGGAACGTGTCTTGCAGGTTCTGCGGTTTTTCTTGCGCCATTTCAGCGGTCCTTCTCTTCTTTTTGGGGCCAGGCTACCATAAAGCCCATGGTTGCAAAAGTCCGGAATTCTCAATTATTCGCCGTCGCGCGCCGTCAGACCAAGGGTCTTGATCTTGCGGTGCAAGGCGGACCGCTCCATGCCGATGAATTGTGACGTTTTGGAGATGTTGCCGCCAAACCGCATCAGCTGGGCTGCAATATAATCGCGTTCAAAGGCTTCCCGCGCCTCACGCAGTGGCAGCGCCAGCAAATGCTCGCCGCTGAAGCCGTTGCTGCCCTCGTTCGATGCCGCATCCGAAGGAATTTGCGCGGCCGAAATGTCACCCGCCCCCTCGCCCGCCGTTAGGATCATGATGCGCTCAACATGGTTCCTCAATTCACGCACATTGCCCGGCCAATCCCGCGTCTGCAGAACGGCAATGGCATCGTCAGCAAACTTCCGCACTGGTTGCCCCGAAGCGGCAGAATACGTCCGTGCAAAGTGTTCGATAAGATCTGGAATGTCTTCGCGCCGCTCCTGCAAACCCGCCACATGGATCGGCACCACGCCCAACCGGTGATACAGGTCCTCACGGAAGCGCTGCTGTGCGATCAGGTCCGGCAGGTTGCGCGCCGTTGACGAAATAATGCGCACATCCACTTTGATCTTCTTGTTGGCACCGACGCGCTGGAATGTCTGATCAAGCAGCACGCGTAAAACCTTGGCCTGCGTTTCCAGTGGCATGTCAGCAACTTCGTCCAGATAAAGCGTGCCGCCATGCGCCTCTTCCAGCGCGCCAATTTGCGAGGCGGTGTCTGGCGCATGCTCCACACCGAACAGGCGCTCTTCCAGATGTTCAGGCTCAAGCGCTGCAGCAGCCAGTGTCACAAATGGTCCGCTGGCCCTCGCCGACGTCGCATGCAACATGCGCGCAGCCAGTTCCTTCCCCGATCCCATCGGTCCCGTAATCAGCACACGGCTGTTCGAAGGCGCAACCTTCTTCACCATGGCGCGCAGATTGCGTGCCGCAGCCGAAGCGCCAACCAGGTCGACCTCAAGCCCCGAGCGGCCCTTCAATTCTTCGTTTTCACGCTTGAGCCGCGTTGTCTCAAGCGCCCGGCCAACGACTAGCAACAAGCGGTCAGCATTGAACGGCTTTTCGATATACTCATAGGCGCCACGCTTGATGGCAGCGACTGCCGTTTCAATGTTGCCGTGGCCCGATATGATGACCACCGGCAGATCCGGATTGCGCGCCTTGATTTCCAACAGCAAGTCCAACCCGTCCAGCCGCGACCCCTGCAACCAGATATCGAGGATAACAAGGGAAGGACGCCGCTGCGCCAATTCGGCCAAAGCCGCATCGGAATTATGCGCCAGACGCGTCTCGAAGCCTTCATCCTGCAGAATGCCTGCAATGAGTTCACGGATGTCGGCTTCATCATCTACAATGAGAATGTCAGCTACCATGTGCGTCCACGTTATTCTCTGAAATGCTGTTCAATTGCGCATCGGTGAGCGTTGCGAAACGCAACGTTACGCGCGCACCCATGCCTGACCTGTTGTCTTCGAGACCCAAGCTGCCACCGTGCTCCTCCATGATGCGCTTGACGATCGCAAGCCCCAGCCCCGTCCCTTTTTCCCGAGTCGTCATGTAGGGTTCGGCCAGACGGTGCCGATTCTCCTGCGGCAGGCCTACCCCATTGTCGGTCACGCTGATCACAGGTGCACCATCGACAATGCCCGCCTCAACCAGCAGCATGCCTTGCGGTTCAGGCAATGTCGCCAACCGCGCTTCGATTGACTCACGCGCGTTCTTCACCAGATTGGTAATGGCTTGCGTTACAAGCCGGCGATCAAAGGAGAACACCAGCCGTTCCACATCGGCCACCACTTCAATGTTCACATCACCGGCTGAAACACGCTGCAACACCGTGGCATCGCGCACCGTGTCAATCAGGTCATTCTCTTCCGGCACCGCCTTCGGCATCCGCGCAAATGACGAGAATTCATCAACTATGCGTCCCAGATCACCCACCTGACGGATGATCGTGTCTGTGCATTGCTCAAAAACCTTCCTGTCATCGGTAATCTGCGGCAGGTACTTGCGTTTGAGACGTTCCGCCGAAAGCTGGATGGGCGTCAACGGGTTCTTGATTTCATGGGCAATGCGGCGTGCAATGTCCGACCAGGCGGAATTGCGCTGCGCCGATACAAGACTTGTTATGTCGTCGAATGTCAGCACATAACCATGCTCGGCATCATCGGAACGCTCGGTCGTGATGCGCACAAAGAAGCTTGTCTCGCGGCCAGCCACCATGGTTTCGATTTGCCCGTCCGCATAGCCCGACGGGCGGGAGCGCGCCAATTCAAAGAGCTGCTCAAATGCCGGAACAGTCTGACCAAGCGGCAAGCCAAGCAATTGCTCCTCACGCTTGCCAAGCAGATTGAGGGTGGAACGGTTGACGAGCGAAATGTGTGCATGCGGGTCTATGCCAATCACGCCGGCACTCACCCCCGACAACATGGCCTCAGTAAAACGCCGCCGGTCATCCAGCTGCTCGTTTGTTTCAATGAGCTGGTCACGGTGCATGCGGATCTGGTCTGTCATCATGTTGAATGTCTGGGACAAGGTGATCAGGTCGCCTGGACCATTCACCGCAGCAACCTTGGCATTAAAATCACCCTGGGCCACACGCCGCGACGCATTGAGAAGCCGGACGATCGGCTCGACCAGCCTGTCCGAAAACCGCAACCCCATCCACACCGCAGCCAAGAGGAACACCAACGCCAGCATGGCAAAAAAAGCCCCATATGTGATTTGCACGCCAAGCCGCTGCTTCAACAGACGGTCATATTCAGCTTTCGCGGCGCGGGTCTGTTGCAGCTGGTCGACAACCACCGGCGACAGGATGCGGTAGACCATCAGATAATCCGAGGGAAACGACTGTAGTTTGATCAATGCAATGACCAGGTTGCCGCCCGGTTCTGGGGGAATGAGGACGATATCTCCCTTGTCGGCTTTCGCAATCGCAGTCTCTGATGGCGCAATGAACATGATCTTGTCATTGGCTGTCACATTAGTCTCGATCTGCTGCTTCGCATTGTCGAAAACGAATGCAGCTGCCAAGTTGCGCAGCAAGGCGTGGCGCGCCACGCGCTGCACAAAGGCTTTCCTGTCACTTTGAAACAAATCATATTGTTCGTTGAGGTCTGCTGCAATGTTGGCAAGATCAGATCGCGTCGCTTCGGAGGCATTGACTTGATAGGCCTCAGCAACAGTCGCAGCCGTATTCACGATGGACTGTGTTCGGTCGGAAAACAAGGAATCGAGCCCCCTGTTCAGGGTAACGGAGGCAAACAAAGCCACCAGAAGCGCGGGTACAACAGCAACGATACTGAAAAGTGAGATCAACCGAATGTGCAATCCGGCTCCCAGCGTGCCGCGGGCACGCGCCGCCAAGAGCAACACCATCTGGTAAATGATAAGCAGCAGCATGAGCAGCGCCAGCACGCCATTTCCCACCAGCAGGTACCAGATCAGATCTTCACTCAGCGAAAATGGTGTCAGGCCCGTGAGGATCACGAATGTGGCAAGCCCGGCTGCGGTGCCCAGTGTCACCAGGCCAAGCGCCGCCCAGTCCGGAATATTCCGGTAAAAGCGCGAGTTCATTAAATCTTGCGTGGTCGGCATGGGGGTCTGGGATCAACTCAGCCAGTAGAAATCGACTGTTGCACAAAATCAACACCAATTGTGTTGTTTATGAGACAGTTTTATTCCAGACAATCGACCAAAATCTGAAAGTTAAGAGCTAAGTCCACGAATCGGAATGATTTTCCGTTCCCGAAGCTTACTCCGCAACGTGTTCCGGTTAATGCCCAGAAGGTCAGCAGCTTTCAGCTGATTGCCATAGGTCGCGGCCAGGCTGGCGCGCAACAGGGCCGGCTCAACGTCCGCCAAAATGCGCTCATAGAGGCCCTCGGGCGGTGTAGACGGCGCAAAACCCGCAAAATAGCCCGCCAGATAGCTTTCCATGAACTCCGGCAGGCTGGCGCCGGAGAAGTCGATGGGCTCGGCGGCCTGCTGGAGCTC
>CALMEZ010000081.1 GCA_937864985.1 uncultured Alphaproteobacteria bacterium
TCATCGCCACCGAGCGCCACGAGAGCCGCCGCATCGACAACCAGCTGCGCGGCCGTTCCGGCCGCCAGGGCGATCCCGGCCGCTCACGCTTTTACCTCTCGCTGGAAGATGATCTCATGCGCATCTTCGGCTCTGACCGTCTGGATGGCATGCTGCAGAAGCTCGGCCTCAAGGATGGCGAAGCCATCATCCATCCATGGATCAACAAGGCCCTGGAAAAGGCCCAGCAGAAGGTTGAAGCCCGCAACTTCGACATCCGCAAGAACATCCTGAAATTCGACAACGTCATGAACGACCAGCGCAAGGTCATTTTCGATCAGCGCATCGGCCTGATGCATGGCGAGGAAATTCCCGAAACCATCGACGACATGCGCCATGACGTGGTGAATGACCTCGTTGCCAAGCACATTCCTGAGAATGCCTATGCCGAGCAATGGGATGCTGTTGGCCTGCGCGAGCGCCTGCGTGACGCCGTCGCCATCGACTTCCCCGTTGATGACTGGGCCAAGGAAGAAGGCATCGCCGACGAAGAAATCCGCGAGCGCGTGACCAAGACGGTTGATCGTTTCTACGATGACAAGCGCAAGCGCTTCACACCTGACATCATGAGCCAGGTTGAAAAGGCTGTCCTGCTGCAAACCTTGGACCGTCTGTGGCGTGACCACATCGTCACCATCGAATACCTGCGCCAGGTGATCTACCTGCGCTCCTATGGTCAGCGCGATCCGCTCAATGAATACAAGACGGAAGCCTTCAACCTGTTCCAAGCGCTGGTGCATCATCTCAAGGAAGCCGTCACCAGCCAGCTGATGCGCGTCGAAATCCAGACACAGCCGGATGAACTGCCGTCTGAAGATGATCTGCCAATGATGCAGGCCCACCACCTTGACCTGACCACAGGCATTGATGATGCGTCACAGGGCGATGTGCTGCTGGCAACGGCACCCGCCGCCAACGCCGGCCGCCCCCCAAACTTCGATGCCAAGAAGCCCGAGACATGGGGCAAGGTCGGGCGCAACGACATGTGCCCTTGTGGCTCCGGCAAGCGCTATAAGCACTGCCACGGCGCCTACGCCTAAAGCTTTTCCTCTCGCACCTTGAGCGCCTCGGCCAGCCGCGCCTTTGCTGAGCCGGGCTTCAACGGTTGCTGCTGTGAGGCGTGTGGCTTCCAGGCCATGGCCCAGGCAATTTCCGCAGTTGCAGGCACGCGGCCGTCGGCATCACCAAAATCCCGGCCATAGGCCTCTGCAGCAGCGAGCAGCAGGCGGCGAGTAGTGAAGCGTCGCGAACGGCCGGCGAGACAGTTGGAAAAGCCCAGACCCTTGATCTCGCGCATCAGCGACAGCGCATCACCGTAGCGCAATGGCAGGCGATCAATATCGGCAACGGGCAGGGCCAGCCCGGCCCGCTGCAACAGGCCGCCTGTTTCGCGCAGGTCAATCATCGGCGCAACACGCGGCGAAACCCCACCCGTGACCTGCTGTTCCGCAATCAGCCAGGCTTCACGCAATTGGCGCAAACTGTCTCCGGCGAAAAATGCAAACACGGCCAAACCATCTGGCACCAGAGAGGCCGCAACCTGCGCCATGTAACCCGGCACATCATTGACGGCGTGCAGGTCCAGCAGGCTCACAGCAAGGTCATACTGCCCGGCAGCTAACCCGAGATCATCAGAAGCAACTGGCAAACGCTTGTGAATTCTCTCGCACTTGCCACTTCCCGCCAGCGCCTCAACAAAGGCCCGGGGATGCGATGCGATGAGCACCCCTGAACCGAAAGTCCGGTTCACCGCCGCCAGGCGGTCCAGCAGCTCTTCCCGCACTCGCGCTTCAAGCAACCCCAGCGCCTCACCACTGGCGCCGGCTTGCCGCGCCAGATACAGTGTCCGGTCAAAGACTTTGGGTGGCCCGTTCATGATGGAAGAGCCGATAGCCGAAAAGCCAAGCCTGTTCCAGCCGGCGAAGGTGGGTTTGATTGGCCTTTGGCAGGCAGCTGTGGATGTGGTGACGCCGCCCTTGTGCCTGTCATGCCGATCCCCCGTGACGCAAGGCGCGGCGTTGTGCCTTGCCTGTTGGCAGAGACTCCACTTCCTCGAGGAACCCGTTTGCGACGCCTTGGGCACACCCTTTGCCTATGACGAGGGCGAAGGCGCCTTGTCGCCTGCCGCCATTGCCGAGCCGCCTCAATGGAACAAGGGCCGCGCCGCTGTGGCCTTCGATGAGGCCTCAAAGCATCTGGTCCATCTCTTGAAGTATCAGGATACGCCCGAGGCTGGCCATGCCATGGCGCGCCTGATGTGCGGCGCTGGCCGCACCCTGCTGGCAGAGTCCGATGTGCTTGTACCCGTGCCCCTGCACAAGCGCCGCCTATGGCACAGGCGCTTCAACCAGGCCGCACTGCTGGCATCAATGATCAGCCGTCAAAGCGGCAAGCCATGGTCAAGCGCCATGCTGGAACGCGAAAAACCGACGCGCCAGCAGGTGGGCCTCTCTGCCAAGGACCGGCACAAGAATGTGGGACGCGCCTTTGCCGTGCCAGCCGGACAGCAGGCGCATATCCATGGCAAGACGATCCTGCTGATTGACGACGTGCGTACGACGGGTGCCACGGCAAATGCCTGTGCCGCAGCCCTCAAGGTCGCAGGAGCTGCCAAAGTGCACCTCCTGACCTTCGCCCTTGTTTTGGAACCGGCCCGATTGCATATTGAGGCCTGAAAGCAAAGTGCCCGGAAACCCATGCCTGATGTAACGATCTACACGACGCCCTATTGCCCTTACTGCATCCGGGCCAAAAGCCTTCTGAAACGCAAGAATGTGGCTTTCACGGAAATTGACGTGGATTGTGATGTCGCCGAGCGCGCCGCCATGACCCAGCGCGCCAATGGCCGCCGTACGGTTCCGCAGATTTTCATTGGCCCTACCCATGTGGGCGGCTGCGATGACCTTCACGCCCTCGAAAGCGCAGGCAAACTCGATCAATTGTTGGCAGCACAAAAATCATGACATTCAAAGCAGCTCTCATCCAAATGCGCTCCGGACGGGACATGGCACGAAACCTTGCGGATGCAACAGGCCTCATCCGTGAGGCAGCGGGCCGCAGTGCCACCTATGTGCAAACGCCAGAGGTATCCAACCTTTTCGAACCCGACAAGGAACGCAACAAAGCCATTTGCCAGACGGAAGCAACGGACCTGTCCGTGCGCGCCTATTCAGACCTCGCCAAAGATCTCAACATCCACCTTCATGCGGGTTCCTTTGCGCTCCGTGGTGAAACGGGCAAGCTCGTGAACCGCAGTCTGCTGTTTGGCCCTGACGGCAAAATTGTCGCGCGCTATGACAAGATCCACCTCTTTGATATCGATCTCGCGTCGGGCGAAAGCTACCGCGAGAGCGCCACATTCGATCCCGGTCAATTTGCTGTCACGGCCACATTGCCTTTCGCAAAATTCGGCCTCGCCATTTGTTATGACGTGCGCTTCCCTCTGCTGTTCAATGCGCTTGCCAAGGCGGGCGTCAACATCTTGACCATTCCTGCAGCTTTCACGGTGCCAACGGGTGAAGCGCACTGGCATGTGCTGCAGCGCGCCCGCGCCATCGAAACCGGAAGCTTTGTGCTGTCGGCCGCGCAAGGTGGCACGCATGAATGTGGCCGCTCCACATTTGGGCATTCCATCGCTGTTTCACCATGGGGCGAGATTTTGGCAGAAGCAGGCACTGATCCATGTGTCACGATGGTTGAGATTGACCCGCAACAATCAGCCACCGCGCGCGCCCGCATTCCCGCACTCGCCAATGCCCGCCCCTTCACCTTGAAATCCTTTTAGGTGATGGCTATTTCAGCGCCATGATCCGCTACGACCTCATCTGCGACAAGGGCCATGAATTTGATGGCTGGTTCAGCGACAGCGTGTCGTTTGACAAGCAGCAGAAGCGCGGTTTCGTGGAGTGCACCCATTGCGGATCAAACAAGATTGAAAAGCAGCTGATGGCACCGGGCATTCCGGCCAAATCAAACAGGAAGTCCGAGGCCACGCCAACCCACATGCTGGCCAAGGCGGAAGACCCGCGCACCCAGGCCATGTTGCACATGATGCGCGAGTTCCGCGCCCACGTTGAAAAGAATTCCGAAAACGTCGGCGACAAGTTTGCCGAGGAAGCCCGCAAGATCCACTACAAGGAAGCCGAAGCCCGCGGCATTCACGGCAAGGCGACGCCCGAAGAGGCGCGCGAGCTCATCGAAGAAGGCGTCGAGGTGCACCCACTGCCACGCCTGCCCGAAGACGGGAACTGATCAGAGCATCACGCGGTTACGCTGTGCGAATTCGAGGAGATCGCCACGCAGTGAATTGGCCGGGCTTTTCAGCAGCGGCTCCATGAAGGCCCACAGCTTTTTCTGATCGAGCGAGCGAATCATGTTTTTGACCGGTCCAATGCCTGATGGAACCATGCTCATGGATGTGAGGCCAATGCCGACGAGGCCCATGGCTTCCAACGGCCTGCCACCCAACTCACCGCACAACGTGACCGTCTTGTTGTGTGCCCGCGCCTTTTCAACAATCAACCGCATGGCGCCGAGTGCCGCCGGACTCAAAGGATCATAGCGGCCCGACAGGCGCGGGTTCTGCCGGTCAGAGGCAAACAGGAACTGCACAAGATCATTTGAACCGATGGAGCCGAAATCAACAAGCGGCAGCAATTGATCCAATTGCCACAGCAGCGACGGAATTTCGATCATCACGCCAAGCTTCAGGCTCTTCGGCTGCGCATGCCCGCGCGCCGTGAGCCACGCCAATTCCTTGTCCACGACAGCCTTGGCCTGAAGATACTCAGGCACATTGGCAATCATCGGGAACATGATCTTCATCTCGCAGCCCGCACCAGCCAGCAGCATGGCGCGAACCTGCAGACGCAACAGCGCCGGCCGCTCCAGCGCCATGCGAATGGACCGCCAGCCCATGGCCGGGTTCTCTTCCTTTGGCTGTCGCAGATAAGGAAGAATCTTGTCAGCTCCGATATCAAGCGTGCGGAACACCACGGGCTTTCCCTTGGCCTGCTCAATGATCGAGGCATAGTGCTTGATTTGCGCTGAAAGCCTGGGAAAGCGCTGCGCCAGCATGAACTGCAGCTCAGTCCGATAAAGGCCAACGCCTTCGGCACCCGAATCATGCAGATGCGGCATGTCGACGATCAGGCCGGCATTGATGTTCAGGTTGATCTTCACGCCATCAACCGTCTCGGAAGGCAGGTCGCGCAGCGCTGCATATTGCGCCTGCCGCCGCGCATAGAAGCGGACCTTTTCGCTATAGGCTTTCTGCAATTCCTGAGAGGGCCGCACGAAGACTTCACCCGTGCTGCCATCGACAATGATTTCGTCGCCCGGATCAACCAGATCAACAATGCCTGTCGCCTGGCCGATGGCGGGAATACCCAGCGCCCGCGCCACAATGGCCACATGGCTGGTCTTGCCCGCTTCTTCCAGCACCACGCCGCGCAGCTTGCTGCGGTCATAGTCCAGAAGCTCGGCCGGCCCCATGTTGCGGGCAACGACGATGGAATTCTGCGGCAGGTCAGTACGCGAGGCGGTGGCCGCAGCACCCGTCAGAATGCGCAGCAAGCGGTTCGACAGGTCGTCGAGGTCATGCATGCGCTCACGCAGGTAAGGGTCCTGCATGCGGTTCATGCGGGCCCGGTTGTCATTCTGAACGCGCTCCACCGCAGCCTCTGCCGTCAGGCCTGTCAGAACGGCCTCACGAAGGCGGTTCACCCAACCCTTGTCGTGCGCGAACATGCGGATGGTTTCGAGAACGTCAGAATAATCCGTGGCACGCTCGACCTCCGAGCCATCCAGAAGTTCGTCTACCTGGCTGCGCAAGGAAGCAACCGCAGCCTGCAAGCGCTTTTCTTCGGCAGGCACATTCTCCGCAATCATGTTGCGGATTTCGACGCGCGGCTCGTGCAGCACCACATGGCCAAGGGCAATGCCTTCGGCGAGACTTTCGTTCTCAAGGTGGTGGCTTCGCACATGCGCCACATCAACCGCAACTTCGCGCGCCACTTCCTTGAGCTCGCCAGAGGCAATGATCTCGGCCAGCACCATGGCCGTTGTTTGCAGCGCTTCTTCTTCCTCTTCGCTGTAGTGACGTTGCGTGCGGTTCTGCACGACCAGGACGCCAATCACCGTGCCGCCACGCATGACAGGAACGCCAAGGAAGGACTGGTAAATCTCTTCGCCAGTTTCCGGCAGGTATTTGAACTGCGGGTGGTGCTGGGCGTCAGACAGGTTGAGGCCGATCGCCTGGTCGGCGATCAGGCCCACCAGGCCTTCGCCAGACTTCAGCTTGGATTTATGCACCGACTCCTGCTTCAGGCCCTCGGTGGCATAAAGCTCCAGCACATTGCCGGGCCGCATGACATAGATCGAGCACACCTCCGCCACCATGTTGGCGGCGATCAGCATCACGATCTTGTTCAGTCTTGCCTGTGCCGTCTCCGGCTCCGCCATCACTTCCCGGAGCCTTCGGAGGAGGACACGCGGGCCAAGTGCGGGGGAAGCCATTGGGGTGTCCTTAGGGTTTACGGCGCTTGTAAAACGGTTTGGGCAGGCGCAGCACCACGTCTTGCCAGGAATGGCAAGCACAACCTGTCATGGCTGCAGCGCGGGTCATGGGACTACTTCTTGTCCAATCCATAGGCCTGATGCAAGGCCCTGACGGCAAGTTCCGTGTAGGCCTCGTCAATCAGCACGGAAACCTTGATTTCCGAGGTGGTGATGGCCTGGATGTTGATGCCCTTGTCGGCCAGCGCCGTAAACATCTTGGCGGCAACGCCAGCATGACTGCGCATGCCGATGCCGACAACCGACACTTTGGCCACGTCAGCCGAATGCACCACATCCTTGAATTCCACCTTGCTCTGCAGGCCGTTGATCACCTCAATGGCCTTACGCAGATCCTTGCGTGACAGGGTGAACGTGATGTCGGTGTAAGAGCCATCCGGCGACACGTTCTGAACGATCATGTCGACCGAGATTTCGGCATCGGCCAAGGGTCCGAAGATGGTGGCGGAAACGCCAGGCTTGTCTTTCACATGGCGGATGGAAACTTTCGCCTCGTCGCGGGAATAGGCGATACCGGAGACAACATGCTGTTCCACGATTTTTTCCTCATCACAAACGATTGTGCCGGGGCCAGTGCCATCCGGCTTGTTCTGGTTTGGCGCGTCCGGCGCCTCGAAGGACGAGCGCACCTGCAAGGGCACCTTATAGACCATGGCAAGCTCGACGGAACGCAGATGCAGTACCTTCGCACCAAGCGACGCCTGTTCCAACATTTCTTCATAAGAAATGCGATCGAGCTTGCGAGCCCCGGAAACAATGCGCGGGTCAGCCGTATAGACGCCATCCACATCGGTATAGATGTCACACGCCGCCTGCAGCGCCGCAGCAACGGCAACGGCAGACGTATCAGACCCGCCACGGCCCAGCGTCGACACCCGCTTGTCCGGGCCAATGCCCTGGAAACCGGTGATCACCGCCACCTGGCCCTGCTCCATGCGCTTGATGATTTCGCTGCCATCAATGTCGGTGATGCGCGCCGCGCCGTGAACGCCATCCGTCTTGATGGGAATCTGCCAGCCTGACCAAGAGCGCGCCGAAATGCCCATGTCTTGCAGCACGATGGCGAGAAGCCCCGCCGTGATCTGCTCGCCCGTCGCAACGACCGCGTCATATTCCCGCTGATCATGGATCGAGGCCGCCTGCCGGCACCATTCCACCAGCTGGTTGGTGGTGCCCGCCATGGCCGAAACCACAACGGCCACATGATTGCCAGCTTTGACTTCGCGTTCCACGTGGCGGGCCACATTGCGGATGCGGTCAATGTCCGCAACCGACGTGCCCCCGAATTTCATGACCAGACGGCCCATTTCGAACCCATTCAACAATAAAATGCCGTCCGGAAAGACCCGCTTTTCGTATCCTGGGAATCCCCGGCCCGGCGTGTGGCAACCTATTAGTGGACGGCTTCCCGGCTTGCAATATAAGGAACGGACATTTTCCGGTTTTGAGGCAGGTACAATGAATACAACAGATTCCACCCATTCCATTGACCCGGCCGAAGTCGAAAAATTCTCGAAAATGGCCGCCGAATGGTGGAACCCCACGGGCAAGTTCAAGACCCTGCACGTCTTCAATCCGGTGCGGCTAGCCTATATCAAGGAACAGGTCACGGCCCGCATGGCCCGCGACCCCTTCGCGCCGGAACCCTTCGCAGGTCTTCGCCTGCTCGATATCGGCTGCGGCGGCGGCTTGCTGTCAGAACCCATGGCAAGGCTCGGGGCCAGAGTGGTCGGTGTCGATCCTTCAGAGAAAAACATCAAGACGGCCCGCGTTCATGCGGAAGAGCAGGCGCTGCCGATTGACTACCGCGTGACCACGGCTGAGGCCCTCGCCACCGCCGGAGAGAAATTCGATGTGATTCTCAACATGGAGGTGATTGAGCATGTGGCCAACCCGGCCGCCTTTGCGAAATCATGCCTGTCGATGCTGAACCCGGGTGGCTTGATGTTCGTGGCCACCCTGAACCGCACCGCTAAATCCTTCGCGCTCGCCATCGTCGGGGTCGAATACGTTCTGCGCTGGCTGCCCAAAGGCACCCACCAGTGGGAAAAGTTCATCACGCCGGAAGAACTGAAAGGCTGGATCGCCGGCGCTGGCGCCATGACGCTGACCGAAACCGGAGTCACCTTCCATCCCATCGCCAACGAATGGCGGCTGTCGAATGATTTGAGTGTGAACTACATGGTGGTGGCGGGGGTGTAGTTCGCCAGGTCTAACGAATACTAACTGTGCCCCATCACTACTTGATTTCGACCATTTTCGACGAAGCCGATAAGTTCTTTGTAGTTTTCATGGTTTTCAACGTCGTCGTTCTCCGGGATGGGAAGCTTGAAAGACTTACCGCTGTTCAAAGCAATTTTTAGACCTTCCTCGGTCTTTTCAAAATTAGTGACATCCTCCCACCCGTAATTTTCGCTGGTGCGGCCGTCAACTATCGATAGTCCGCCAGTTCCAATGCACAAATCAAAAGGTCTGAGTGAAGTTTTGTATCTGTCGTAAGCGTCCGCATCAATCCGCTTGGAATATTGCCGCAAGGCGACAGCCATCACAGCAATGAGAATAAGGGCCGGGATAGCGGAATTCGCCAATTCTTGTGAAACACCAATTGCAACAAACCCGATCGCAATCCATCCAAACCAGGCGAGTACTACGATTGGATTCCACTGCCGTGGTTGCAGTTTTTTCCAGTGATCAAAATCAAACGGCTTCGGTTCGAAAGAAAATTTATAGAATGAGCCACTATCCTCAGAACCCATAGATTGCCCTCACGCCAGCTTGCGCTCCACCTTCTCAACGCGGAAGCATTCGATCACGTCGCCGGCGCGCATGTCCTGATAGTTCTCGAAAGCCATGCCGCATTCCTGGCCCACCACCACTTCTTTCACTTCGTCCTTGAAGCGCTTGAGCGTGGAGAGTGTGCCTTCGTGGATAACCACGTTGTCGCGGATCAGGCGCACCTTGTTGCCGCGTTGCACCGAGCCTTCGGTGACCTGGCAGCCAGCAACCTTGCCCACCTTGGTGATGTTGAACACCTCGAGGATGCGCGCATTGCCGATGAAGGTTTCGCGCAGTTCCGGCGCCAGCTTGCCGCTCATCGCTGCCTTGATGTCGTCCACCAGGTCATAGATGATGTTGTAGTAGCGGATCTCGATGCCCTGCTGCTGGGCAGCGTCACGGGCCTGCGCATTGGCACGCACGTTGAAGCCCAGCACCACAGCACCCGAAGCGGCGGCGAGAGAAATGTCGCTTTCGGTTACGCCACCCACGGCGTAATGCACGACGCGCGAACGGATTTCCTCATTGCCGATTTTTTCCAGCGCCTGCACAATGGCTTCGGCGGAACCCTGCACGTCGGCCTTGACCAGGATCGGGAATTCCTTGCGGCCCGACTGGTTGATCTGGCTCATCATCGATTCAAGCGACGCACGCGCCGCGCCGGAGCCGCGCTGCGTGCCCTGCTGGAGCTGCGTGACCAAGCCTCCCACCTGCTGACGCTGGAAGGCGCGAGCGCTGAGGATACCGAGGAGATCACCGCCGCCCGGGCCACGCTGAGCCGCGACTACCGCAAGTACGTGGGCCGGTGGGGACCGATCAACCGGTTCACGCTGCGTCGGACCGGGCGGATGGACGAGAACGGTGAGGACACCTACGCCCGCATCGTCCCGCCAGCGATCCGGCTGCTGCGGACCGACCCGTTCGGTGCGCTCGTGCTCGCGCTGGAGCAGTTCGACGACGTGGAACAGATCGCCACCCCGGCAGCGATTATGAGCCGCCGCGTCGTCGCACCACGTCCCGAGGTCCAA
>CALMEZ010000082.1 GCA_937864985.1 uncultured Alphaproteobacteria bacterium
CACCGTTCGCGCGTTGGAGAGGAGCGCGCGTACGTCGGGGTGGCGCGGCCAGAGCGCACCGATGGGCGCTGGACCACAGTGCTGCTGCTTCAGGCCGGTTGGCCCATCAAGTTGCGCCCCTAACCGTTGTGGCGGCACGCCTTGTGCCCCCGAGCGCGCATGTGCTGCAATGGTGCGGGTGAAAACACGTTAGGTTTCACACACAGCGACTGCTGCCGCCCCAACTATGCCTATTGCCTCAGCTGCATCTGCGGCCGCGTCAGCCATCCCAGCAAGCTCGCCACACGCCCTGGCAGCGGCAGTAGTTGCTTCAGGACCTTCGGCAGTCGCATGGTCCGACTCACTGCGACCGTTCACGCCTGATGCGCTAGCAAACGGATTCGCAACTCTGATCGGCGCCATGTGCGGCGCGTTGCTTGCCTATGTCTTTCAGCGTGCCTTCCAGCGCTCGCAGGAAATGCTCGACCGCAAGCTGATCGCGGCGGCGCAGCCGGCGCTGACGTCCAAGCAAGCGGTGCGCATCTCGACGCCGATCAACAACGTCGACCGCACCACTGGCGCGATGCTTTCCGGCGAGGTCGCCGCGCGCTTTGGCCATACGGGTCTTGCCGACGACACGATCCATATCGACGTCAAGGGCACCGCCGGCCAGAGCTTCGGCGCCTGGCTTGCGCATGGCGTGACGCTGGAGCTTGAAGGCGAGGCCAACGACTATGTCGGCAAGGGCCTGTCGGGCGGGCGCATCGTCATCCGTCCGTCGGCCGCGACCAAGGCCGTGCCGGAAGAGTCGATCATCGTCGGCAACACCGTGCTTTACGGCGCGATCTCGGGCGAGTGCTATTTCCGTGGCGTCGCGGGCGAGCGCTTCGCGGTTCGCAACTCCGGCGCCATCGCGGTTGTCGAGGGCACCGGCGATCACGGCTGCGAATATATGACCGGCGGCGTCGTCGTCGTCATCGGCAAGACGGGCCGCAATTTCGCAGCCGGCATGTCGGGCGGCATC
Source organism: uncultured Alphaproteobacteria bacterium (assembly GCA_937864985.1). Taxonomy (GTDB): domain Bacteria; phylum Pseudomonadota; class Alphaproteobacteria; order Rhizobiales; family Aestuariivirgaceae; genus Aestuariivirga. The sequence continues at coordinate 1,004 of CALMEZ010000082.1, forward strand.
GCCTATGTGCTCGACGAGGACGGCGATTTCGCCCAGCGCTGCAACATGGCGATGGTCGAACTCGAGCATGTTGCCGAGGAAGAAGAGTTGATGCAGGAGGAATATCATCAGGGCGGCGACCTTGCGAGCCACGGCAAGGTCGACGTGATGAGCGATATGACGCGCTACGATTCGGAGCGTCTGCACCAGCTGATCGCCAATCACCTGAAATACACCGGCTCGGCGCGCGCCAAGGACATCCTCGACAATTGGGATGCGTACAAGCCGAAGTTCCGCAAGGTCATGCCGGTGGAATACCGCCGCGCGCTGGCGGAGCTGATGCAGCAGAACGAAGAGCGGCCGCTCGCCGCCGCGGGGGCGTGAGATGGGTAAGGTTACGGGCTTTCTCGAAATCGACCGGCAGGACCGCAAATATGCGCCCGCGGCGGATCGCATTCGCAACTACAATGAATTCGTCATCCCCTTGGGCGACGAAGGCACCAAGAAGCAGGCGGCGCGCTGCATGAATTGCGGCATTCCCTATTGTCACAATGGTTGCCCGATCAACAACCAGATTCCCGACTGGAATGACCTCGTCTACAACGACAACTGGGAAGAAGCCTCGCGCAACCTGCATTCCACCAACAACTTCCCGGAATTCACCGGACGTGTCTGCCCTGCCCCCTGCGAGGCGTCGTGCACATTGAACCTGGAAGATGTGCCCGTCACCATCAAGACGATTGAATGCGCCATCGTCGATAAGGCCTGGGAAAACGGCTGGATCAAGCCGCTTATCGCAGCCGAAAAGACAGGCAAGAAAGTGGCCATCGTCGGTGGCGGGCCGTCAGGCTTGGCAGCTGCCCAACAGTTGGCGCGCGCCGGACACAACGTTCATCTTTTTGAGAAGAATGCCAAGGCTGGCGGCCTGATGCGCTATGGCATCCCCGATTTCAAAATGGAAAAACACCTGATTGACCGTCGCATCAGCCAGATGGAAGCCGAAGGCGTGACCTTTCATTATGGCGCGCATATTGGTGTGACCCAGGATGCCAAGCAGCTGATCGATTCTTTCGATGCCGTGCTGATTTGCGCGGGCTCGGAAAAAGGTCGTGACCTCCCTATTCCGGGGCGCGATCTCAATGGCGTTCACTTTGCCATGGAGTTTCTGCCACAACAGAACCGCCGTGTGTCGAAGGAAACGCCACTCGATAACCGCCCCATTTTAGCCGAAGGCAAGCATGTTGTTGTGGTTGGTGGCGGCGACACGGGCTCAGACTGCATCGGCACGTCGATCCGTCAGGGCGCTCTGTCGGTCACGCAGATTGAAATCATGCCGGCCCCGCCAGAGAAAGAAAACAAGCCGCTGGTCTGGCCCAACTGGCCCATGAAGATGCGCACATCGTCATCGCAGGCGGAAGGTGCCATCCGCGATTTCGCGGTGGCCACCATCGCCTTCGAAGGAGAAGGCGGCAACGTAAAGACACTGAAATGCGCCCGCGCCGGCGCAGACTTCAAGCCAGTCCCCGGCACTGAGTTTGATCTGAAGGCGGACCTGGTTCTCCTCGCCATGGGCTTCGTGCATCCTGTCCACGAAGGCATGCTGAAGTCGCTTGGCGTCAAGCTTGATCCGCGCGGCAACGTCGAAGCCAACGTCAAGGATTACAAGACCTCGCTCAACAAGGTCTTCGCAGCCGGAGACTCACGCCGTGGCCAGTCGCTTGTCGTTTGGGCCATTCGCGAGGGCCGCCAGGCCGCCCGCGCCGTTGACGAATTCCTGATGGGATCAACAACCCTGCCGAGGTAGCCATGGCACGCCTGGAACTCAGGCCCAACTGCGAGATGTGTGGCAAGGACTTGCCGCCGCAAAGCGGAGATGCCCTCATCTGCACCTATGAATGCACCTATTGCGCGGACTGTGCTGAAAATGTTCTGCACAATGTCTGCATCAATTGCGGCGGCAATCTTGCGCCGCGCCCGATCCGCCCCAAGCAGTCGTGGCGGCCCGAGGAAAAGCTCGGCCTCATGAACCATCCCGCTTCAACCAGGCGCGTGATGACCAGCCACAGCAAGGAAGACATTGCCGCCCATGTGGCGCGCCTCAAGGGCATCGCACCTCAAGATCGATGATCAGTTGGCGGGCGGCGGCGTGTAGCTGAAGTCATCCAGGCGTCCCGCCGGTGGCGCAGCCACACTGCCCTGCACCATCAGCAATTCCGATTTTGAACCTGTGGCTGCGGCAATCACTTTGTGCGGCTCGCCAGGCGCAGGGTTGGCCTCGGCTTTCGCTTCGCGCACCGATGCCGCTTCAAACGACATGTCGTTGCCATCAAGCCCCTGTTGGGCAAACACCGGCGTTCCTGCCGCATCTGGTGCGGCGACAGCAGGTGGCGCTGGCGTTACTGCCACGTCGGGCACTGGTTGAGCAGGCGCGGCTGCCCCGCCTGCATCCGGCAGATGTTCAGCAGCTTTCAACGCATTCATCACCAGAATGCCAAACCGGTTGTTGCCCTGCTTGAAAAAGGTGATGCCGTCGCGTTCCCGCAGCTTGCGCTCTATGCCGTTTTCATCAAGGCCCTTGTCTGTGTAGCTGCCATCCGGCGCCAGCAGCGCGGCGCGCACGTCAAGCAGCACGCCGCCTTTTGCCTCCACATGCTTCTTCTGCAGGGCCGCGAGTGTTTGCATGTCAGCATCAAAACCAGGATCACCGAACGGCGGCAAGGCAACCCAGTAAATCTTCATGCCGGTTGCCTTCACTGCTTCCAGCAGACGGTCCAGTTGGGCTTCGTAGGCAGCCGTCCATTGCGGCGTGCCGAAGGCGTAACGAAAATTGCCGTCACGCCAATCCTGCCTGTCATTGGTGCCCATCAGGATGACGGCCGCGTCATAAGGCTTGACCGCCGCAATCTTGCCCACGGCATCAGCCCAGTCATAAACCGCGGGCCGCATCAGCGAGGCAAATTCATTGTAGCGGTTGGCGATTTCGAAGCGCGTATCGCCCACACTCATGCGTGTCATGCCCGCGCCAAGTCCACCTGCCAGACCATCGCCAATGACCAGAATGCGATAGACGCCATCATCGCCACCAAAACCGGGAGGCGCAGGCGCTGTCGCAACTGGCGCTTCGGCTGGCGCAGCGGTAACAGCCGCTGGTGAATCCTCGGAGCCCATCAGGGGCTCATCTTGTGAAGGCGCTCTTTGCTGCGCCATGCCCGGCGCAACAGCCACCATCAGCCAAACCAGCACACCTGCAACAACGCGCAACATGTGAAAAGGCTAGCCGCCCGCCCGCAGCCGCTCAAGCAGTTTTGCAGATGGCTTGGCATCAAGTTCAAGGCCGGTCTTCTTTTGGAACGCCAGCACCGCCTCATATGTGCGTGCGCCGAAACGGCCATCGCTGCCACCTGTGTCAAAACCCTGAGCAGTGAGGCGCTTCTGGATTTCCACGCGCTGCTCAAAGGTCAGGCCGAAACCCGTGTCAGGCCACGTGCCTGTGAACTCGGCTCCATCGAAAATCCTGTCACCCAGATGCGCCACGGCCAGCGCATAGGAATGCGAGAGATTGTAGGCCATGATTGCCATGAAATTCTGCGTGACAAGGAATGCAGGGCCGTCGGGCCCCTGCGGGATCATCACAAAAGCCTTGGCCTGTGAGGCAGGCAAGCCATCACCCGTGATGCCCAGCTTCTTCCACTCAGCAACCGTCTTCCAGTGGCTGCGCCCGATCAGCGCCTTGTTGAAACCATCAGGCAGGCTCACCTGCCAACCCCACGGCCGGTCGCTCTTCCAGCCGGCTTTGGCAAGATAGTTTGCCGTCGAGGCCAATGCATCCTGCTTCGAACCCCAGATATCGCGCTTGCCATCCCCATCCCAGTCAACTGATGACGAGAGATAAGACGTGGGGATGAATTGCGTATGGCCCATGGCCGCAGCCCAGGAGCCCGTGAAGTTTGACGGCTGACGAATGCCGGATTGCAAGATCTTAAAGGCCGCCACCAGCTGTTCGCGCGCATATTGAACTTTGCGCTTGGCATAAAGCAGCGTCGCCAGCGAGCGCATGACCTTCATGCTGCCGAGGTCCGCACCGTAGTTTGATTCAACGCCCCAGATGCCGAGGATCACACCCTTGTCCACGCCATAACGCTTCTCCAGCGCCGCCAGCAGCTTGGCATTTTCCTTGGCCGCTTTCTGGCCTGTTGAGATGCGGGCCTGGGTCACCGCCTTGGCGAGATATTCCGATGTGGTGGAATTGAACTCAGGTTGCGTGGCCGCTTGCTTCAGCACCACCTGGTCTGGCTCGGTGATGCCGTCGAAGGCGGCATCAAACAGCGCCCGCGAAACACCCTGGGCTTTCAGCGATGGCCAGAGCGTCTGAATAAAGGCCTCAAACTTGGCATCGGCACGGGCAGGCGTGGTGGCCAGCACACCAAGCATCAGGGCAACGATCAGTTTCCGCATCATAGGTCCTCCACCAGATTCGGCCCAGTCTATCAGCCTTGCAATCATGGGGAAATGAAGGCGTTTGGTGTTGAACTCAGGCCTTTAACGCAATCATCGTAGCAGCCCCGGCCATCAGACCGGCTGAGCCACGATTGATGCGCCGCAGCGCCGTGGCAGACTGGAACAACACCTTGGCGCGCTTGGCGAGATGCAGCACACCAAATGTCAGCGCCGGCGCAAAGGGTGCCATCACAGCCAGCATGGCAAGATAGGCGCCCACCGTCACATGACCGACATCGACCACCAGCGGCATGATGGAAATGAAAAACACGATGACTTTCGGATTTCCCAGTGTCAGCGCCAGCGCGCCGGCAAAACTGGGCCAGGCTTCGGTTGCCGCATTGCTCTTTGCAATGTCACCAACAGCGACAGGCGTCGTCCAGATTTTCCACGCAAGGTATAGGAGATAGGCACAACCCGCATATTTGACGATCGTGAAGGCCAGCGCAAACTGGTGCGCCAGTGCCGCCAATCCGGTTGCAGCAACCGTGAACCACACCATGTCACCCAGCATGAAGCCCAGTGCATAAGGCAAGGCACCGCGTGTGCCCGAACCCAGCCCGCGCGCCACCATGGCCGCCATGCCAGGACCCGGCGTGAAGACAAAGACACAATAGACGGCAGCGAAAACCAGAAGACCTGAAAATGACATGGCATCCCTCCTGCGCGCCCTTTAGAACCGCGAAAGGCTCCGCGCAATCAGGCAGCGTTACGTCGCTGCAGGTGTTTTTCCCAAGCCAAGGCCGAAGACACGATGAAATCCAGGTTCTCGTGCCTGGGCTGCCAGCCAAGCTCTCGCCGAATGCGGTCCGCACCCGCCACAATGCCAGCCGGATCACCTGCACGGCGCGGGCCATAATCCACTTTGAATGGCGAGCCATGCGCCCGCTCAACGGCCTTGATCACCTCAAGCACCGAATAGCCCTTGCCATAGCCACAGTTGTAAATGCCCGAAGCGCCACCTTTGCGAAGATGCGACAGAGCATCCATGTGGGCGGCAATCAGGTCGCTGACGTGAATGTAATCGCGCACGCAGGTGCCATCCGGCGTGTCGTAATCCCTGCCAAACACATCCATCTTGGGGCGTTGCCCTAGCGCTGTCTGGCAAGCCACCTTGATCAGGTGCGTGGCGCGCGGTGTCGACTGGCCGGAGCGCCCTTTGGGATCGGCGCCTGCCACATTGAAGTAGCGCAAGGCCACGTAGTTCAAACCATAGGCGGCATGGCTGTCGCGCAGCATGATCTCGGTCATCAGCTTCGACGAGCCGTAAGGTGAGATCGGCAACGGCGCGTCCGTTTCAAACACGGGAAGGCTCTTGGGATTGCCATAGACGGCAGCTGTCGACGAAAAAATAAAGTTCGGAACTTTTGCCTTCACGGCGCATTCCATCAGGGAACGGGACTTCACGGTATTGTTGGAATAATAGGCCAATGGGTCAGAAACGGAGTCAGGCACAACAATGGACCCCGCAAAATGAATGACGGCATCCACGCGATGATCCCGAATCACCTTCGAAACAAGCTCTTGGTCTCCAATGTCGCCGCGCACCAGTTTCGCCGCTGGTGCAATGGCCCAGGCAAAACCCGTTGACAGGTTATCTATGACAACTGTCTCAATTCCGACATCAGTGAGTGCCAGAACCATGTGGCTGCCAATATATCCGGCGCCACCTGTCACTAATACCGCCATGCTGCACCTCTTCACCTTTAACCGGATTTCAATTCACATTATTTATTTCAAAATTTGGCCAGCTGTCGTTAAGATTGTATTTCACACTGGTTTGTCAGTTAAGAAGTGGTAAAGTTCCATGATGATCCGTAAAGCTGTGTTTCCTGTCGCAGGCCTTGGCACACGATTTCTGCCAGCCACCAAAGCAATGCCCAAGGAAATGCTCACCGTCGTGGACAGGCCGCTTGTGCAGATTGTCGTCGATGAAGCCCGCGAAGCCGGCATCGAGCATTTCATCTTTGTGACGGGCCGCAACAAGAGCCTGATCGAAGATCACTTTGACAAGCAGTATGAACTTGAATCGACGCTGCGCAAGCGCGGAAAGTCCATTGAACTCGACATTCTGGAGCAAGACCTGCCAGCCGCGGGCCAGACCAGCTTCACACGCCAGCAGGAGCCGCTGGGCCTCGGCCATGCCATTTGGTGCGCGCGACATCTGGTCGGCAATGAGCCGTTTGCCGTCCTTTTGCCAGACATGATCATGAAGGCCGAGCCCGGCTGTCTGCGTCAGATGGTTGATGTGTACAAGCAGCGCGGCGGCGGAAATGTCATTGCTGTTGAAGAAGCAGCGCCCGAAAACCTGCACCGCTATGGTGTCGTCGGGGCCGACAACTGGCAGGACAATCATTTCAGCATCAACGCCATGGTGGAAAAGCCACCGCGCGGCACGGCACCGTCAAACTTGATCATCTCCGGGCGCTATATCCTGCAACCCGAGGTGTTTGCCGAGCTCGAGAAGCATGAAATGGGAACCGGTGGTGAAATCCAGATCACCGACGCCATGATCCGCCTGATGGCATCGCAGCCCTTTCATGGCCTCAAATTCAAAGGCACGACCTATGACTGCGGCGACAAGATCGGTTTCCTGTCAGCCAACGTCGCCTTCGCGCTGGAACATGAGACACTGGGTCCGGCCTTCCGCGCCGCGCTGGAACAGACAATCGCCACCCATGGTGGCTTCCTGAGCTGGTCCAAGAGCCCCGGCCTCAGTGATGTCCTTGCCATGCTGCAGGTCAACGAAGCGGTGGAGGCCGAGCCGGCGCCCGCCAATGCTGAAGCCAGCCTGCCAAAATCGGCCTGAGAAAGTATCCCGTCAGCGTTTCAGGATGATGCTGCTCAACAGGCGGTGGTCCTGATAGTCGCTGCCCGGCGAGGGGCTGTTGAAATAGGTGCCCTCATAGCCCGCCGTCCACGTCATGTAGGGGTTGACGAGCCAGGCCACGCCCAGCCGTGTCGACGTCGTCCAGTCGGTTCCACCGGAAGTCTTTTCAGCCGTAAGTCCCAAGCCCGCCGACAGGTCAACATTGTCGCGCAATGCATGCACAACATCGAGGCCTGCGGTCCATGTCTTGTTCGCTGATGTTCCCGCCACCACTGTTTCTGCAATGCTGGCGCCCGTGTTGAATTCAAAGCGCGTCAGGTCCGTCGGCCGCCATGTCACGCGCGCCGAGATGCCAGGTACTGCAACGGTGCCAAGGCTCGAATCTTCATAGCGACGCACCTGCAGCGTTGCCGCAACATCACCTGTCCAGACCGGATCATCATCCAGCGTCACACCAAGCGACAGCCGCAAGCCTTGGGAATTGCGCTTGGTGCCGTTGCGGTCCGTGCGCTTGTCGTGGAAACGCGGCTCATAAGCCACTTCGCCATAAGGGCTGATCACCGCCCCGCGGTTCAGGCTGCCACGCAGTGCGACCGATACCTGGGTATAGTCACGATCCGAATTGTCTTCGGTGCCGCCGCCGGAAAGATCAACATCACCATAGGTGCTGCGGTCCAACCCCAATCGCAGCTGCGTCGTCAGCGGTCCCACATCATGTGCAAGCGCTGCCGAGGCAGCGATAGTCTGGTCAACGCGTGAGCCAAGCGCGGTGAGCGGCACCTCGCCAGAACCTGAGGCAATGGCATTGCGCGAATAGCTGGCGTCAAGCGTGGCGCGCGTGTCATGATAGACATCAAGCCGCAATTCTGTCTGCGCTGCGGCAGTGGAAGTGGCTTCCGTCTTGTCCTTGGCATAGCGCAAAAAGTCTGCCGTGGCCGAACCTGTCCAGGAATGGCGAGACCAGTTGCTGGCAAAGGTGAAGCCGGGGCGCAGCCGCACGCCCATATCTGACTTCCTGGCACTCGACGAATGATTGACATTGCTGGTGGCAACAGCGCCGATTTCCAGCGTCGGGTAAAACCGGAAGACATTTGATCCAACGCCCTGCGCCGCATAGGCATCAGCAACGGGTTTGCGCTTCCTGGGTTTCGGCAGCAGGATCTTTTCCGTGGGCGGCGGTGGAGCGATAACGGCCTGATCGGCTGTATCCATCAGACTGTCATCTGTCGGATCCGTTGCTTCCTGCCCATAGGCACGGGGCACGGTTCCCGCTAGAAGAACCGCCGCAACGAGGGCAACAAGGCCACGCTGACCGGAACAAACAACCGACATGGCCAAACCCTAGCGGCGTTATGGTTAACGGGCTATTGACGGCCTGTATCAAGGGCACTTCACGCATGACAAAACCAGACATTCTGGCCTCTGCCAAATCCGCCATCGCCACCGAACTGGATGGTGTCAACGCGCTGCTGGCCGCGCTGGATGGAGAGCTGGGTGCCGCGGTGATCAAGGCCGTGGACCTCATGCACAAGACCAGGGGCCGCGTCATTGTCACCGGCATGGGCAAGAGCGGCCACATCGCCCGCAAGATCGCCGCCACCCTGGCCTCAACCGGAACCCCTGCCTCCTATGTTCATCCCGCCGAAGCAAGCCACGGCGATCTTGGCATGATCACACCCGCAGATGTGGTGATCATGCTGTCCAACTCGGGCGAGTCAGCCGAATTGAAGGACATCCTCAACTACGCCACGCGCTTTTCCGTCCCGCTCATCGCCATCACCGCAAATGCCGGGAGCACGCTGGGCAAGGCATCCGACATTGTGTTGCGGATCCCCACCGTGAAGGAGGCCTGCCCGAATGGCTTGGCCCCCACCACCTCAACACTGTTGCAGCTGGCGCTGGGCGATGCCGTTGCCATGGCGCTTCTCGAATTGCGTGGCTTCACCGCCAATGACTTCCGCTCGTTCCACCCCGGTGGCAAGCTGGGCGCACGCATCAAGCACGCGCGCGATCTCATGCATACGGGCGCTGAGATGCCATTGGTGACGCAAGGCTCTGCCGTTTCCTCCGGCATCACGGTGATGTCCGAGAAGGGCTTCGGCTGCGTTGGCATTGTTGACGCGAGTGGCAAGCTCAAAGGCCTCATCACGGACGGCGACTTGCGCCGCAGCATGTCAAAGAACCTTGCTGCGCTGAACGTCGAAGACATCATGACGCGCAATCCCAAGACCATATCAGGCGACTTGCTATCGGGCGAAGTGATCGAACTCATCAACGACAAGCGCATCACCACGGTTTTCGTCGTCAGCGCTGAGGGCAAGCCCGAAGGCCTGATCCACATCCACGATCTCCTCAAGGCAGGCGTAAGCTAGGGCATTCCTGCCGGGGGTTGCCCCCCGTCATGAAGCCCGGCTAAGGTGGGCCATCGTCCACCACTTAAAAGGGCATCATGCGTGCATCAGTTTCGGAAAAGGCCGTAGGAAAACTTCTGAGCCGGGAAAAGCAAGTGTTTTTCCAGCGCAATCAGAAGTCGCAGGCGCTTTCCGAACAGGCCGCACAAAACTGGCTCCGTGGCGTTCCCTTGCATTGGATGGTGGATTGGGGAACACCCTTCAACCTGTTCATCAACAAGGCGGAAGGCGTCGATCTCACCGACGCTGATGGCAACTGCTACATCGATTTCTGCCTCGGCGACACCGGCGCCATGTTCGGCCATTCGCCCAAAGCCATTGCCCAAACCCTGGCCAGCGCAGGCTCCACCGGCCTGACAACCATGCTGCCCTCCGAGATTGCCGTAGAGGTGGGCGCACTTTTGGAAGACCGTTTCGGCCTGCCCTTCTGGCAGATCACGGCAACAGCCTCGGACGCCAACCGCGCTGTGCTGCGCTGGTGCCGCGCCATCACCGGCCGCAAAAACATCCTCGTCTTCAATCACTGCTATCACGGCTGCGTCGATGACACCTTCGTCACTGCCGATGGCGGCAAGGTCAAGATGGTTGAGGGTCTGGTCGGCGAACCGCGCGACTTGACAGCCCACACCCGTGTCATCGAATTCAATGATGTTTCAGCCCTAGAGAAAGCGCTAGCGGCTGGTGACATCGCCTGCGTTCTTGCCGAGCCGGTGATGACCAATGTCGGCATGGTGCTGCCCAAGCCTGGGTTTCTCGAAACCCTGCGCGACCTTACGCGCAAGACCGGCACGCTGCTGATCTTCGATGAAACCCACACGCTGTCTTCCGGCCCCGGCGGCTATGCCCGGGAACACGCCATCGCACCCGATGGCCTGGTGTTTGGCAAGCCCATCGCCGGCGGCATTCCGGCTGCTGCCTATGGATTCTCGGCCGATGTCGCAAACCGCATCCGCAGTTTTCTGGCCAGCAACGGCGAAGGCCGCTCTGGCATCGGCACAACGCTTTCAGGCTCACGCATCCAGCTGGCCCTGATCAAAACCGTTCTCACCCAATTCATGACCAGGGAGGCCTTTGCCCCCGTCATCGAGCTTGCCCGCAGGCTCGAACGCGGGATTGCGGATGTCATCATCAAACATGGCGTGGACTGGCATGTGACCCGCGTGGGAACGCGCGTGGAATTCATGTGCTGCCCCAATCCGCCCAGTAACGGATATGAGGCCTCGAAACTGATCCACAAGCCTGTTGACCAGGCCGTGCACCAGTTTCTCCTGAACCGCGGTGTGGTCATCACGCCGTTCCACAACATGATGCTCGTCTGCCCATCCACAACGGAAACCCATGTCGCCAAACTGGTTGCGACACTGGATGAATGCCTGGGCGAGCTTTTGAATTGAAATGAAGTCCGGCCAAAGTCCGGACATTGGAGGATCTGAAAATGGCTTACGTGACCCCTAAGCAAGGCGCAGAAGCACAGGCGTTCCTTGACGCCAACCCTGACATCGAAAGCATCCACATCGTCTGGACAGACCTGTGCGGCGCCATCCGCGGTAAGGTTCTGCGCCGCGACGAACTGGTTCCTGCCTGGAAAGACGGCCGCTTCCTGCCCATCTCGGCCCTCGTGCTCGACATGACCGGACAGGACGTTCCGGAAACCGGACTTGTATTTGATGAAGGTGACCGAGACGTGCTGCTGTGGCCCGTATCTGGTTCATTGAAGCGCATTCCCTGGCTTGATGTGCCATCAGCGCAATATGTGGCGCATGTGCGTGACCTGGAGGGTCTGCCGCATTATGCCGATCCGCGCAACGCGCTGGAAGCCATCGTCAACCGCTTCAAGTCGGATCTCGGCATGACGCCTGTTGGCGCTGTCGAACTTGAGTTCTTCCTCATGGACCGCAAGTCGGCGCTGGAAGGTGCGCCCATGGCGCCGCGCTCCCTCATCAACGAGGCGCGGCCCCAGCATTACCAGGCCTATCTGTTGCAGGACACCGATGACTTCGCCCCCTTCTTCAAGGATCTCTATGCCTGGTGCGAAGCCCAGGGGTTGCCGGCCAAGACGCTGATCTCGGAATATGCACCGGGCCAGATGGAAATCGTGCTGCGCCACCGTGATGACGTGCTGCGCGCCTGCGACGAAGCCGTGATGCTGAAGCGCGTCATCAAAGCGGCCGCTGAAAAGCATGGCCTCTGCGCCACTTTCATGGCCAAGCCCTATTCCGAATGGACCGGCAGCGGCATGCATGTGCATGTCAGTCTGGGGGATGATGCCGGCAACAATCTGTTCGCCGCCGACAATCCGGAAGACAATCAGCTGTTGATGAATGCCGTTGGTGGCCTGAAGGCGGCCATGGCAGAATCCATGCTGATCTTCGCGCCCAACGCCAACTCCTACCGTCGCTTCCGCCGCAACTCCTATGCGCCGGTGGCCGCCAACTGGGGCATCAACAACCGCACCGTCTCGCTGCGCATTCCCGCAGGCGCTGCCAAGACCTGCCACATCGAGCACCGCCCATCT
>CALMEZ010000083.1 GCA_937864985.1 uncultured Alphaproteobacteria bacterium
CGTGCCGGGGCCAACCCAGTCTTCCGCGTTCCCGCCGAACAGGCCGTGGGAAAGGGCCGCGGCGATGGTGGTGTTGCCGATCCCCATTTCACCCACGCAGAGAAGATCACAGCCGCCGGCGGTGGCCTCCATGCCATAGGCCATGGTGGCGGCGCATTCGGCTTCGTCCATGGCAGCATCCTGCGTGATGTCGCGGGTCGGGCGCTCGAGGGCGAGTTCGAACACCTTGAGACCGAGATCGAAGGTCTTGCAGATCTGGTTCACGGCAGCGCCGCCGTTCTGGAAGTTGGCCACCATCTGGGCCGTGACGGCCTGCGGATAGGCAGCAACACCCTGCGCCACCACGCCGTGGTTTCCGGCGAAGACGGCGACCACCGGGCGCTCTACGCGGGGCATCTCGCGGCCCTGCCAGGCGGCCATCCAGGCGACGATCTCCTCAAGCCGGCCCAGCGCGCCGGGCGGCTTGGTCAGTTGCCCGTCCCGTTCCCGGACCGCGGCCACGGCCGAGCCATCCGCCTGCGGCATGGTGCTCAGCAAATTTCTGATGTCGTCGAAGGGAAGGCCCGTAGTCATTTGATTGGATTCGTGCTTTTGAGAATTGGGGACGGGAGCGGTTTTGGCCGTGCCGCCCCCACACGTCAACGGAATTGCCGACACGCCAAAGGACATGACCGACACGCCGCCAGAGCAACCGCGCCGCGGAAGAATTCGTCCCTTCGCCGAATTGCTTCACAGCCTGCGCTTTCTCACGCGGGTGCCCATTCCCTTCGCCAACACCATCGATCCGCCGCCGCTCTCGCAATCCATGCGCCTCTTTCCGGTTGCAGGCGCGATGATCGGAGCCGCAGGTGGTGCTGCGCTGGCGGGCTTCAGCTACATCGGCCTGCCCTCACTGGTTGCAGCCGCACTGACCATGGCGCTGGGGTTGCTCGTCACCGGCGCGCTGCATGAGGATGGCCTCGCCGACACGGCGGACGGCTTCGGCGGCGGCAAGAGCCGGGAGCGCCGCCTCGAGATCATGCGCGACAGCCACATCGGCAGCTATGGCACGCTCGCCCTCGTCGCCAGCATGTTCGTGCGCACCGCCTGCTACGAGACGCTGGCCGGGCTCGACCCGCTCACCGTCGTTGCCGTGCTGGCGGCCTGCGGGGCCTTCTCGCGCGCTCTGATGGTGGACCTGCTGTGGGCCACGCGGCCCGCCCGTGGCGACGGCCTTGCCGTCCATGCCGGAACGCCGGGGCGGAATGGCGCGGCCTTCGCCATCATCACTGCGGCGGCGCTGACGCTCGCGGCGGGTCTTCTTGTCTCCCCACCGTCGGGCCTGATTGCCCTTGCGGCCGGGCTTGGCGTGACGGCCTACATGCGCCGCCTCACCGTGCGGCTGATCGGCGGACAGACGGGTGATGTCTGCGGCGCAGTGCAGGTGTTGAGCGAACTCGCGATGCTGATCGTGTTCGTGTCAACCGGTGATTAACCCTGCGCGCAGGTTTTCAGACTTCATCAACTGTTGACCAAAGCCTGACCGCTAATTTCCGTGCCCGAGCGCCACACGAAGACGGCGCCGCGTCGGGAGTTGTGTCATGCGCCGGTTTTTGTCCTTTGCCCGTGAGGTTGATGTTCGCGTGCCGAGCCTTGTGCCGAGCACGTTCCTCGCATTTCTCCTGATCGCCGCCGCAGGCATGCCGGGCCTCCAGCCCATGGCACAAGAAGTTCCGCCGCTCCGCCTGATGGCGATGACCGAGGTGGACTCCAGCAATGGCGGACATTTCATCACCAAGGCCAACATCAACGGCGAAGACATCACCGTGCTGGTCGATACCGGCGCCACGGCGGTTGCACTCTCTTATGAAGATGCGGAAGCCGCAGGCCTGAAGCCGCATGGCCTGGAATATGACGTCAAGGTGATGACCGCCAACGGCGAGGGCAAGGCCGCCCGGGTCAAACTGCGCTATGTCATGATCGACAATGTGAAGGTGCGCGACGTGGATGGCCTGGTGCTGCAGGAAGGCGCCATGAAGGGCACGCTTCTGGGCATGAGCTTCCTCTCCAAGCTCCGGAGCTTCACCGTCGAGGACGGCAAGCTCATCCTCAAGAACTGACGCTTCACGGCAAAATCATGCCGCATTGGGGCTTTGACAGCGCCGGTTCGGGACTACATTCATGGGCATGATGGACGACTTCCGCTATCCGGGGATCGAAAGCCCCTGTGTGAAGATCTGTGTGGTGGACCCGGAGACGGGTTTCTGCATCGGATGCGGACGCACGCGCGATGAAATCGGCAGCTGGCTGGGCTTCACGCCCGAGGAACGCCGCGCCGTGATGGCCGGGCTGCCGGAACGGGTGGCTGGCCTGACGCTGCGCAAGACCCGCCGCGGCGGCCGCGTCCACCATCGCC
>CALMEZ010000084.1 GCA_937864985.1 uncultured Alphaproteobacteria bacterium
TGGGCGGCATTGTTCAGCGAGGCGACATAATCCTGGATCTGGTTGGAGAAGCCGCGGAAGTCGGACAGCAGCATGGTCGACATGCGTTCGAACTGCTGGGAGTGGCCGCCGATTTCATTGCCGGCGATGGCGGCGCGGGCTGACACATCGTCAATGGTCTGGGCCAGTTCCTGCGAGGATTGCTTCAGGCCTGATTCCAGACGGCCAAAAGTCTGCAGGGCCATATTGATGACCTGGCCCAGGTTTGCCGTGTTGCTTTCCAAGCGGGTGAGCAGGGGGGCCGCTTCACCGCCAACGATCTGGCTGGTTTGCTGCAAGGCCACGCGCTGGCTTTCGAGGCCGGAGACGAGGCCGCGGATACGGTCTTCATTGGCACCGAAGGCGCGCTCCACGGCAGACATTTCCTTGTGGACGATTTCCTCAAGGGCAGAGGCGCGCTGATAGGCGTGTTCAACACCACCCACCAGAAGGTCAACCTCGTTGCGCACCGCCTGAGCGATGGAGGTCAGGTTTTCCGATGCGATGTCGGTCGGGCGCACCAGGCGCAGGGCCGAATGCATCAGCACTTCCGAAACCTGGCGCATCTGCTGGGCGCGGAACACGAAGAAGCCCAAAACCCAGAACACGATGATGGGCACCAGAAACACGGCAGCCGCCTGCATCATGTCGGCAGAGGTGACGGGCTTGGCCGTGGGCGGGCTGAAAATGGCCGAGGGGTAGATCAGGAACCAGACAAAGGTCCAGACCAGCGACAGGGCAAAGGCGCCATAAAATGCAGAGTAAGATGGCTGGCGGCGCAGGCGTGCCAGCATCATTGCGGTGGCCGGATCATTCTCGTTGGCCGGGCGCGACCGGACAGGCGAACGCTCGGTTTCGCGCTCGGGTAACGCCTGAAGTGCCGGACCTGTCCCCTGGATGTTCCGGTCTGTCTTTCTGCTTGCCATACGACTCGATCCCACACTTAATCTACAGAGCGGCTGATGCCTCTCCCTGCCCGCTTGGCTTAGTGCCCTGCACTGCATTTCCCGTGCAGGGTGCCTCCACCGCCAAGGCGTGCCCCAATTCCTAATGATACATTAACCAGACCCAAACTTGAACCCGGCGGGGCAAAACAGGTGTGGGTAATTGAAAGTTTGGTTAAAATCATGGATCAAATTGTAAAGACTCGGGAAATAGGCTGTTTCCCAAGTATTTTCAGCTTCTGTCATGGCTTTTCTGCGACTGTCCCCTGTGGCGGACAGGAGCAAACCCTTGGGAACAGCGTCAAAACGTGTTGCAGAAGATCATGGCGTAGCAATTTATGATTGCCCTGCCCTGGATGTGGACTATCTGGAGCGTGTAACCTTCGGCGAATCTGCCCTGCGTGACGAACTGCTTGGCCTGTTCCTTGCACAGGTCAGCGGTCTCATTGTCCGGCTGCCCCTGATTGGCACAGCCCAAGACTGGCGTTTCAGCACCCACAGCCTGCGTGGTGCCGCAGCGGCCATTGGCGCCAACGAGATTGCCGACCTGTGTGCCCGTTGGGAAGAGCAGGGTCTGCCGCCAATACCGGCCGAGCGTCGCGTGCGTTCCAATGAACTGCAAGACGCCGCCACCCGGTTTCGCGAGGCGCTGACGGCACTGAAGGGCTGAACGCGTCCCGGTTGCCATCCCCATTGCCATTCCCTAAAGAGCCCGCCAGACAGGTTTGACGCGCTTTCAGGGAAGACTATGGCCAAGATCACTTTCATCCAGCACGACGGCAAGGAAATCACCGTGGACGGCGTTCCCGGCATGACAGTCATGGAAACCGCCGTGAAGAACCAGGTGCAAGGCATTGACGCTGACTGTGGTGGCGCCTGTGCCTGCGCCACCTGCCATGTCTATGTCGAGCCGGAATGGCAGGACAAGGTGGGCGCGCGCAACCCGATGGAAGAAGACATGCTGGATTTTGCCTTCGACGTGCGCGACAACTCGCGCCTGTCGTGCCAGATCAAGGTCAGCGATGCGCTTGACGGACTTCGCGTCAAGGTTCCCGAAAAGCAGTTCTGAGGTCTCCTTTCATGTCCGATCATTTTGAAACCGACGCCCTGATCATTGGCGCTGGCCCCTGTGGCCTGTTTGCCATCTTCGAGCTGGGCCTGCTCGACATTCGCTGCCATGTGCTCGACATTCTGGACAGGCCCGGCGGCCAGTGCGCCGAGCTTTATCCGGAAAAGCCGATCTATGACATTCCGGCCCTGCCGTTGGTCACGGGCGCTGACCTTACGGCGCGGCTCATGGAGCAGGCCAAACCATTTCATCCGCAGTTCCACTTCAACCAGATGGTCACCACGCTGACCAAGCGTGATGACGGCCGTTTTCACCTGACCACCGATGGTGGCCTCAGCTTCACGGCCAAGGTTGTCGTCGTGGCGGCGGGCGGCGGATCCTTCCAGCCCAAGAAACCGCCAATCCCCGGCATCGACGCCTATGAAGGCACATCCGTTTTCTATTCCGTCAAGAAGATGGAAGCCTTCCGCGGCAAGGACGTGCTGATCGTTGGTGGTGGTGACTCGGCGCTGGACTGGACCAACAACCTGCAGCCGCTGGCCAAATCCATGACGCTGGTTCACCGCCGCGATGAATTCCGCGCCGCACCGGACAGTGTGAACAAGATGCGCGAGCTTGTGGCTGCCGGCAAAATGCAGCTCAAGATCGGTCAGGTCACGGGCCTCAAGGGTGAGGGCGCTGCGCTGTCCGCTGCCACCATCAAGGGCAATGACGGCAGTGTTTCAGATGTCACCTGCAACGCCATGCTGCCCTTCTTCGGCCTCACCATGAAGCTTGGCCCGGTCGCTGACTGGGGTCTCAACCAGCACGAAAACCTGGTGACCGTCGACACCGAGAAATTCCAGACCTCAACACCCGGCATCTTCGCTGTCGGTGACATCAACTGGTATCCTGGCAAGCTGAAGCTCATCCTCTCCGGTTTCCACGAAGCCGCCCTGATGGCGCAAGAAGCCTTCCGCATCATCAACCCCGGCGAACGGCTGATGTTCCAGTACACAACATCAAGCACGAATTTGCAGAAGAAGCTGGGTGTGAATTAGTATTTGTGCGCAAATAACTGCGGATAAATCGGTTGTTGAGTTATTCAGTTGGCTATAAAGGTTCAAGTCTCATTGTGTCCCTGTATCCGTACTTTATGATCATAAATTTGCAGTGACATCAGATTGCAACCAATCACTAGTTGACGCGGCCTGGTACTGTGATCCCAAAGGGGTCGAGAGTGCATTATTGTTGGGTGCAGATCCCAATTACGTTCCACCTTCTGGTTGGCCCCCTTTATTGGGTGTTGCGCTGAAATGCCGATGGGGCATTGACGCCATCAAATCCGCGAAGTTGCTAGTTTCTGCAGGTGCTGACCTAACCTACACTAACTCACTGGGACAGACTGCCCTTAGTCTTGCTGTTGAGACTGGGTGTTTCCAACTCGTTCAGTTCCTTTTGGAGCAAGGGGCGGATGTAAGAGTCAAAGCGAACGCGGACAATCCTCTTGAGAAAACCTCTCGGAAGGAGTTTGTAGAATTATTGCTTCGTTATGGAGCAGATCCATTCGAAGTTGGCATGTCGGGACATTCTGCGTTTGAAGAATGTCAGGCCGATATCTCGGAGTTGCTATCGTTGGTGCCGTTGGATGAACACGAAACACAACGGCTCGAAGAGCTCAGGGAGATTGTGCGAATGATGATGAATTGGCTTTCATATCGTTCAATGCCTTGAATCCCACTTTTTTGTCATGAGGCAATAGGCGTCGTGTTGGTGGCAATTATTCAATTTCTGTGAGATTTCTGTTTAAATTGATTGTCTCAAACATTTTTATGCCTTTCATGTTGGTGAATCTCATTTTGTACAATGGTTCGCCGTTCCCAAACGTCGTTTTCCTGATGGGCTCAAAACTTTTGTTGGGTGACGGTCCGAAGCGGAGGCGCAATTCGGGAACATAGAGGAATATAGCTGAAGTACCGCGCGGTGTCAAGCATTTTATTCCTCTAATAAGATCAACTATTTAGAACGTGGTCTTGTTTGATTGAAGCAAATACCGCAGCAATCACCCCAGTGTCGTCATTCCAGAGGTCCGCAAGTGCGGACCATCTGGAACCCCGCTATTTTGTTGATGCTGGAAAGCTGGGTTCCAAATAGCGCGCGGTTGCGCGCTTTTGGAATGACGCCACAAGGGAGTGAATAGTCTTACCAAACTAAATCAGACTCTAGACAGGCTCTTTGTTGCCGGGCATGCGCGCCTTGATGCGGCTGCGGGCTTTCGCCACCTCTTCCCGGCGGTTGGGGCGGCCCAGCATTTTGCGATAGACATCGCGGCGTTCATGCACGGCGGCGATGGCGAGGCCCATGGCCGTTCCCGTTTCCACCAATAGCGCCTCAACCAGTTGCAAACTGGCCTCGATGGTTTCGGGCACGGCCTCGGTGACGCCGTGTTCATAGAGCGTGATGGCATGGCGCTCATCGCGGGCGCGGGCGATGATCTTGAGGTCGGGGCGCAGGGACCTTGCGATGCGCAGGATGTCATCCACCTTGGCTGGGTTGTCCATGGTGATGGCCAGGGCTCGCGCCTTGTCGATGCCGCAGGCCGCAAGGAATGCGGGGGTGGAGGCATCACCGAAATAGACCTGCTTGCCATCTTTCCGCGCGCGGGTGACGTTGGCCACGTCCATGTCGACGGCGAGATAGGGGATTTGCTGCTCATCGAGCATCGATGCCACCAGCGTGCCGACGCGGCCAAAGCCTGCCACGATGACACGCGCCTCATCAGATGGCGGCGGCGGGGGCATGCCTGCGGTGGAGCCGGTCGGCACGGCGGCGCGCAGAGATTTCCCGAGCTTGGCAAAAAACGGAATGGCCATCATGGATAACGTGACGACGACCAACAGCGGCGCTGCATCTGCCTCGTTCATCACGCCGCCGGCGATGGCAGCAGCGAGAATGACGAACGCAAATTCACCGCCGGGGCCGAGCAGCAAGGCTGCTTCGAGAACGGATTTGCGTGGCAGCTTGAACATCAGGCCCGCCGCCCAGATGATGACCGCCTTGATGGCCACGATGCCGATCGCCGCCGCTACGAGTCGCAGGGGATTTTGCAGCAGCAGGCCAAGATCAAGCCCCAGCCCCACCAGCATGAAGAACAGACCCAGCAGCAGGCCCTTGAAGGGTTCAATGATGGCTTCAATGGCGCGGCGGTATTCGGTCTCGGCGAGAATCAGGCCAAGGATGAAGGCGCCAAGCCCCATGGAAAGTCCGGCCGCATGAGCAACGCCAGCGGTCGCGGCTGCAATAAACAACACGGCGGCCATGAACAGTTCCTGGCTTTTGCTCGCTGCCACGAAGCGCAGGGCCGGTGTCAAAGCGAAGCGCCCGATCACAACAATCAAGCCGATAGCCAGAGCCGCCTGCGCGAGTGCCCAGAGCAAATTGGCTGTGAGTGATCCGCCCGCACTTGGCTGCAACGCCGTCACCAGGAACAGCATGGGGATCACGGCAAGGTCCTGCAGCAGCAATACGGCGAAGCTGATGCGTCCAGTCTGAGAGCCCAGGCGCTTCTCTTCCGAGAGCAGTTGCACGACGATGGCCGTGGACGAGAGCGCAAGGGCCATGCCAGTGATCAAAGCGGGGCTGGGTGCAAAGCCAAGCCAGGCGGCGAAGAGGGCAATCAGCACTGTTGATGCCAGCACCTGCAGGCCGCCCAGGCCAAACACCAGCCGGCGCATGGTGAAGAGACGTTCCGGTGAAAGTTCTAGCCCGATCAGGAACAGCAGGAAGACCACGCCCCATTCGGCAAGGCCCGCAATTCCATCGGGATTTGACAGCGTCAGGTAGGACAGCCAGCCGACATGCTGCGAGAGCGCACCCAGAATATTGGGTCCGAGCAAAAGGCCAACAATGAGAAAGCCCAGCGTGGTGTTGATGCGCAGGCGCATCAATGCAGGAATGACGATGCCGGCAGCGCCGAGCAGGATCAGCGCATCTTTTCCGGGCAAAAGGGATTCGCTTGTCATGCAGGGGAGTTTGAAACACGGATGCACTTCTGTACAGTGCGGGAAGAGCAGAGGGTCATCATGTCAGAGCATTGGAACAAAACGCCGTCAGGCAAAACACGGGGGCGGGGCTTGGGTCTGCCGTTCGCGGGCAAACCAGGACAGTTCAATGCCATCACGGATGTGCCGGGTGTTGCGGTTGGCTATTCCACACTGATTTCCGGCGATGGCCCACTGGTTCGCGGCAGGGGCCCGATCCGCACAGGCGTGACAGCGATCATTCCGCGTCCCCGCAAGGACATGGCTGTGCCTTGTGCTGCCGGATATTTTTCTTTGAACGGAAACGGCGAGATGACGGGCCTTGCCTGGATTGAAGAGGCGGGCGAATTGCAAACACCGATCACCATCACCAACACACATTCCTGCGGGGTCACACGCGATGCGACGATCAAATGGATGATCGAGCGCAACATCATTTCAGGTCAGGACTGGATGCTGCCCGTGGCGGCGGAGACTTGTGATGCCGACCTGAATGACATCAATGGTTTTCATGTGAACGAAGCACACACCTTTGAAGCGCTGGATGG
>CALMEZ010000085.1 GCA_937864985.1 uncultured Alphaproteobacteria bacterium
AGCGCCACGCGTCGGCCTCGTCGCGGATGCCGCGGTTTATGAGCAGCTGGGCGGTCAGGTAACGAAGCCCGAGTCGTTCGCCTAGGAGGCGAGCCCTGCGGGGGTCCGCGGGCCTTACGACAAACCGGGCTGCGCTTGGGTCCATACCGCGATAAGGGGGTACGGGACCATAGATGTCAAGTCTGGCGCGTTGGTAGCATATCGGGCGAACACCGGAAGTGGTAAGGTACGGCCGCGATGCGGTCGCTGCGTCCCTTCGCGTTTGCGCTTGGGTGGCTAGTGCTTTTCGAAGCGCTGCTGCAAAAGCCAGGCATTGTGGCCATCGACGGTGATTTCCTCAATGGCGATCAGTGTTGCCTCATTGTCGGTGCCGGCATCCGTCTTGTCACCCTGCTTCGGCGCGGGGATACCCTTCAATGTCTGCGGCGGCGCATCAAAAAGGATGATGGCTGCACCGTCTTTATTGACAAAGGTCGGCATGAAGTTCTGCTGAACGGTAAAGCCATCCGGCAGGTCAAGCGTCCAGTTGGAGCCCGGCAAGGCCATGGGTTTCGCGTCAGCGAATGAACACAGGCCAAGAAATGCGGCAAAGGCGGCAGTGATAATTTTGCGAGTCATGAAGGTGATGATGGTTCATCGCCCTCCGAAGCACAAGCGCAAAACCAGCTTATTTCTTGATCTTCAGTGGGATGAAGCGGGTTTCGCCCGGCTGGCCGCCCTTGACGATCAGCAGCAACACCGCGGACTTCCCGGCCTTATCGGCCGCATCAACGGCAGCCGAGATATCGGCAGCCCCTTCGACGGGCTTGCCACCCGCTTCCTGGATCACGTCGCCGGCTTCGACGCCCTTCTCGGCCGCAGCCCCATCCTGAGCAACTTCCGTCACGATGGCACCCTTCACCTTGTCATCGGTCTTGAACTTGGCCCGCAGTTCATCCGTCATGCTGCTCACTGTCATGCCGAGGATGGTCACCGCGGCAGGCGCATCTTTCTTGTCCTTGGCCGGATCATTCATGGCCAGTTTCTTCTCACCATCCTCAAGCCGACCAATGGTGACATTGAGTGACTTTTCTTCGCCCTTGCGCAACACCTTGACGGTGACGGTGGCACCCACTTCCGTGGCGGCAACCGCGCGCGGCAGTTCCTTCATGTCGTGGATCGGCTTGCCGTTGAATTCGGTGATCACGTCGCCCGCTTCAATGCCAGCCGCCTTGCCCGGGCTGCCTTCCGTTACATCGGCCACCAAGGCGCCCTTGGTCTTGCCGAGGTTCATGGTTTCTGAAAGTTCATCGGTGATGGACTGCACTTTCACACCGAGCCAGCCACGCCGCGTTTCGCCATACTTCACAAGCTGGTCAACGACACCTTTGGCCGTATTGGCGGGCACCGAGAAACCGATGCCGACAGAACCACCCGACGGCGAAAAGATCGCCGTATTGATGCCGATCACATTGCCATCCAGATCAAACAGCGGGCCACCGGAATTGCCCTTGTTGATGGCCGCGTCCGTCTGGATATAATCGTCATAGGGCCCGGCGTTGATGTCGCGGTTGCGTGCCGAGACGATGCCGAGCGACACCGAGCCGCCGAGGCCGAACGGATTGCCGATGGCAATCACCCATTCGCCGACGCGCGCCTTGTCACTGTCACCGAATGCAACAGTGGGCAGCGGCGTTGACGGCTTCACACGGATCACCGCGAGGTCTGTCTTCGGATCACGCCCCACCAGTTCGGCTTTCAGCAAAGTGCCATCCTGCAAATGCACCTGGATTGTGTCCGCGCCCTCGACGACGTGGTTGTTCGTCACCACGATTCCGGATGCGTCTATGATGAAGCCAGAGCCCATGGAATTGACCACGCGACCCTTGGAATCGCCACCATCAGGAGTGTCTTGGCCCTGCCGCCGTTTGAAGAAGTCGTCGAAGAAATCCTTGAACGGTGAATCATCCGGCAGCTGCGGAATGTTCTGCGCCACGCCGTTGTCGGCGATCTTGCTTTCGACGGAAATTTCAACAACCGCAGGCAGCAGCTTTTCCGCCAGGTCGGCAATGTTGGGGAGCTGCGCCTGAACCGACTGGGCATTAGCCTCGGCAACGAACGTCTGCGGGTTGACCACCGCCAGTGCAGACAAGGCCACCGCCCCCATGACCTGACTCAGAATACGCGTCCTCAACATGTTTCATCTCCAATCCAGCAATTGGCCAAGGCTTCTGTGCACCAACCTAGGCATAAGTAAGACAAACGCTCCGGCCTCACACACACGTGAACTAGGGCGCGGCAGGAACTGGCTCAGCAGGTTTCAGGCTGCCAAAGTACTTGAAAAATTCGGACTTCGGATCAAGAACGAGCGTGGTGCCATCAGCACCAAGCCCTTTGCTATAGGCCTGCATGGAACGGTAGAACGCGAAGAACTCCGGATCCTTCTGATAGGCCTCTGCAAACACCTTGTTGCGTGTCGCATCTCCCTCACCGCGCAGGATTTCAGCCTGCTTCCGGGCCTCCGCGATCTTGATGGCATAAGCCCGGTCAGTCTCAGCAACGCTCTGGGTTTTCATCGCCTCGCCTTCAGACCGCGTCTTGGTGGCAATGGCATTGCGCTCTGATTCCATACGTTTGTAGGTTTCGGCCAACACGTTGTCACTCAAGTCGGTCCTGCGCACGCGAACATCAACAATGTCAATGCCGAGGTTTTCGGTTTTTTGCCGCAGCTGGTCGCGCACCTCATGCATGATGACAATACGATCAGACGAGAGCGCCACGTCAAAGGACCTCTTGCCGTAACTTTCACGAAGGGCTGTATCGAGCAACGTTGCAATGCGGGTCCGCGCCTGATCAATGTCAGCGCCTAGAGATTCTCGAAACTTGCGCGCATCCTTGATCTTCACAAGCGTGATCGCGTCTACGTTGTAAACTTGTGAATCCAGGTCAACGACGCGGCGGTCATTGATTTCCCACACCATGGTCCGGTCTTCGACATAGGTCACCGTGTCCACAAATGGCATTTTGAAATAGAGGCCAGGGTCAACCACTACACGGTTGATGTCCCCGAAACGCAGCACCAGCGCCTTCTGCTTTTCATTCACAATGAAATAGCTCAGGTAAAGCGCCACGAGCGCAGCAGCAACAATGAAGCCAATCAGGTTTCTTGCATATGTCATGAAACTGTCCTCAGTTCTGGGCGGGGGCGCTTGAGGCGCGCTTGATTTCCGGAAGCGGCAAATATGGCACGACGCCTGCTCCGCCCTGACCACCTTGGATGATCACTTTGTTCGTTCTTCCGAGAACCTGCTCCATGGTTTCGAGGTACATGCGCTCACGCGTGACGTCCTTGGCCTTTTGATATTGCTCATAGATCGAAAGAAAGCGTGCCGCTTCACCTTGCGCGTCTGCCACAACAGCTGCTTTGTAGGCATTGGCTTCTTCGATCAACCTGGCTGCCTCGCCCTGGGCGGATTGCAGCTGCTTGTTTTTGTATTGCTCGGCTTCATTGAGGAAGCGCTTCTTGTCCTGTCCGGCACGCACGGGTTCGGCAAAGGCATTGATCAACTCGGTCGGTGGCTGGATATCACCGAGATTCACAACAGAAATGGCAATGCCCGCATCATAGCTGTCGAGCAAATTCTGTGTGATTGTCTTTACCTCGTTTGCCACCACATCCTTGCCGACGTTTAGCAATGGCTGCGCATCAGTCTGGCCAACGACTTCCCGCATGGCGCTCTGGGAAGTTGTGCGGATCATCTCGTCGGGATCAGCAACATTGTACAAGAATTTCTTTGCATCGGAAATCTGCCAAACCACTGAAAACGGAACATTGATAACGTTCCGGTCTTTCGTCAGCATCGAAGCTTCGTTGTTCCCCTGGCCAATTTCAATCTGATTTGACGAACTGACTTTCGGTGTGTCCATGCTTTCAATGGGCCACAGCGCAAAATGCAACCCCGGCTCTGCAGTCCGGTTGTACTTGCCGAAGCGCATGACGACACCGCGTTCATCCGGCTGGATCTGGTAAACTGATTCAAAGCCGACAAACGCTACAGCAAGCGCCACCGGAAACGCCCACGATCCCGCCCATGCGCCGCCGCCTTGCCCCGAACTGCCGCCGCTGCCACCACCGAGTGTCGATTTTATCGCAGCCCAGGCCTTGCCGAGGATGTCATCAAGGTTCGGTGGGCCACTGCCGGGGCCACGGTTGCCACCACCACCCCAATTGTTCTGATTGCGTGGCCCTTTCGGCTGCTGCCCCCATGGGCCCTGCACCGGGCCGGAATCGCCCTTGTCGTCGTCCTTGTTCCACGGCATGCCAGATGGTTCCTCTACACGTTCAGGTGGGTCGTCATATAGGAAGCCCGCTGTCAAAAGTCCAATGCCGGCCGCCCTGTTTTTTACGTGCGTTCCAGCGTCCTTAACGTAAAGTCCGCGTCATCTTTGGTACCCCGCGGAAAATGCTGCTCGGCAACAGTTTTCCAGGCTGCAGGATCGAGATGTGGCGCGTGAGCATCGCCTTCAGCCACAAGGTCAACCTCGGTGAGGTAGATTCGCCGGGCCCTTGGCAACATTTGCCGGTAGATCTCGGCACCGCCGATCACGCAGATTTCCGCTGCGTCACCCGCCAAGGCAATTGCCGCATCAACCGATTGAACGACATGCGCACCCTCGGCAACAAATCCGTGTTGCCGCGTCACCACGATATTGAGCCGGCCCGGCAATGGCTTGCGCGGCAGGCTGTCCCACGTCTTGCGCCCCATGATTATCGGTTTCCCGAGCGTCAATTCCTTGAAGCGCTTCAAGTCTGAGGAAATATGCCACGGCAATCCGCCATCACGGCCAATGATGCCATTACGGGATTGCGCGTAAATCAGGGAGATCATGAGGCCGCAAAGCTCTCAAGCGCTGGCCCTTCGATCCAGCAGTAACAGTTGCCTTTCTCCACTTGCCCGCCAATGGCCCGGTAAAGATCAAGTGCCCCTTCGTTCCACTCCATGGCCATCCAATAGACCTTGGGATACCCCTTGGCCCGCGCCAGTTTGCAGATGTCCTTCAGAAGAGCCTTGCCGATTCCCATCCGGCGGAACTCTGGCAGCACGGAGATGTCTTCAAGATACATCACCTCGCAGCCCTTGTTCGTCGAGAAACTCCGGTGCCAAACGGCAGACCCCGCAGGCACGCCATCGGCGAAGGCCAAAAACGCGCCAATGATCGGATGTGGCTGAAACAGCGCGCGCTCATAGTTCTCACCCGTCACATCAGGGCTCATCGGGAAATGCGTCTTTGAAAGCTCCTGCGTCATGCGCAGCAACGCTTTCCCGTCGCCGGGTTGCGCGGGCCGAACAGTGATCATTGCAAGCTCGGCGTGGCGTAGATGATCAGGGCTGTCAGCAGGTTCCAGGCACCATGGCAGGCAATCGTCACCCACAGGCTGCCGAAACGCAGCAACAGCAGCCCCAGCACAATGCCCATCATGAACAGGATACCCACAAAGGCCCAGGGCGCCGTGGCACCGTGAATGAGCGCCCATACACCCGACGTCAGGAGCACCGTGCCAATCCATCCCAGACGCGTTGACAGCAGGGCATGAAACACAGCTCCGCGAAAAATGAACTCTTCAACCACGGGCGTCAGCAGCATGATTCCGGGCATGGACAAAAGGTACAGGGTCGGATTGTTGCGCAGGTCAGCCATGGCTTTTTCGACGACGCCAATCTGCTTTTCATCGACATGGAACAATTTGACGAAGCCAACATTCAAAATCATCATGGCGATAATGAAGCCCGCAACCACGACAACCCACCCCAGAAGCCCGAGGCGCAAGGGCCGCAACCCCAGAGACAACGACCGATCACCAACGCCAATTCCAGCGAGGCCCCAGGCCGCAAAAGCGCCGCCGATCGCCGCAGGCCCGATGCCGAGGATGATGTCCTTCATGGCAAATTGCGTAAGTGCGTCCTTGTCCGCAGGATTGATGAGGGCGGCCTGTTGTTGCATCGCTGGGTCAATGACCATGTGGATGATCACCACCACAACACCAGCTAGCAGCTGAAGAACCGACAGGACGGCAAACCCGGCAAGTGCCAGCAGGATGGCCACCCACCAGACCTGATGCCCCTCTTGCTGATAAAGCCAGCTCGACCGCGCCGCCCGGAAATCCGGTCCCAAACCCAAATTCATGCAAGACCTCTCAAACCGCAACCGGCGCTGCAATCGCCGGGTCAGGATCATAGCCTTCGATCACAAAATCCTCGTACCGGAAGTCTTCAATAGCCTTAACATCACGTACGATCCGCAACTTCGGCAAAGGCTTAGGATTCCGGCCCAATTGCAGGTCAGTCTGTTCCAGATGATTGAGGTAGAGATGCGCATCGCCGAGTGAATGCACAAAATCGCCAACACCCAGGCCGGTGACCTTGGCGATCATGTGCGTGAGCAGCGCGTAGGACGCGATGTTGAAAGGCACCCCAAGGAAAATGTCAGCCGACCGTTGATACAACTGGCACGACAGCTTGTCATCGGCCACATAGAACTGGAACAGGCAATGGCACGGCGGCAGCGCCATCTTGTCCACGTCTGCAGGGTTCCATGCCGTCACCATCAGCCGCCGCGAATCCGGGCTCTTGCGGATGCGGTTGATCACATCCTGCAACTGGTCAATGGTCGAGCCGTCACGCGCCGGCCAAGACCGCCACTGTGCGCCGTAGACCGGCCCCAAGTCACCATTCGCATCGGCCCATTCGTCCCAGATCGTCACCTTGTTGTCGTGCAGGTACTTGATGTTTGTCTCAC
>CALMEZ010000086.1 GCA_937864985.1 uncultured Alphaproteobacteria bacterium
TGATGAAGGACAATGGCGTGAAGGTGGGCTTCGAGCTTCACCCCGGCGAAGACACGTTTGACGGCACGACCTTTGAAATGTTCCTCGAGCAGACGGGCAATCACGAAAGTTGCGGCATCAATTATGATCCCTCGCATTTCGTGCTGCAGCAGTTGGACTACCTCGAATTCATCGACATCTATCACGAGCGCATTTTCGCCTATCACGTGAAGGATGCCGAGTTTAACCCCACGGGCCGTCAGGGCGTCTATTCCGGCTTTGCCAATTGGGCCAACCGTGCCGGCCGCTTCCGCTCGCTGGGTGATGGTCAGGTGAATTTCGCGGCCATCTTTTCGAAGCTCGCCCAGTATAATTATGACTCATGGGCGGTGCTGGAATGGGAATGCTGCCTGAAGGATGCCGCGCAAGGCGCCAAGGAAGGTGCACCCTTCATTGAACGCCACATCATCAAAACAACGGCGAAAGCCTTTGATGATTTTGCGGCGGGCAATCCGGATACAAGCAAAGCGAAGAAGATGTTGGGGATTTGAGGAGGCGCACATGGTTTCTGGAACGTCGGAAAAGCGCTCTGGCCGCATTCGGCTGGGCATGGTGGGTGGCGGGCAAGGCGCCTTCATTGGTGCGGTGCATCGCCTCGCAGCACGCATGGATGATCACTATGAATTCGTGGCGGGGGCGCTTTCGGCAGACCCCAAGAAGGCGCAGGCGTCTGGTGCTGACCTGGGCCTTGCACCTGATCGCATCTATTCATCCTATGAAGAGATGGCTAAGGCGGAAACCAAGCGGAAGGACGGCATCGAGGCTGTGGCCATCGTCACGCCCAATCACATGCATGTGCCGGTGGCCATGGCCTTCATCAAGGCCGGCATTCACGTGATTTGCGACAAGCCGTTGGGTGTCTCCTTGAAGGAGGCCAAGGCGCTGGAGAAGATGCTCAGCATACGGAAGAATTTGGTTTTCGCCTTCACCCATAATTATTCCGGCTATCCGATGGTGCGGCAGGCCCGTGCCATGGTGCAGAGTGGGGTGCTTGGCGACATTCGCGTTGTGCAAGCTGAATATCCGCAGGACTGGCTGACGACAGCGCTCGAAAAGACAGGTCAGAAGCAGGCGGACTGGCGCACCGACCCGAAACGCTCCGGTGCTGGCGGTTGTGTGGGCGACATCGGCACCCATGCGCATCAGCTTGCCTGTTTCGTGTCGGGCCTTGAGGTCGACCAGCTGGCTGCAGAACTGACGACGTTCGTGAAGGGCCGCGCCCTGGATGACAATGTTCAGGTGATGCTGCGCTTCAAGCCGAAGGGTGGCACGGCCGCGCGAGGCGCCATCTGGACCAGCCAGGTTGCGCCCGGCAACGAGAACGGCTGTGCGCTGCGCGTCTATGGCTCCAAGGGCGGCCTTGAATGGCGGCAGGAAGACCCGAATTACCTCTGGTACACGCCCTATGGCGAACCGAAGCGGTTGATTACGCGTGGCGGCGCTGGCTCATCACCGGAAGCAGGCCGCGTCAGCCGCGTGCCGCCGGGCCACCCCGAAGGCTATCTCGAAGGCTTTGCCAATATCTACACGGAAGCGGCCAAGGCCATCGTGGCGGCGCGTTCGGGCAAGAAGCCCGACAAGGACGTGACCTTCCCCGGCATCAAGGATGCGGTTGACGGCATGGCTTTCATCGAGGCCTGCGTGAAGTCATCAAAGGGCAATGCACGCTGGGTGAAGGTCTGACGCGGCCTACCCCTCGCCCGCAGCATGGTGAATGCGGCGGCGCAAGCGGGAGACAAACATCCACACGGCGGCGATGATCAGCGGCACGGAAATGATTTCCGCCAGCTTCTCGTCAAGCCATGGCACATAGTGCGACAGGCCTTCGATCACCTTGGACAGGATGGCGATAGAATAATAGCTGATGGCCACAACCGACAGCCCTTCCACCGTCTGCTGCAGCATCAGCTGTTGGCGGGCGCGTGTTTCCATGGAGCGCAGCAATTGCTGGTTCTGGGTTTCCAGTGTGATGTCCACGCGGGTGCGCAACAGGTTCGAGGCGCGTTCACTGCGCTGGGCGAGGCCCGCAATGCGTTCGGCCACGGCAGTGCATGTTGCCATGGCGGGGCTGAAGCGGCGGTCAAGGAAAACGCCGAGCCTTTGATAATTCATCACGCGCTCTTCGCCCAACTCGGCAAGGCGCTTGCTCACCAGCGCGCTGTAGGCCCGGGCCGCCGCGAAACGGAATGATGCGCGGTTCGACAGTTCTTCCACATCACGGGCGATGGTTGTCAATTCATCGAGCAGCTTGTTATCTTCGCCGGTTCCACGCGCCGAATGCATGCTGGCAATGGTCGACGACAGCGCCTTCTCCAGCGGTCCCAGCTCCCGCTGCAGATGGCGCGCCAAGGGCAGGCCGAGCAAGGCCATCATGCGATAGGTTTCAAGTTCATGCAGGCGGCGCGTCAGGCGGCCCATGCGCATGGGCGACAGGCCGCGGTCATGGATCAAGATGCGCGTGTAGCCATCGGCACCGATGCGAAAATCGGTCCACACTGTGGCCTTGTTCTGATTGACGCTGGAACAGGCAATCTCCTCGTGGCCGAAATACTTTTTCAGGTCAGCATCGCTGGGTGGGGCTGAAGACTCGGCGAGGATGTGGGTGTGGATGGCGATCAGCCGCTTGCCCGGCAACTCGGCCACCCAGCGGTCCGGCAGGCTGGCGACAGCTTCCGTCTTCAGTCCCTTGCCTTCTGCCGTTACGCTGATGCGGTAAAACTCACCATGCCGTTCAAACTTCAACAGGCCGCCTGCAAATTCCACGGCATGATGAAGTGCACCCGGCATCGGCTGGCGAAGGCCTAATCCGAGACAAAGCGCCGAGACATGCGCCAGTGGCGGCGGGTCCCCGTCTGAGAGTGTAAAGGCAAGATGCGTGATGCGTGCGGGTGCCTTCACGGGTAGGCCAGGCCTGCCGTGCAACTCGTCGTTCAGCATCTGACGCAGTTCGTGGTCCACCATTGTTGCCTCGCTGGCCCCTATCGCAGCAGCAAGACAAGCATGTTGCAATGCGACGACTTGTTCAAAAGCGACGTTTGAGGTGCGCCCCTCATTTTTCGCTTTCGTCTCGTCATGAATCCTCTATAAGCACCCCGAAATCTTGAAAATCAGAGGAGTATGTCATGGCAAAAGTCCGTGTTGCAATTAATGGTTTCGGCCGCATCGGCCGTAACATCGTCCGCGCAATTTATGAATCAGGCCGCACCGACATTGACGTCGTGGCCATCAACGATCTGGGCCCGGTGGAAACAAATGCCCATCTGTTGCGCTATGACTCAGTGCATGGCCGCTTCCCGCACCAGGTGACCACCAAGGGCGATTCGATCTCGATCGGCACCGACACCTTCAAGGTCACGGCGATCAAGGACCCGTCGCAATTGCCGTGGAAAGACCTGGGCGTTGACATTGCGCTGGAATGCACGGGCATCTTCACATCGAAGGAAAAGGCCTCGGCGCACCTCACGGCAGGCGCAAAGCGCGTCATCGTGTCGGCCCCTTGCGATGGCGCTGACTACACGGTTGTCTATGGCGTGAACCATCAGGGCCTGAGCAAGGACCACATGGTGATCTCCAACGCCTCGTGCACCACCAACTGCCTGGCCCCGGTCGCCAAGGTGCTGAACGACGCCATCGGCATTGACCATGGCTTCATGACAACCATTCACGCCTACACCGGCGACCAGCCGACTCTCGACACCATGCACAAGGACCTCTATCGCGCCCGTGCTGCGGCCATGTCGATGATCCCCACCTCAACTGGTGCTGCCAAAGCCATCGGCCTCGTCATCCCTGAACTGAAGGGCAAGCTCGACGGCACATCGATCCGCGTGCCGACGCCGAATGTCTCGGTTGTTGATTTCAAGTTCGTGGCCAAGAAGAAGACGTCGGTGGAAGAAGTGAATGCCGCGATCAAGGCTGCGGCTGATGCCGGCCCGCTGAAGGGCATCCTCGGCTACACCAATGATCCCAACGTCTCGATCGACTTCAACCACAACGCCAACTCATCGACGTTCCATATGGACCAGACGAAGGTGATGGAAGGAAACTTCGTGCGCATCCTCTCGTGGTATGACAACGAATGGGGCTTCTCCAACCGCATGGGCGACACGGCTGCGCATTTCGGGAAGTTGATTGCGTAAGTCCAACAGCGGAAGCTGAAAGAAAAAGGCGGGGTGAAAACCCCGCCTTTATTTTATCCAGTCGTTGGCATCACGCCTTGGCAAAGCCGCGCCAGCCCAGCACCCTGTCCTTATCGCGGATGCGGGCGCCGGCTTGCACGGGCCAGAGTTTGTAGGCTGTTTCGCTCTTGTCCAGCACATGTTGCGCGTGGACGGGCCAATTTGGATCTTCGAGGGCGCCGCGCGCCAGGGCGATGAGATCGGCTTCGCCGGATTGCAACACAGCCTCGGCGGCAAGCGGGTCCTGGATCAAACCCACAGCCGCCACCGGCAGGCCTGCCTTGCGCAGCGCTGCTGCAAGCGGCACCTGATAATGCGGGCCGGGCTTCACCGATGTGCCATCAAACCCTCCGGTCGTGCAGTCAATGAGATCAACACCGCGCGCCTTCAATTCCGGCACCAGTGCCAGGCTGTCCTCAATGGTCCAGCCATCCTTGCCGTCGACTACGGAAATGCGGGCCCACAACGGCTTGTGCGAGGGCCATGCCGCGCGCGCGGCTTCGGCCACTTCGAGCACAAGGCGCATGCGGTTCATGCGGCTGCCGCCATAGGCGTCGGTGCGTGTGTTGGAGACGGTGGAGAGGAACTGGTTCAGGAGATAGCCATGGGCCGCATGGATTTCGGCCACCTCAAAACCCGCCGCATCAGCACGGCGGAAGGCAGCGGCGAAATCCTCAACAACCTTCTTGATGCCTGCCGCGTCGAGTGCCGCCGGCGTCTGGTAATCCGGCGAGGCGGAATGGGCAATGGCAGATGGCCCAACCGGCTTCCAATATTCGAAGGCGACCTCGGGCTTTTCCGCTTCTGTTTCCGTAAAGCCACCGCGCCACGGATTGGGTGTGGAAGCTTTGCGCCCGGCATGGGCAATCTGGATGGCCGGAACGGCCCCCTGGTCTTTCAGAAATGCCGCGATGCGCGACAAGGCCTTGGCCTGTTCGTCATTCCAGATGCCGACGTCGGCATAGGAAATGCGGCCCTCGGGCGAGACACCGGTTGCCTCGACCATGACAAGGCCGAAGCCGCCCAGCGCAAAGCGGCCGAGATGAACAAGGTGCCAGTCATTCACCACACCATGGCGGGCCGAATACTGGCACATCGGGGCGACGACCGTGCGGTTGCGCATGGTCACACCGCGCATTTCGAATGGCGAGAACAGCAGAGACATCACATATCCATTTCAGTTGAGATTTGCCTTCAATTGGCCCACTCGCCCTTGCGCATCAGGGGCTCGGTCTTGCCGTCCTTGTGGACGCCATCAATGTCGAGTTCGCCAGAACCGATCATCCAATCGACATGGACAAGCGAGGTGTTCATGCCGGCGGCGAGTTTCTGCTCGGCTGTCATGGATGAAGTGCCCTTCAGGTTCTGCGAATAGGCCTGGCCCACGGCGATGTGGCTGGCGGCGTTCTCGTCATAGAGGGTTTCGTTGAACACGATGCCGCTCGCAGAAATGGGTGATGAATGGGGCACCAGCGCCACTTCACCGAGGCGTGCCGCACCATCATCGGTCTCGATCATCTTGCGGAACACGTCATTGCCCTTGTCGGCGCGGCCTTCGACGATGCGGCCCTTTTCGAAGCGCACGGCAATGCCGTCGATGAAAGTGCCCTGATAGGACAATGGTTTTGTTGAACGCACAATGCCATCAACACGCTCGCGGTGCGGCATGGTGAAGACTTCCTCCGAGGGAATGTTGGGATTGCAGATGATGCCGTTCCTGGCCTCCGATGCGCCACCAGCCCAGACGTGATCATCGACGAGGCCCAGCGTGAAATCGGTGCCAGGGCCTTTGTATTTCAGGGCGGCGAAGCGCTTGTCGTTCAGCATTTTGACGCGGGCATGCAGTGCCTTGTTGTGGGCGGCCCAGGCGGCCACAGGGTCTGGCTGGTCAGCGCGTGTGCATTTGAAAATGGCTTCCCACAGTTTTTCCATGGCTTCACCTGGTGCCGCATCCGGGAATACGGACTTGGCATGGGCTGGCGTGGCGGCGGCAATGACGCACCAGTTGGTGGCGAAGGAGGTGATCAAGCCAACGACAGGCTTGTAAGCGGCCGAGCGCGCCTTGTTTGCGCGGGCCACCTTGTTGACATCCTGTTCAGACAGAAGGGCTGGGTCTTCGCCGATGATGGCCAGCCTGGCGCAGTTGCCATCCTTGAAGGCTTCCGCCATCCCGTTGAACAGCCAGGCGGGGGCGGCGTCGAAAGTGGCATCATTGGCGTATTTGTAACGCATCAGCGTGGCCTGCTCGTCGCCATAGAGCGTGGTCACCAGCGAGGCGCCGACGGCATAGGCATGGTGCGTGATGCGGCGCACGAGGTTGACCGCTTCAATGGGCGCCGTGATCAGCACCTGCTGTCCGGCCCGGACATTGAGGCCGGACTTCACGGTGAGTTCGGCATATTTGTCGAGAAGCTGTTCGTGTGTGGGCATGTCAGGCCTTCCCCAGATCTTCTGTGCGCGGCATGGAGATGATGTTGTAGCCGCTGTCGACGTAGTGGATTTCACCCGTCACGCCCGATGACAACGGCGACAACAAGTAAAGCCCGGCATTGCCCACTTCCTCCAGCGTGATGGTGCGGCGGAGCGGCGAATGGGCCTGCTGGAAATTATACATGGCGCGGGCATCGCCCACGCCAGCGCCAGCCAGGGTGCGCATGGGGCCGGCCGAGATGGCGTTCACACGCAGGCCTTGCGGCCCATAGTCAGCGGCGAGATAGCGCACGGAAGATTCAAGTGCCGCCTTGGCCACCCCCATGACGTTATAGTTCGGCACCACGCGCATGGAGCCGCCATAAGTGAGTGTGAGGATGGAACCGCCATTGGGCATCAGGTCGGCGGCGCGGCGCGTGATCTCGGTGAAGGAGAAGCACGAGATCACCATGGTGCGGCTGAAATTGGCGCGTGACGTCTCAGCGTATTTTCCCTTCAACTCGTTCTTGTCGGAAAAGCCGATGGAGTGAACGAGGAAATCAATGGTGCCCCACTTCTCCCTGAGCACAGAGAACACGTTGTCCACCGTGGCGATGTCTTCGACATCGCAGGGGATCATGGTGTTGGAGCCGACGGATGCAGCGAGTGGCTCAAGTCTTTTGCCGAAGGCTTCGCCCTGATAGGTAAAGGCCAGTTCGGCTTCCTGTGCATGCAGGGCCTTGGCAATGCCCCAGGCAATCGAGTGATCATTCGCAACCCCCATGACGAGGCCGCGTTTACCCTTCATCAATCCCTGAACCATTGATCACCCGTTGTAGCGCTGGAATATGAGTGTGGCGTTGGTGCCGCCGAAGCCGAAAGAATTGGACATCACCGTGTCGACCTTGGCGTTGTCGACGCGTTTGCGCAAAATCGGCACGTCAGCAAAGGCCGGATCGAGTTCTTCTATGTGGGCGCTCTCGGCAAGGAAGCCGTTCTTCATCATGAGCAACGAATAGATGGCTTCCTGCACGCCGGTGGCCCCCAGCGAATGGCCGGTCAGCGACTTGGTGGAGGAGATGGGCGGAATCTTCGAGCCGAACACTTCGCGGATCGCCTCGATTTCCTTGGCGTCGCCAATGGGCGTCGAGGTGCCGTGCGGGTTGATGTAGTCAATATCGCCTTTCACGGTGGCCATGGCCTGCTTCATGCAGCGCACGGCCCCTTCGCCTGATGGGGCCACCATGTCATAGCCGTCAGAGGTTGCACCATAGCCAACGAGCTCGCCGTAGATCTTGGCGCCGCGCGCCTTGGCATGTTCGAGTTCTTCGAGCACCACCACACCTGCACCGCCAGCGATCACAAAGCCATCGCGGTTTTTGTCGTAGGCGCGCGAGGCTGTTGACGGGCGGTCATTGTACTTTGTGGACATGGCGCCCATGGCGTCGAACAAGACGGAGAGTGTCCAGTCCAGCTCTTCGCCGCCACCCGCAAACATCACATCCTGCTTGCCCCACTGGATGAGTTCGGCCGAGTTGCCTATGCAATGGGCTGAGGTGGCGCAGGCCGACGAGATGGAATAGTTGACGCCGCGAATGCCGAAGGGCGTGGCCAGCGTGGCCGAATTGGTTGACGACATGCAGGCCGGAACAGCAAAAGGCCCAACGCGCTTGGGGCCTTTTTCGCGGGTGGTGTCAGCGGCCTGCACCAGGGTGCGGGTTGATGGCCCGCCGGAACCCATGATGATGCCGGTGCGGTCGTTTTTTTGGTCCTTTTCTTCAAGGCCGGAATCGGCAATGGCCTGCTGCATGGCGGCATAATTCCAGGCGGCACCATCGCCCATGAAGCGGCGGGCGCGGCGATCCACGGTTTCAAGGTCATAGGTCGGTGCGCCATGCACCTGGCACTTGAACCCCAGCTCCTTGTATTTCTCGGCATGGACGATGCCCGATTTCGCCTCGCGCAGGGAGGCTGTCACCTCCTGGGCGTTATTTCCGATGGACGAGACAATGCCCATTCCTGTGACAACAACACGGCGCATCTGGCACTCCTTGGCGCGATTCAACACTCAGTCAAGTCTAGCGGTTTTACTTGCCCGGCTCAAACAGGCCGACTTTCATATCCGTTACCTGATAAACCACTTCGCCATCGGCTTTCATGATGCCGTTTGCCACGGCCAGCTTCAGCTTGCGGAGGATGAGGCGCGTGACTTCGACTTCATAAGTCACCGTCTTGATTTTTGGCGTAACCATGCCGGTGAACTTCACTTCACCCACGCCCAATGCGCGGCCCTTGCCGGGTTCGCCCAGCCAGCCTAAGAAAAAGCCAGTGAGCTGCCACAGGGCATCCAGGCCGAGGCAGCCGGGCATCACCGGGTCGCCATGGAAGTGGCAGGGGAAGAACCAGAGGTCTGGCTTCACATCAAGCTCGGCCACGACGGAACCCAGGCCCGCCGCACCGCCATCCTTCCTGATCTCGGTGATGCGGTCAAACATCAACATGGGTGGCAGCGGCAATTGCGCATTGCCCGGCCCGAACAATTCGCCGCGCCCACAGGTGATCAGCTCTTCATAGGTGTAGGATGGTTTTGGTGTGAACATGTTGATGTGATGCCCCTTCTTTCCAACGGGTCTAGCATGGCCGGGTGCTGAAAAGCAAAGATGAGCTCCCCGCTTGCAAGCTGTTTCCCCGGCCTGCTAAACACTTGCCATGAGCCACACTGAACAGTTGCATGAACGGCTTTCCACCGCCGGCCTACGCCCCACCCGGCAGCGGCTGGCCCTGGCGCAGCTGCTGTTTGCGGCCGGCGACAGGCATGTGTCTGCGGAGCAGCTGTTTGCCGAAGCGCGGGCCAAAAAATTGCCCGTCTCACTGGCCACGGTTTACAATACGCTGAACCAGTTCACGGCGGCAGGTCTGCTGCGGGCTGTGGCGCTGGAGGGGGAACGTGCCACCTATGACACCAACACCTCGAACCATTGCCACTACTTCGATGCGGCGACGGGCAAGCTTGAGGACTTTGATGCAAGCAACTTGAAAGTCGTAGGGCTGGGGCCCTTGCCAAAGGGCAAGGAGATTGACCGCATCGACGTCATCGTGCGGCTGAAGGACAAGGACCAGTTCAGGCTGGATTAATCGACTTTTTCGCCGGGATAGACGCCCCAGAGCTCACTCTGCAGGGCATAGCCTTCGTAGTCACCAGCGCTGACCTCGCACCATTGGCCATCGCAGGATGAGATGTCGCCCATGACGCCAGGGGTAAGCCTGGCCACAAAGCCAGCCTTGGCCGAGGCATCATCGCGCAGCATCACACCTTTATCCTTGGCCCAGGAGGCGACAAGTACGGCGCGCTTGCCGGAGAGCATGCTCTGCAGGATCCAACCTTCGGCGCCCGTTTCATCACGGATCTTGCGCCAGTTGTCTGATTCCGCGGTGATTTCGACGGGCAGGCCCTTGCGCTGGTAGACCCAGGCCACGTCATGATCACTTGAAGGCCCTTTTCGGACGTTCACTTTGCCAGCCTTGAGCGTGACAAACCGCGGCAGCGGCAGGCCGGACGGGCCAAGCTGGACTGGTGCGGTGGAAAGACTTGCGGTGGTCTCGCCGGGGGCGGCATTGCCAGCCTTGCTGTGTCCGGCAACCGTCCACATCAGCAGCCCCGCTGCGGCCAGCAGGCCGGACATGATGACAAGATGATTGAAGCGGGCAGAGTGGCGGGTGGAAGAAACAGGCATGATACGCATCCAGACAGGAAGCCCTGTTGTGCCCCGCCAAAGTTAAAATCGCGTCAACACGGGCCACGTTCCGTTCACAGGAAACTGACCGGGGAGCGGACTGTCGTGATCTATCCATTTGGAAAATCTGAGTATAAGGCTGAAAACCAAAATGGAGATGCCCATGTTCACCCGCCGTCTTTTCCTGCAATCCGCGGCTGCCATGGCCAGCGTGCCTTTTGCCAGCCGCATGGCTTTTGCCGGCGACTGGAATCCTGTTCTGGCGGAAGCCAAGGGGCAGACCGTCTATTTCAACGCATGGGCGGGCTCTGACACCATCAATGCCTATATCAAATGGGCTGGTGATGAGGTGGCAAAGCGGTTTGGCGTGACTGTCAACCATGTCAAGATCACCGACACGGCTGAGGTGGTGAAGCGGGTGCGTGATGAAGTGGCGGCCGGAAAGGCCGATGGCTCGGTTGATCTTGTCTGGATCAACGGCGAGAACTTCCTCGAGGACGCGATCCGCTCGGTCCTGGCGCAGACCATGGACGAGCTGGAGCTGGTGATTTGCGACAATGCGTCGACCGATCGCACGGAGACCATCTGCCGCGATTATGCCGCGCGCGACCCGCGCGTCCGCTACCATCGCAACCCGCGCAATCTGGGTGC
>CALMEZ010000087.1 GCA_937864985.1 uncultured Alphaproteobacteria bacterium
TTCTGACCCACTGGGTCGCAGCTCGCGGTGCATCTTGGTTCTGATCACTCACCTTCTTTCCTCCCTTGCAACGTAGACTCGTCCAAATTAAGAGACCGGCCCGAGATCACTGCTGTTCTTGATTCCCCCATTGGCTTCGCGAGTTCCTCCGTCGGTCGTCTGACGCCATCCCTGGGCGGATCCGCCGCGGCGGCGCCGCCGCCGACTGACACCGGCTGCGGCACCACCGACCCCGACCGCGCGGAGCGCTGGCTGCACGACACGGAGGGGGTGGTGGCCAAGGACATGGACGCCCCCTACCTGCCGGGCGATTCGCTGCGGTTCTTCCCGATCGCCGCCGAAGACTTCGAGGCGCACCGGGGGGTGCTGTCGTGACCGGGCGGCTGGGCATCACGCGTCCCCGCCTCAATGATCTTCTGCGCGGCAAGATGAGTAAGTTCAGTCTCGATGCGCTGGCACTGCTGGCGGCAAAGGCGGGGTTGAAGGTGAAGCTGAGTGTGAAGAAGGCGGCCTAATTCTCCGGCTCTCATGCTGAGGTGCCGCGCGAAGCGTAGCCTCAACGCATGGATCATTGGTGCTGACTTGGCGGAGCGCCCTTTGAAACATCGCTGGTGCGATTCACCGCGGGGTGAGGAAGTGTCCCCCTTCTGTAAGTTGTGACTACATCTCAAAATAAGTGTTTTTGACTTCCCACACAATTTGGTATCAAAATCTGAAACGTGGGCCAATTTTGGATTAATCATCTTAGACAAATGGCACAAGCTCTTAAGATTATTGCCCAAGTAGGATATGCATTTTTTTGCATTGTCGGCCTTGGTTTCGTGGTGTTGGTGCTGGCCGGTGGTGTCAGTCACGCCTTCAATGAGACGTGGTTGTTTTTGAAGACTGAAAGCTGGGCCGGAGCACTTTTTGCTGTCGGCGCTGTAGTTATCTATTTGAAGCACAATCCGGACATGGCCAGTTATTTGGGGATCACAATTTTACTGGGGTTCCTCGGGTCAGCAGGAATGTTCTGGTTGGCCTACCAACATACAATTTCAATATATTTGGCATTCTTGTTTTTTATTGGTTGGCCAATATTAGTAGCGGTTCTTTCGGCGAAATTGCCGAATTTTTCTCGACAATTTTTTGATGTAGACGAATTGCAATGAAGAGCGAGTTTACCCCCTCCGCCTCCTCCGTCCGCCACCTTCATCATCAGCCTGAACGATTGTCTTGATCGGTGGCAATGTGACGACGCGTTTGAGGTTCACGAAATCAGCTGTCTTGTGCGGGATGGCCATGGCTTCCACGAAGTGTTGCTGGAACATGGGTTCGACGGCGGTTTCGATTTTTTCGATGCGGCGGACCGCGTGTTCGATTTCATCGCGGGCTGCCTTATTCAACAACGCAATGCGGGCACCCGTGCCTGCGGCGTTGCCGGCGCTTTGCACGCGTGAGAGATCGCAATCGGGAATGAGGCCAAGGATCATGGCGTATTTCATGTCGATGTGGCTGCCGAAGGCACCGGCCAGCCTGATCTTGCCGGGCGCATTCACATTGAGCTTGTCCATCAGCAGGCGCACGCCGGCATAAAGTGCTGCCTTGGCCATCTGGATGGCGCGCACGTCGTTCTGAGTGATGCGGATCAAGGGCTCGTTCCCGTCCTCGCGCGGACGGCGGATCACATAGTTAAAGGTGCGCTTGTGGGCCTCGATGCGGTCGGTGCGGGCGGCCAATGCGCCATCCATCAAGCCGTCCTGGTTGATGATGCCCGCGAGATACATCTCCGCAATCGCCTCAATGATGCCGGAGCCGCAAATGCCTGTGACGCCGGTTTGCGCGATGGCGTCTTCAAAGCCTTCCTCGTCGCTCCACTTGTTGCAACCGATGACGCGATAGCGCGGTTCCAGCGTTTCCGGGTTGATGCGGATGCGTTCGATGGAGCCGGGGGCGGCGCGCTGGCCGCAGGAAATCTGCGCGCCTTCAAAGGCGGGGCCGGTGGGCGAGGAGCAGGCGAGAAGGCGTTGCTTGGAACCGAGGATGATTTCGGCATTGGTGCCGACATCCACGCAGAGCATGATCTCTTCGCTTTCATGCGGCGCTTCGGACAGCGCTACGGCGGCCGCATCCGCGCCCACATGGCCCGCGATGCAGGGCAGCACATAGGCCCAGGCACCGGGGTTCAATTTGAATTCCATGTCGCGGGCCGGGAAGGTGAGGGGAAGGCCTGTGGCGAGGGCAAAGGGCGCGCCGCCCAGTTCCGTCGGGTCAATGCCGAGGAAAAGATGGTGCATGACGGGGTTGCCCACCAGCACCACTTCCAGAATGTCGGCCAATTCGATGCCCGCTTGCTTGGCCACCTCGTCAGCGAGTTGCTGAAGTGCCGCGCGGATCGCTCCCGTCATTTCCTTTTCGCCGCCGGGGTTCATCATGACGTAGGAAACGCGGCTCATCAGGTCTTCGCCAAAGCGGATCTGCGGGTTCATGAGGCCCGCTGATGCGGCGACAGCGCCAGTCGACAAGTCCGTGAGGTGGGCGGCGATGGTGGTGGAACCGACGTCAATGGCAAGGCCATAGAGCTTTTCATGGAAGCCCGGCCAGATGGCCGCGAGCCTGTTGCCGCCTGTGCCATTTTCATTGCCGGGCGCGCGCGAATAGACAGCGCAGGTGATTTTCCATTCGCCCTTGCGGAGCACTTTCTGCAGCTCGGCCAGAACTGAGAGATCGGTTGAAAGGTTCTCGACACCCCATTGATTTTTCAGGGCAATATAGACGCGTTCAAGGTCCGACGAGGGCTTGTGCATGTCTGGCTCTTCGACTTCGATGAAGTAGAGCTTGGTGGCCGGATCAAGGGCGATGGCGCGGGTGTCAGCCTCTTTGCGCACCACCTGCTTGTGCACTTGCGATTCCGGCGGAACATCGATGACGAGATCGCCTGCAATCTTGGTCTGGCAGGACAGGCGGCGTCCGGTGGCGAGGCCCTTGATGCGGTCGTAGCGCTGCTCAACCTGTGTCACCTCGCCGGCATGGGACTTGGAAGAGGTGATGCCGTGCTTGGCGAATTCGCCTTCACCGATGTTCACCTGGCAGCGGCCGCAGATTGCCCGGCCACCGCACACGGAGTCAATGTCAACGCCCAACTGGCGCGCCGCCTGCAGCACGGGCGTGCCGATGCGAAAGCGCCCGCGCTTGCCGGAAGGGGTGAAGACGATGAGAGGGTTCTGCTCGGTCATGGTTGGTCCGCGAAACTGAGGGAGTCTGAATTATACGGGTTGGCGGGCCGGACAAAGGGCAAAAAGCGACATGTCGGCGGGAAAGGCAACGTGGCGCGGCGCGCCCTTGACCCTGTGATTGAAACGGCCAACACTGTTGCGCGGGAGCGAGGGCAGCATGGTTGATGATCTGCGGTTCGGAACGGAAGACAAGCGCGGCAACTGGACGCCGTCCAAGCCGATCAGTTATGGACCCGCATTTGCGTGGCCGCCGCAACCGCAGACCTTTGTGAAATGGTTCTTCGGCTTTCCGGGTTATCTGTTGCCGTGGAATGTGTTGTATGCCGCGCTGGCGCTGTTCATCTGGTTTTACCTGACGCCGCCGCTTGAGAATTTTGCGACTCTCACTCTTTGCTGGTTCGCCGTGGTTCTGGCTCGAAACCTTGTGCTTGCCGTTCTTGTGTATGGCGGCTGGCACTTGTGGTTCTATGTCTTGCGCAAGCAGGGCATGGCCTTCAAGTACAGCCGGCAATGGCCGAAAGAACAGGTAGCGGGATTCCGCTTTGGCAACCAGACCTATGACAACATGTTCCACACGCTGGTCAGCGGTGTTCCGATCTGGACGGCCTATGAAGTGCTGCTGCTGTGGGCCTATGCCAATGGCCATGCACCAATGATCCGTTTCGCGGACCACCCCTACGGCTTTGTGGCTGTGTTTTTCCTGGTGCCGTTCATCCATGAAGTGGGGTTCTATTGTGCGCATCGCCTGCTGCATTTCGATGTGCTGTATGAGGTGGCGCACAAGCTGCATCACCGCAATGTAAGCCCCGGCCCGTGGTCAGGCCTGTCGATGCATCCGATCGAGCACCTCATCTATTTTTCGACGATCCTGCTGTTTTTTGTGATCCCGTCGCATCCCATTCACATGATCAACCTGGCTTCGCGCCTTGGTGTTGCGCCCGCGCAGGGGCATACGGGCTTTGACCGAATTGCGCTTGGCGACGACGCGACAATGGATGTGTCGTATTACGCACATTACCTGCACCACAAATATTTCGAGGTGAATTACGCCGATGGCATGGTGCCGCTGGACAAGTGGTTCGGTTCTTTTCACGACGGCACGCCGGAAGCGCATGAGGCGATGAAGGCGCGGCGCATGAAGCGTAATGC
The DNA here is from genome assembly GCA_937864985.1 of uncultured Alphaproteobacteria bacterium. Taxonomy (GTDB): domain Bacteria; phylum Pseudomonadota; class Alphaproteobacteria; order Rhizobiales; family Aestuariivirgaceae; genus Aestuariivirga. The sequence continues at coordinate 4,365 of CALMEZ010000087.1, forward strand.
CTGACCGGGTCTGACATGTGGGACGTTGCCTGTCTCGGCGAGTTATTCATCGACCTGACGCCGCACAGCTGCGTTGATGGGCAATGGCTTTACGCACCAAGCCCGGGCGGCGCGCCCGGCAATGTGGCGGTAGGCCTTGCCAAGCTGGGCCGCAAGTCACTGATGATCAGCCGCGTTGGCGATGAAGCTTTCGGGCGCTTGGTGGTGGACGCACTGCAAGTATATGGTGTTGATACATCGGGCGTGATGATGTCCGCCGATGAAAAGACGGGATTGTCTGTTGTGACGCTGGGAGCTGGCGGCGAGCGGTCCTTCATGTTTTACCATGACCGGCCGGCTGATCTGAACATGGATGCGGCGCATATTTCTTCTCATGTGCTCAAACGCTGCAAGGTCCTGCATGTTGGCGTTCTGCCCCTGTCCGCCCCGCGGTCAGCGGCAGCGCAGCGGAAGGCGATGACGATTGCCGATGCTGAAGGGTTGCTGATTTCGTGTGATGTGAATTTCAGGCCCAATCTCTGGAGCTCTTCGAATGACATGCTCGAGGCGGGGCGCGAAATTTTGGCGCGGGCGGCGATTGTCAAAGTGAGCGAAGAGGAATTGCGGGCGCTTGACGGCTCGAAAGACATGGACGCATCCGTCCAACGATTTTGGCATGAGGGCAGCCGCGCATTTTCGGTGACGCGTGGTGACAAGGGGGCCGTTCTTTATGTTCCGGCTGGCCGGTTTGAATGTGGGGGGTTCGCGGTCAACGCCGTTGATACGACGGGTGCCGGAGATGCCTACACCGCATCACTCCTGTGTTCGATGCTGGCGGGCGATGACCCCGCGATGATGGTGCGCAAGGCCTGTGCCGCTGGAGCCCTCGCGGCAACCCAAAAAGGCGCCATGGAAAGCTTGCCTACAGCAGTAGAGCTTGCAGCATTTCTGTCAGAGCAAAGCTAGCGTTCAGGCGGCGTAACCGGGGTTCGGCACACAAACGGGACTGCCATTTTTAGCAATGACGCGCTGGCGCATGCCTTTGGTGGCGATCTCGCCGTAGTCATGGCCTGCGTCCTGGCTGCAGCACCAGACAAAGACAAGCTGTGTGCTGCCGGTGTTGACCGAGCGGTGGGCCCAGTCGGGTGGGATGAAGGCACAGGTGCCGGGTTTCATCTCGACAGTTCTGGTTTCGCCGTTGCGCGATTGCAAAAGCAACAGGCCTTCACCGCTTTGCGTGTAATAGATTTCGCCGCGGTCGCGCCGGGCGTGGTAGTGGCCGCGCGTCATGAAATATTCCTGGCCGACGCGGCCCGGATACATCGTTGTGGTGCCAAAGAAGATGTCGCTGCCCTCGGCGCGGTATTCGACGACCTTGTAGGTGGGGATGTCTCCCTGTGCTGCGCAGATTTCATCAAGCGCCTTGCCATCTTGGTAGACGCCCCGAAATTCACTCAGGCGCTTTGTGTATTCGCCAGTGTGCGGCGTCATTGCGCCCGTCGCTGGATCAATCTTCACGCCCTCTGGAAGCATCACGTTCTCCATATCATCCGGTTGGACGTAAGTCTCTGCTTGAAAGGCTGTCAAGGTTTCCCGTGCGCATTCCGGCAGAGGGTGGCGGTGTTTTGACAGGTTTTCCAGTTGATTGGCGCGGAAGCTCATATATTCTGTGCAGCGAGGGGCTGAGCCATGAGGATTGATCATGAGACTGAAAAGCCTGTTTGCCCTTGCGTTGCCCCTTCTGCTGTCGGTTGCTCCTGCCTACGCTGACGACAAGCGTGAGGCCCTCTATGATGTGGTGCTCGATTTCAACCATGACGGCGTTGCTGACCGGGCCGTGCTTGTTCTCGTGGGACCGGGCCGCACGGATTTTGGTGAGCTGACCAAGGAACGTTACGGGCTGAGCGAGGGCGAGCGTGTTGAGCTTGCCATTTATCTCGGCGGCGGCAGTGCCCCGGTCGATCCCGCCACGCCTGCCGGTATCACCTCGGCGACTGTCGTGGATCCAGAACGTGGCGATTGGGTGATGCCTCCTGAAGTGACAGAGAAGGGCTCACTGCAGATCAGCAACGCCACTGGCTGGGGTGCCACAAACCAGACGGTGGACACCGTAACGCTGGTGTGGCGTGGCGGTGCAGCCGTTGTGGCGGGCTACACGATGACGTGGGAAGCGCGCGAGAGTTCAGGCACTTGTGACGTCAACATGCTGAGCGGCAAGGCGGTTTTGACCGAAGGCATCGACGGCGAGGGGCCGAAGAAAAAGCTGAAAGGCCATTTCAAACCCGTGCCGTTGGCGAAATGGTCGGAGAAGGAACGCCCGAAGGTTTGTGATGAGGTGGGGTGAGAAAGGCTGCTTTGGCCGACTGAAGGGAACACAGCGTTAACGCGGACAATCTATTGTCCTGGCCATGAATATCGTCGCGCGGCTCGCTGAACAGGTCTGTCTCACCAGTATCGGCTTGGGCGTGTTTCTTGGTGCGCTTTATTATTCCTGGCGGGGTCAATCCCGCCGCTGGCGAATGTTGGCCGCAGTGTACGCCACACAAGACTGGCCCAGCCAACACCTCGGCAAAAAGCACATGCAGAGTCTCATCCTGCGCGGTGCCGGGGCATTCTGGACGAGTTACACTGGGGTCACCACGGTCGCTGTCACGACCGAAGGGATATGGCTTCGTCTGTGGCCCGTGTTCTCCATCATGCATGAGCCGCTCATGCTGCCGTTTGCCGAGATGCAGGTTGAACAAACAGACTGGTATCTCAATTCTTCATCGTTCGAGCTTGTCTTGAAACAAGTGCCTGACTTGCATTTGATCATCACCGGTGATCTTTTGGATTGGATTTCACAGCAGGCACCGCACTGGAATGTGGACAGGCGGCGCTTCTGGTGAGGAGCGCTCGCGCGTATGTCCACTCTTGACGACAACCTATCTCCGGCGGCGCGCTTCGCGGGCGGCTTTGCGGGCGGCGAGGTCGTCGGCTGATGGGGCGGCTTCGCCGGCGGGGCGGTTGGCGGCAGAAGGGGCTGGCGCCATGTCGCGGAACTTGTTGTTCCAGAACTTGCAGTGAGCATCCGTGCCATTCAGCACATTGGCGCCGTAGATGGCGTGCATGTCTTCATCGTGCATGGGGTTCATGATGGCTGATGTCATGCCGTGGCTGGCGGCCATGGCCAGGAAGTAACCCGTCAGCGCGCGGCGGTTCGGCATGCCGAAGGAAATGTTGGAGGCGCCGCAGGTGGTGTTCACCTTCAGCTCTTCGCGCAGGCGGCGCACGAGGCGGAACACCTGCTGGCCGGCGGTGCCCATGGCGCCGATCGGCATGACCAGCGGATCGACCACGATGTCATGCGGCTTGATGCCGTGATCGGCCGCGCGCTGCACGATCTTCTTGGCCACTTCGAAGCGCACGTCCGGATCTTCCGAGATGCCGGTCTCGTCGTTCGAGATGGCGACGACCGGAACATTGTACTTGGCGACGAGCGGCAGGATGGCCTCGAGCTTTTCTTCCTCGCCCGTGACCGAGTTGACGAGAGGGCGGCCCTTGGCAACCTCAAGGCCCATCTTGAGGGCGG
>CALMEZ010000088.1 GCA_937864985.1 uncultured Alphaproteobacteria bacterium
CACCAGGCGGAACACCTGCTGGCCGGCGGTGCCCATGGCACCGATCGGCATGACGAGGGGATCCACCACGATATCATGGCTCTTGATGCCGTGGTCCGCAGCGCGCTGGACGATCTTCTTGGCCACTTCGAAACGCACATCCGGATCTTCCGAGATGCCTGTTTCGTCATTGGAGATGGCGACAACCGGCACGTTGTATTTGGCGATGAGTGGCAGGATGGCCTCGAGCTTTTCTTCTTCGCCAGTCACGGAGTTGACGAGGGGGCGGCCCTTGGCGGTTTCGAGGCCCATCTTGAGAGCGGAAGACACCGACGAGTCGATGCAGAGTGGCAGGTCACATACACTCATGACAATCTCGAGTGTTTGCTTCATCAACGGTGGTTCGGACTCATTGGGGTTGACGGCGGTGACGCCTGCGTTGACGTCGAGGATATGCGCACCGGCCGCCATCTGGGCGAGGGCGTCTGCCATGACTGTGTCGAAGTTGCCGGCTTGCATTTCAGCCGCCAGCTTCTTGCGGCCCGTCGGGTTGATGCGCTCGCCGATGATGGTGAAGGGCTTGTCGAAGCCAATGATGTGGGTCTTGGTCTGAGACTGGACGAGCGTATGCGTCATGATGCGTTTCGGCCTCCATTGCCGATGAGTTGCTTGATGCGGTCTGCGGTGTAGGTGGCTTCGATGTCGGCCTTGGCCTTATCGGCTTCGGCGGCGAGATCATCGGAAACGGGCAGGGGTTCACCCCGGCGCCAATCGGCCAGATAGTCGTCCGTGGCGGTGGCGCCATCGCGCATGGCGGCCATGTCAATCGCTTCCATGAAGCGGTTGTCGAGCATGCGCTTTTCCTCCTTGCGGCCCAGTTTCACGGAAACTGCCGAGGGAATGTCGCGCCAATAGGTGACGATGAGGTTGGCCATGGAAAGGGCTTATGCCAGAGGCCGAAAACGACGGATAGTGAAAAAACGACAGAGTGCAGTGGGTCTTCGGCGGCTATTTGGGGGGCCAGTGGGTGGTTTCGTGGTCCGGGTGTTGGTGGTTCGTCTTGCGGATCAGATCATAGCGCTCTGGCGTGTCGCCAATGCCGTTGTCACCTTCGCCTGTCCGGGTGCAGGGCAAGTCAAGTATGGCGCGCAGCCAAGGTTCCCTCGCTTCCGCGCCATATTGGAAATAGGGCTGCATTTCGGAATGACGGTCCAGCGAGCCGATGGATACATCGATGCGCGGGCGGGACAGGGCTTCATAGGTCAAGGGCGTTCCGCAATCACGGCAGAAGCCGCGGCGGCCATCATCGGAGCTCTTGAAATGGGCAATGGCGCCGCGCGTGATGCGAAAGTTTGAAATGTCAGACCCGGCAAAGGCGCCGAAGAAATTGCCAAACTGCTTTTGACACATGCGGCAGTGGCAGATGCAGGCATTGTCTGGTTTGACTGAAAATTCATAGCGAACCGCCCCGCATTGGCAACCGCCTGTCCATGTCTCGGCGCTTGCCATGGTGTTTTAGCCGTTGGCCTTCGGTGGTTCGACGGGTGGGTTGTTCTTTTTTCTGAATAGCCAGTCGTAGACCAGCAAGATCACACCGGCGCCGACGATCGAGCCCGCAAAGCCTGCCAGTTCACCCGGCCGGTAGAAGCCGAAGAACTGGCCGATGAAGCTGCCCACGAATGAGCCGGCGATGCCGACCAGCGCGGTGCCGAAGATGTTCTGCGGCCCATTTGGGCCGGGAAGAACCAGCTTGGCGACGATGGCCGCCGCCAAGCCGAGAAGCGCAATCCAGAGAATGTCCAACATTGCGTTTCGCGTTCCCTTGTATCAAGCACCGAAGAAGGTGCGCGACAGGATGCCGACGATCTCGGCAAAAGACCGCACCAGTTCAAGCGGCACGTTCTGACCTGTGAAAGTGCCGGTGGCGTCAATATTGGAGGCGACCTTGTCGGTCTGGCCATCGGTTGTCACGTCAACGTAGGCGCTTTCCTTCATGATGATCTGGCCGGAGACGCCGTCTGCAGCGGCAAAAAGATCCTGGTCGCCGGTGGGCTGGGCGAAGAGGGCATCATCGGTGCCGGTGTCTGCCGAGGGTAGGGTCATGGTGAGGTCATACTGGTGCTGGTTGCCGACGTTCGGCGTCAGCGTGAAAGGCATGTTGCCCTTCAGCGGATATTCCTTGCCCTTGCACTTGGCCTTGACGTCGATGAACCAGGATTGCGTCTGATAGGAATAGACCATGTCGCCATTCCAGACGCAGCCCTTATCCGATGGAAGGCCGGCTGAAGGCACGGTGAAGTTGACGAACTGGATGGTATCAACGCGCTCGTCAATCAGGCCTGATTGCTTGGACTTGATGTTCTTCAAAATCGAGTCACGCAGCAGGCTGGCTGCGGTTGATGGATTTTCCGGCTTCAGCATCATCGAGCCTGCGAAGGCTGAAGAAGACGCCGACACTTTGCCAACGGCAAGATAGTTTGCGGTCAGAGTGGCGCCATCGGTATAGCCATCTGATTTCACAACCCAACCGCCCGCATATTGCGTGCGCTGCAATTTCTGGCCATTGGCCGGGTTGATCAGTGCGCCGTTGCCGGTGACCGAGCAGCTTTCGTTCTGGCCACTGACGATGCCGCCGGTTGCCGCCTGGCATTTCAGCGTCAAGCTGGTTTCCACCTGTTTGTCGGCGATGCCGACGGTGAAGGTGTCCTTGGCGGTTTCGTCACGCAGGGAAGGCATCTCTGCTTTCATGGTGAAGTTCACGGTTTCAGCTGCCAGAGCCGAACCTGGCATCAATGCCAGGGAAAGTGCGGGGAGAAGAAAACGAAGTCTCATCAGATTGGGCTCCTTGACTGCCGTCGTTGCGTTTGGACCAAACCACCTCGTGGGCGCAAAGATGTAATGCGCCTGTGAGCTTGGCAAGACCTTCCGGAAAATAAACTTATTCGGGCTGAACGCTGGCTGAACGGAAAATGCAAAAGGCCCGGCGCAGGTGCCGGGCCTTCGGAAATTCGAGTTTTGGTTGCTGCTCAGGCCTTTGGCTTGGTGACCATGCCGTAGATGGCGAGAACGATGATGGCACCGATGATCGAGGCGATCCAGCCGGCGCTTTGGCCTTCCTGGTACCAGCCGAGGGCTTGGCCGCCATAGCTGGCCAGCAGAGACCCGACGATGCCGAGGATCGCGGTCAGGATAAAGCCTTTCGGCTCATTGCCGCCTGGCATGATGAACTTGGCGATGACGCCGACGACTAAGCCGAAAATGATAGTGCTGATCATAGAGTGCCTCCGTTGTGGGGCCGGATACCCCCTGCATCTGGGCCCGCGCCTGTCTGGTTAATCTATCATTGCACTCCTGCTTTCCGCAATGCCTTGAAAATGTTACAGTTGCACATCATATGCGCGCCACCATTTAAACAGGAGATGACGATGGCCACAACCAACACCATGCTGAAAACACTTCTGGGGCTTGCCGCCGTTGCCGCCTGGCAGAATCGCGACAAGATCACCGATTTTGTGAAGGGTGCCTCCAGCGGCTCCGCCAATCCGGAATTGAAGTCCGCCGCCGGCGGCCTTGGTGGCTTGGTGGACATGTTGAAGAAGTCCGGCCTTGGCGCGCAAGCAGATAGCTGGGTTGGCAAGGGCACCAACCAGCCTGTGACGCCCGGCCAACTTGGCCAAGGCATTGATGGCGGGCTGCTTGACCAGATCTCCGCCCAGACGGGCATTCCGAAGGAGGAGCTGTTGACGCGCCTGTCGCAGGTTCTGCCGAGCCTTGTCGACCAGCTGACGCCGAACGGTAGCATTCCAAAAGCGTAACCACGTCTGACATAACTGTTGATTGGCCCTTCCGGTGTGATACGCCGGGAGGGCTTTTGATCTTGGAACGGAGTCGCCATGCGCATTGAACATATTTCCACAGGCCGCAATCCACCTGATGAGGTGAACGTGATTGTTGAGGTGCCGGTGGGTGGCGAGCCAATCAAGTATGAGATGGACAAGAAGGCCGGCACGCTGGTTGTCGACCGCTTTCTCTATACGTCGATGCGTTACCCCGGCAATTACGGTTTCATTCCACACACGCTCTCAGATGATGGTGACCCCATCGATGTGTTGATTGCCAACCAGCGCGGCATTGTACCGGGTGCTGTGATTGCGGTGCGGCCAGTTGGTGTTCTCAAGATGCAGGACGAAGCGGGCGGTGACGAAAAGATTGTGGCCGTGCCCGTGCCGCGGCTGACACGGCGCTATGAAAATGTGAAAGAATATACGGACCTGCCGGAAATTACGCGCCAGCAGATTGAGCACTTCTTTGCTCACTACAAGGACCTTGAACCCAACAAATGGGTGAAGGTGACGGGCTGGGGAGATGCTGCCGAAGCGCGCCAGATGATTGTTGAAGCGATGGAGCGCGCCAAGAAGGGCTGACTTGTCCGATTTAACTTGAAACGGGGAAAAACTTCCCCATCTCCTCCCTGTCAACACACTTGGGCAGTAGAGGAGACCGGAGATGAATCAACAGTCAACAGACTCGATTAACCAGGCCAAGGCAGGCTGCTGTGGCATGTCGCGCCGCCGCTGGTCAGCGCCGGAGATTGGTGTGGTCATCGGCTCATTCATTTTGTTCTGGCCGCTGGGCATTGCAGCGCTCGCCATCAAAATGTGCAAGGGCGAACTGTGGCGCGGTGCCAGCGATGCTGTTCCACCCTGGCAGAACTGGTCGAGCGATAATCGCTTTGACTTTGCCTCGAAATGGAAGACCTCATACCGCGATGGCGCAGGCTCGGGCAACGCGGCCTTCGACGATTACCGCAAGGCGGCGCTGGAAAAACTGGAAGCCGAGCGGCGCAAGCTCGACGAAGAGCGCAAGGAGTTTTCTGCCTTTGTCGAAAAGATGCGGCGCGCCAAGGACCAGGACGAGTTCGACCGCTTCATGCGCGAGCGGAACACGCAGCCAGAATAATCAGCCACAAGACAAAACAGACCGGCGGGATTTCCCGCCGGTTTTTGTTTTTCAGCTTTGAGATGTCTCATCCGTTCCGGGCGGTGGTGCGTTCTCCACGGTGCGGAGAGAGGGGCGGCGGGTACCAAACACCGGTGGACGCGGCGGCTGACGGGGCATCTGCTGCACCGCCGGATTGGTGAGTAGCGGTGAACCGATATTGTCCTCGACAACCACATCCTGCGCACCGCCGATCAACAGGAGATGTTCGACTTCATCGCGGCGGATGAGCACCAGGCGGCGGGATTTGTCGATCTCGTAATACTCACTGATACCCAGGCGCGAGCCCTTGCGGCCACGGACACGGCCAGACAGCATGCGGGCCACGATGATTGCAAGAATGATGAGAGCGACAATCGCTGCGGCGGCATAGATGGCGGTCATCCACGGCTGTAATTGTTCCATCATGTGTTACATGCTCCCAGTTTTTCCAGAGGCTAACACATCCACAGTCCGTGGAACATGAATAATTAAATGTGATGGTTGTGGCCGTCCGGCGGCGGCGCGCTGGCGGGGAACTGGAGGCGATTCACGCCCGTTCCCGCACCTGCTAGAAAGAGTGTTGATTCGGGGATCGGGCATGGCAGAGGGCAAATTGTTGAACGGCGGGTTGCGCCAGCGCAGTGCTGGAAGCGCAGCGCGTTCGACGCCTCGAGTCATCCTCTTGTTGCTGATGGTGTTTGTGCTTGCTTCGGCGCTGATGCAACGCGACAAGATTGTGGGGCTTTTTGATCTCTTGCACGCGTCCCTGCCTGGCTGGAGCGCCGCATCGCTGCTGTCGGCCCTGGCTGTGGCGGCAATTGCGCTGATTTTTGCCGCCACATGGGCCTACCGCTGGATGACGGGCGGGCTTGCCGTTCTCACCACAGCGGAACAGAACCTTTTTGATGCGGTGACAGACGCTTTGGGTGATGCGACCGTAGTGACGGATGAGGCGGGACGGGCAATTTATGCCAACGCAGCCTACCTGAAACTGGCCTCGCAGGCCGGAGCATCGCGCCTCGTCGGCATTGATCTTCTTTTTTCCGGCTATCCGGACTTTTCGGAGCCTGTGTATCAATTGGCGCAAGCCGCAACAGCGCGGCAGCCTTTGCAACGCGACGTCAGGGTGGCGGCCGGATCATCCGTGCCCGGAGCATCTGCCGACACGGCGCGCTGGCTGCGGCTTACGGTGTCTCCGCTCAATGATGTGAATTTCAAAGGCCACACATTGTGGCGACTGGTTGACATCACTTCCGACCGCCAACATCAGGAAAGCGCCTTCTCGCGCCTGCAATTCATCATCACCTATCTTGACCACGCGCCCACCGGCTTTTTCTCGACGCTGGCGGATGGCAAGGTTGATTATGTCAACGCCACACTAGCCGCCTGGATCGGGGTTGATCTGGTCGAAGCGCAGGGCGGGGCGTTGACGCTTGCCGAGCTGGTGGGATCTGAAGCCGCCATGCAGCTGTCCTCGCTGGATCCGATCGCCGGTGGTTCGCGCACGGAGACATTTGCCCTCAACCTGATGACGCGAAAAGGCGAGGCCATTCCTGTATCAATCATTCACCGGGCGGATTTTGACCGCGACGGCAAGCCGTTGCCCAGCCGCAGCCTGGTTCTGAAGGCAGGGCAGGCGGGGCTTGCCAAAACCTCGGTGACTTCCGAGAGTTTGCGTCAGGTTGCGGCCGCCTCTCCGATTGGCGTGGCTCAGCTTGGTGATGACGGAACCGTGATTTCTGCCAATTCGGAATTCCTGGCGCTGTCGCCCAAGATCAAGCTGCATGGCGGCTTGACGCAGGCCTTGCCGCAAGGCGGCGGTGCAGGCCTTGCATCAGCCATTGCCGAGGCTGCGCGGGTGCCTGGCAAGCGTGTTGCTGCCGAGGCGATGTTTGAAAATGTTGAGCCACGCGCTGTTCGTCTCAGCTTCGTGCGATTTGGCGCCGAAGGGCCGACAGTGGTGTTTGCCGAAGACAAGACCGAGAGCAAGGCACTTGAGGTGCAATTGGCGCAGAGCCAGAAGATGCAGGCTGTGGGCCAATTGGCATCTGGTATTGCCCACGACTTCAACAATGTGCTGACGCCGATCATCGGCTTTGCTGATCTGCTGCTCGCCAAGATGCGGCCGCAGGATTCAGCCTTTGCGGATGTGATGAACATCAAGCAGAACGCCAACCGCGCGGCGCAGCTGGTGCGGCAGCTTCTGGCCTTCTCGCGCAAGCAGACGATGCAGCCCAAGCTGCACCAACTGACTGAGGCCATGTCGGACCTGGGCAATCTTTTGGGCCGTGTTCTTGGTGAAAAGGTTGAGCTTGAAATTGCCCACGGCCGCGAACTGGGATTTGTCATGATTGATATTCACCAGTTTGAGCAGGTGGTGATCAATCTTGCTGTCAATGCACGCGATGCCATGCCCAAGGGCGGCAAACTTGTGGTCAAGACCTATAATGTGCCGGCAGATCAGGTGCCGGCGCTGAAACATCCCTTGCCGCCGGGTGAATATGTGGCCTGTGAAGTGACGGACACGGGCACCGGCATTCCCAAGGATATTCTTGAAAAGATCTGGGAGCCGTTCTTCTCCACCAAGGATGTGGGCAAAGGAACTGGCCTTGGCCTGTCCATGGTCTATGGCATCGTGAAGCAGAGCAGCGGCTTCATCTATTGCGACAGCGAAGTCGGCAAAGGCACCACATTCACTATCTTCCTGCCGCGGCATTATCCCGAAAAGGTGGTTGCAGCGCCCGGAGCCGCCGAAGAAAAAGCTGAAGCCAAGCGCGAAGACTTCTCAGGCCGCGGGCGCATTTTGGTGGTGGAGGATGAGGATTCGGTGCGGGCCTTTGCCCTGCGTGCCCTGCAATCACGCGGCTATACGGTTGTGGAAGCGGATTCCGGCGAGAGCGGCCTTGAAGCCATCGACAATGACAAGGACGGATTTGAGCTCATCCTGTCGGACGTCGTCATGCCAGAAATGGATGGCCCATCCATGCTGGCGGAAATTCGCAAGCGCGGCATCAAAACCAAGTTCATCTTCATGTCGGGCTATGCCGAAGATGCCTTTGAGCGGAATTTGGAAAACCCGGATGACTTTGCCTTCCTGCAGAAGCCGTTTTCGCTGAAACAGCTTCTGGAAAAGGTGAAGGACGTGATGGGCTGAACTGGGTTGAGTTGGGCGGTTCGACCATCGGTTGGGTTCATGGAAGCACCGATAGGTTGCCGGGGTGGGCCCCTTGCGAATGGACTTGTCAATGCAATTTAAAATTTATTGAATGTTGATTTTTTCATTTTAAAGTTTTATTTTCCTTTGCGCCGCAGTATGTGTCGGGTCGAAGGTCGTTGTGCCATGTATGGTGTTGGCGGCTTTCAAACAGGCCGGATGTGCGCGTCACTCTCTCCCCAGAAGGGCGGCTTTCAATATGATGAGCCCCTGTCGTGCACATCCGGCCACCTTTCCTGCAGGTGTGCCGGGCGTGCCCGGTGGTTGGCCAAGATCCCCTTTCATTTTCAAGCTATTCCACTAACTCTATGATCTTATTGCAATAAAAAATATCTTTGAGAACACTTGACGAACGAACAAAAATGGAACATATATAAAACACGTTCGGAACTTTCCCCAGCCGGTCTGAACGGATTGCGTAACACGTTGTGAAATGGGCAGGCTGGTGAAATAAGGAGTGGGACGATGGGTCAGGCGAATCTGCGGGTAGTTGAGAATTCTTCCATGGACAAGAACAAGGCGCTGGAAGCAGCGTTAAGCCAAATCGAGCGGGCCTTCGGCAAGGGCTCCATCATGAAGCTCGGGGCGAATACGGCCATGGAGATCGAGGCGATTTCCACGGGTTCGCTGGGGCTTGATATTGCGCTGGGTATCGGCGGCTTGCCGAAAGGGCGCATCATTGAAATTTACGGACCGGAATCCTCCGGCAAGACGACGCTGGCCCTGCAGACCCTGGCTGAGTGCCAGAAGCGCGGCGGTATCTGTGCTTTCGTCGATGCTGAACATGCGCTGGATCCGGTTTACGCCAAGAAGCTGGGCGTCAATGTCGATGATCTGCTTATTTCACAGCCGGACACGGGCGAGCAGGCGCTGGAAATTGCCGATACGCTGGTGCGTTCCGGAGCTGTTGAGGTGTTGGTGGTGGACTCGGTGGCGGCGCTGACGCCGAAGGCTGAGCTGGAAGGCGAAATGGGCGACAGCCTGCCCGGCCTGCAGGCGCGCCTGATGAGCCAGGCGCTGCGCA
>CALMEZ010000089.1 GCA_937864985.1 uncultured Alphaproteobacteria bacterium
AAAAGTTTTGAGCCGATCACGAAAACGACGTGAGCGGGGGTGATGGCTTGCCTTTTTGGCAAGGTGGATAAGATCGTGGCGCAGCAAAGGAGGAGTTTGAAAACGGTGCGACACACGTGACCCAAAAGGCTGTGAGTACGGCGGGAGGCGAGTGCCGCCTTAACTGTATGCCCGAATTCCACACAGGACAGGGCACAAGCAACTACCACTCCTGCGGGGCACAGGAGTGGTCGCCTTGGGACGGAACGCCAACCTGCAGGGAAACCGTCAGGCGTATTGCTTTTTCGGCTTTTCCAGCCATGCCAACCCACTGTGTGCAGCGATGAAGGCTTTTTGTTCGTCCACAATCTTGGTCAACGTCATCACTGTGTTAGCTGTCACATAGTCATCGGATTTCGCCAATTTGCTCAGCAGGGTGGACAGTTGGCGTGCTGTCTGTTCGAAACTGATGCGCAGCGCCTCGATGTGATCCTCGACCTTGACCAAGTCGGATGGGTAACTTGGCAATGTTGACGTCTTGACGATTTTCTCTGCCGTCCAGTTCGGCACGCCTCCAATCGCCACGATGCGGGCGGAAAGTTTGTCGGCCTGCTTTTCGAGCCGTTCCGTGAAATCGGTTGCCATCTTGGAGAACAAGAAGAAGTTTTCACCTTTCGCACTCCAGTGAGCCTGCTTGATACGGCTGCTGAGCTCAAGCGAATGAGCAAGGCACTGATTCAGTGCTTTGACGGTGTCCCAGTCCTTGTTGCTGGCATCGGCAGGTGGCTTCGAAGCAAGGGCAGCAGTTTCATGGTCCTTGAATTGCTTGACGTTTTGCGTGGTGTTCATGACTGATCTCCTTCTGTCTGAGTGGTAGGGCCAAGTTGCTGCGTCTGATGCAAGGTGGCAGTGTACCCTGCGTGACCATCTATTCTCACGCCTGACCCCGTGCGCAGCTCGGTGCTGTGAATGCCGCTCGGCACGCCCACTGGCGTTGGATGTGGGGTGGTGAGGAAATAGATTTCCGGCCCATAATCAGTGTACATGTCGAAACCTCTTGTCCTTGCATCAGGCAGCAACCTGATGTTCGAGAGGTGGTGCGCTCAGAAACCACTTTCCAATTCAAAAGCGCATGCCGCCTGATAGAAAAAGGCCGTCAGGACTCGAGGATCATGAAATCCGGGTAATGTTGTTTGACACAGGCCCTCAGCCGGACGGCAATTTCGCGGTAGGTCTTTTCCAATGGTGATGATTTGCGCCAGGCCATGCCGATACTGCGTTGCAAGGGCTTTGACTTGATGGACAAGAGTTTTATCCCCGGCAGTTGTCCGGCACGCGCATAAAGCCCAGGCAAGAACGTAAAGCCCAGGCCGCTGACAACCATTTGGTGAAGTGTGTTGAGGCTTGTACCTTCATAGTCATGCGAAACACGTGCGCCAAAATCATCGCAAATCATTTGCACTTGATGATGCAGCGCATGCCCCCTTTCGAGCGCCAGGATTGATTGACCCGTCAACTCTTCGGCGGCAATCGCATCATGCGTCGCAAGCTTGTGGTCTGCTGGCACCGCGAGATAGATTGGTTCCCGGAAGAGGCGTATCACCTCGAAGTCATCTGCTCTCACGGGCAGCGGAAGCAACAGCAGATCATGAGTGCCGTTGGCCAGAAGGTCGGGCAGGGTTGTTGGCAGGTTCTCGCGCACGTGGAATCGCAATGCCGGGTACTCGGCATGCAAGAGCGGCAGCAGGTTGGGAAGCAGGTAGGGTCCGATCGATGTTGGCAGTCCGAGGCGGATGACGCCCTCCTTGCCGCCGCGCTGGCTGCGCGCCGTATCCTCGATGGTTTTGACCGCTGCTACAATTTGCTCGGCAATGGCAACAATCCGTTCTCCAGCTGGCGTGAAGATGACCGGTGCTCTGCCACGTTCCGCCAGTTGCACGCCCAGCCTGCGTTCAAGTGCCTGGAGCTGGGCACTGAGCGTCGGTTGACTGACACCTGCCTTCTCGGCTGCCAGCCGAAAATGGCCTGTTTGGCGGAGCAAAACGAGATAATGCAGTTGTCGCAAACTGGGCATCGCCGCCACATGGGGGTGTGGTACTGCGAATTCAACCGCATGCAAGGGATAACCACACGGCTCGGGCCGTTCCGCTTCCGGCACTGACGGCGGGCTTTGCAACTTGGGATTCCGTCACGAATTCCAAAAGATTAACGCGAAATTTGCCCTTTGCGGCAAGGTCTTGTTAACCATTCTTTAGGGGTTTCGAATCAAAGTTGGGCCACCAAAATCAGCATCGGATCGCGTCATGACCATCAAGCTTACGGTACCCAACCTCTCGGAATTGAAGCCGCGCATCACCGTGTTTGGCGTCGGCGGGGCAGGTGGCAATGCCGTCAACAACATGATCGAGAGCGGCCTGCAAGGTGTTGAATTCGTTGTCGCAAACACCGATGCGCAAGCCCTGCTGCAGAACGCCGCACAGCGCCGCGTGCAGATGGGCACGGCCTTGACGCAAGGCCTGGGCGCTGGTTCCCAGCCGCAAATCGGCGCCGCCGCCGCCGAAGAAGCCCTTCCTGAGATCCTCGACCACCTCGCCGGCTCGCATATGGCCTTCATCACCGCTGGCATGGGCGGTGGCACCGGCACGGGTGCTGCACCAATCATCGCGCGCGCCGCCAAGGAGCAGGGCATCCTGACGGTGGGCGTAGTCACCAAGCCCTTCCATTTCGAAGGTGCGCGCCGCCAGCAGACGGCTGAACGCGGCATCGAGGAACTGGCACGTTTCGTCGACACGCTGATTGTCATTCCGAACCAGAACCTGTTCCGTGTTGCCAATGAAAAGACCACCTTTGCCGCGGCCTTCGCCATGGCCGACCAGGTGCTCTATTCGGGCGTTGCCTCAATCACCGAGCTGATGACCAAGGAAGGCCTGATCAACCTCGACTTCGCAGACGTTCGCGCCATCATGAGCGAGATGGGCAAGGCCATGATGGGCACCGGTGAAGCCTCCGGCGAAAAGCGCGCCATCGAAGCCGCTGAAGCTGCCATTTCCAACCCGCTGCTCGATGATGTGTCGATGCGCGGCGCCCGCGGCCTGCTGATCTCGATCTCGGGCGGCCCGGATCTCACCCTGTATGAAGTCGACGAAGCGGCCAACCGCATTCGCGACGAAGTGGACCCCGAAGCCAACATCATTCTGGGCGCCACATTTGATGATTCCCTTGAAGGAACAATGCGTGTGTCTGTCGTTGCGACCGGTTTGAACATGGAAGCCACCGCAGGCCACGCTGACGAGGACGAGGCGGAGACCGCGGATGAACCGGCCCGTCAAGTCTTCGGATTTACCGGCAAGCAGCCGGAACCGGTGCGCGTCATGCGGCCCGCACCCATGGCCGCCCGTGCACCTGCGCCGGCGCCTGAACCGGTGCATGTCCAGCATCACGAGACGCAGCGTCCGGCCGCCCAGATGCCTGCACCTCCCGTGCAGATGCCGCCGCGCATGCCTGCGATCGAGGAATTTCCGGCCATTGCGCAGCGCCAGATCGCAGCCCAGCAAGGCCGCATCGAAACCATTGCCGAGCAGGCCGCCAAGAAAAAGAAGGGCCTCTTCGAGCGCCTGGCCAATGTTGGCGCGAATGTCGGCCTCGGCCGCAAGGAAGAAAGCTCTGCACCACGCATGGCAGCACCTGCAGCCCGCGCCGAGCCCTCCATTCAGGTGCGTGCCACCCGTGTGGTCGCACCAGCCCCACAGCCTGAGCCTCAGGCGGCGCCTGCTCCCGAGGCAAGTTACGAAGATGACCAACTGGCCATTCCGGCCTTCCTGCGCAGGCAGGCTCACGGCTGACCAACAGTAAATTGATGCACAGTGCAAAACCCGGCGGCCACACTTCCGCCGGGTTTCGCCGTTCAAAGCAGCCCTGAAAACCGCATTTCCGGCAGGCCTTTCTTTGGGCCAGCCATATGATTATGAAGCCCACATGAGTCTTTTCACGTCCCTTCGCCACCTGACTGTTGCCGCCCTTTTGCTGGCGGCTGCATTTCCCCTGTCGGCTTGCAGCAGCGGCTTGTTGGGAGATGTGTTTGACAGTGGTGATTCATCGTCAACCTCAACGTCGGTTCCGCACGGCGGCGCTATTGCGCCCGACATGGCAACCGCCGATGAAAAGGACGTGGCCGGGCTTTACAACACGGGCCTCAACCTTCTGAATGCCCAGAGTTACAGCAAGGCCCAGAAGAAATTCGCCGAAGTTGAACGCCAGCATCCCTATTCAAAGTGGGCCACCAAGGCCATCCTGCTGCAGGCTTTCGCCGCCTATCAGCGCAATGCCTATGGCGATGCCATCGATGCGGGCCAGCGCTTCATCGCGCTCCATCCCGGCCACAAGGACATTTCCTACGCCTATTATCTCGTCGCCATCTCGAACTATGAACAGATCGCTGATGTGCGCCGTGACCAGTCCAAGACCTTTGCCGCTGTCGATGCGCTGGATGAAGTGGCGCGCCGCTTCCCCGATACACCTTATGCCGCCGATGCCAAGAACAAGGCCAACGTGGCGCGTGATCACCTCGCCGGCAAGGAAATGGAAGTGGGCCGTTACTACCTGAAGCACGGTTCCTATTTGGCAGGGATCAACCGCTTCAAGACCGTGGTCACCCAATACCAGACCTCAACGCAAACGCCGGAAGCACTCTATCGCCTGTGCGAGGCCTACATGGCGCTGGGTGTCGTTTCGGAAGCACGCACCGCGGCCGCCGTGCTCGGCGCCAACTATCCCAACAGCGACTGGTACAAGGACGCCTATCAACTGGTGTCGACCGACGGCAAGGCCCCTGTCGCCGACCAGTCCTCGTGGATCACCCGCGCCTTCAAGAGCATCAATCCGTTTTCGGCGGGTTGAAGCGCCCTCATCCCCCTTCGGGACCTTCTCCCATTTGCGAAACCGCAAACGGGAGAAGGCGGCAAAATTGTGTGCCTTCTCCCGTGCGAAGCATGGGAGAAGGTGCCCGACAGGGCGGATGAGGGCTCTTTGTCCGCAACAAAACCTTCGGCTTTCCTCCCCCTCGCGTCCGCTGTTTGTTCTGCTATAAAGGGCCATGCTCACCGCCCTTTCCATTCGCGATATTGTGCTCATTGAAAAGCTGGATTTGCAGCTTGATCAAGGACTTACCGTGCTTACCGGAGAAACTGGTGCAGGTAAGTCGATCCTGCTCGATTCCCTTGGCCTGGCGCTGGGCGCGCGCGGTGACTCTTCTTTGGTGCGATCAGGCCAGCCGAAGGGTA
Source organism: uncultured Alphaproteobacteria bacterium (assembly GCA_937864985.1). GTDB lineage: Bacteria > Pseudomonadota > Alphaproteobacteria > Rhizobiales > Aestuariivirgaceae > Aestuariivirga. Next base: position 5,259 of record CALMEZ010000089.1, read on the forward strand.
GCGTCACGGCGGCCTTCCAGATTGCCGGCGATCACGCCGCCATGGAATTTCTCAAGGCCAATGACATCGATACCGATGGCGAAATCATCGTGAAGCGCGTGCAGATGGCGGAAGGCCAAAGCCGCGCCACCATCAACGACCAGCCGGTGAGCCTCAACGTCCTCAGGCAACTGGCAGCGCAACTCGTCGAACTGCATGGCCAGCACGCCGACCGGGCACTGATCAATCCATCCTCGCACCGCAATCTGCTCGATGCCTATGGCGGGCTTGAAGCCCAGGTGCGGCAGGTGCTGGCCCTGTGGCAGGTGCTGCAACAGAAGGCAGCGGAACTCGCTGAGCACGAAGAACGGCTGGCCCGCGCCGAGGTGGAACGCGATTACATCGAACATGCCGTGAAGGAACTGGCCAGCCTCTCGCCGGAACCCAACGAGGAACAGCAGCTCGCCGAAAAGCGCCAGATGATGATGCAGTCGGAACAGTTTGCCTCCGCTCTGGACGAAGCAGAAGGCGTTGTTTCCGGTGATGCCGCATTGGAGGCGCGCCTCAATGCTGCCCTGCGCCGCCTTGAACGCCGCAAGGAAGGGGCGGGCGGCAGGCTGGATGACGTGTGCGCCGCGCTGGAACGCCTGCTGCACGAATGGGGCGAAGCGGGCGTCGCTATTGATGTGGCCCGGCGCAACTTTGTGTTTGATCCCAGGGATCTTGAAAAATCCGAAGAACGTCTCTTCGCATTGCGCGCCGCCGCCCGCAAATACCGCTGCAGCGTCGATGACCTCGCCAAGCTGCGCGACAAGTTTGAAACAGACCTGCAGTCGCTGGGTGATGGCGGTGCCCGTCTCGTCGTGCTGAAGCGCGAAGTGGCAGAATCCAAGACGGCCTATGAATCCGCCGCCGACAAGCTGAGTGCGGCGCGCCGCAAGTCAGCCAAGGCCATGGACAAGGCAGTGGCCGCCGAACTGCCGGCGCTGAAACTCGAACGCGCCCGGTTTGAAACGACTGTCACATCTGATGCGGCCAAGCCTGCGGCCTCTGGCATTGATACGGTGGAATTCCAGGTTGCGACCAACCCCGGAACGCCCATGCAGCCGCTGATGAAAATTGCATCGGGCGGTGAATTGGCGCGCTTCATGCTGGCGCTGAAAGTGGTGCTGGCGGCCAAGGGTTCAGCCCCTGTGCTGATCTTCGACGAAATTGATACGGGCGTCGGTGGCGCTGTGGCCGATGCCATTGGCAAGCGTCTGGCGCGGCTGGCGGATGGCCTTCAGGTTCTCGCCGTCACGCACTCGCCGCAGGTGGCGGCGCGCGCGTCACAACACTTGCTGATCTCCAAAATGGAAGGCGTGGGTTCCAAACGCATGGTCACCCGGGTCACGCCATTGTCGGCGTCCAGCCGCAAGGAAGAACTGGCGCGCATGCTCTCGGGCGCAACCGTCACAGCCGCCGCCCGCGCCCAAGCGGAAGAACTGCTGGCCGGGCAGGGGTGAGCCATGAATACATTGTTTGACTTACCCGAAGAACCAAATGGTAATTTGGACAGGAGAGCTGCTAGCAGGCGGCTGGCAAGCAAGCTCTCCTTAGTGGTAAGTGGTACTGACAAGGAGATACTTGAATCTGCGCTAGAGTTCTTGAAGCTTGATGAATTACGCAACGCGGTCGTGACAATACTGCCCATAGTTCACGAAATCCTCAAAACTATACACAGTCCTAGTGAGCGCAGAGTTGATGTAATTTTTCATTCTGATGATATTTACATTAAAGAAGCTCAAAGTTTCACTCGCTATCTGAGAGAATTTCTAGCAACGCTTGATCGTCAATACGAACTATCAAACCGATCATCTTTGACAGATGGGCAATATGACAACCTCAAGAATGTTTGTCTGTTCCTAGAAAAGTTGGCTGGCATTGCTGACGAAGATGGATCGCGTTCACGGAAGGTCGGCTCAACACTTTCAGGTAAGTTCTCCAAGGTGCAGCATCGCGTGCCGATGCTGTCGCTGGCCAATGGCTTCAGTGACGAGGACGTGACGGATTTTCTGGCGCGCATCCGGCGCTTCCTGGATTTGCCGGAGAATGCTCCTGTTCCTTGCACGGCCGAGCCGAAGATTGATGGCCTGTCGATTGCGCTGCGCTATGAAAAGGGCAAGCTGGTGCAGGCCGCCACACGCGGTGACGGCGCGGAAGGTGAGAACGTCACGGCCAATGTGCGCACCATGAAAGATGTGCCGCAGCAACTGCAAGGGGCTGTGCCCGATGTGATCGAAGTGCGTGGCGAAATCTACATGACGCACAAGGATTTTGCGGCCTTGAATGCACGGCAGGAGGCGGCAGGTGAAAAGACCTTTGCCAACCCGCGCAATTCCGCAGCTGGGTCACTGCGCCAGCAGGACGCCAGCATCACCGCCGGTCGGCCGCTGCATTTCTTCGCCTATGCCTGGGGCGAGGCTCCCGCGCTTCCCGCCACAACACAGATGGGCGTGGTTGAAACCTTTGCCAAGTGGGGTCTACCCACCAATCCGCTGATGAAGCTCTGTTATTCGGCTGACGAAATGCTGGCCCATTATCGCTACATCGAAAGCCAGCGCGCCACGTTGGGTTATGATATTGATGGCGTCGTTTACAAGGTGAATGATCTGGCCCTGCAGGCGCGGCTTGGCTTTGTGTCGCGTTCACCACGTTGGGGCCTTGCCCACAAGTTCTCAGCCGAACAGGCCACAACCATTCTGGAAAAAATCGATATTCAGGTGGGCCGCACCGGCGCCATGACACCCGTGGCGCGTCTGAAACCCGTGACGGTCGGTGGCGTCGTCGTCACCAATGCGACGCTGCACAACGAGGACGAAATCCAGCGCAAGGATGTGCGTGAGGGCGATACGGTTGTTGTGCAACGGGCGGGCGACGTCATTCCGCAGATTGTCTCCGTGGTGCTCGACAAGCGGCCAGACAGTGCAAGGCCCTATGAATTTCCAAAGCTGTGCCCGGTGTGCGGCAGCCACGCCGAGCGCGAGGAACGCGCCACCGGCAAGACTGATGCCGTGCGCCGCTGCACGGGGGGGCTCATTTGCGCGGCACAGCGCGTCGAGCGGCTGAAACACTTTGCCTCGCGCAATGCCTTTGACATTGAGGGCCTCGGCGACAAGATCATTGAGGAATTCTATGCGGAAAAGCTGATCGCCCATCCACAGGATATTTTTACCCTTGAAGCCCGCGACGGCCACAATGGCAAGCCGCTGCGTGAGCGTGAGGGATGGGGCGTGCAAAGCGCTGCCAACCTGTTTGCCGCCATTGCAGCGCGCCGCAACGTGGCGCTGGATCGTTTCATTTTCGCCCTTGGCATCCGCCATGTCGGTGAAACCACAGCCCGCGTGCTGGCCCGCGCCTATGGCGATGCGCGGCATTTTGTGGAGGCCATGATTGCGGCAGGGCAGGGCGAGGGCAACGACGCCTGGAATGAACTCACGGCATTAGATGGCATTGGCGCGGTCGTCGCCGAAGCCATTGTTCAATTCTTTGATGAGCCGCATAACACTGATGTTGTGAATGCCTTGTTGCAAGAGGTGACGCCGCAGCCACTCGCCGCTGTGGCGGCTTCCTCACCTGTTTCGGGCAAGACCGTGGTGTTTACAGGCAGCCTGGAACGCATGACCCGCGAAGAGGCCAAAGCCATGGCGGAACGGCTGGGCGCCAAGGTGGCGGGGTCGGTGTCCAAGAAGACCGATCTTCTGGTGGCAGGTCCTGGCGCAGGATCGAAACTGAAAGATGCTGAAAAGCACGGCGTTGAAGTGATCGATGAAGCCGAATGGTTCAGGCGGGTTCAACCTTGACGGCACGCAGCGAATTCCGCGAAGGCCTGAAAGACATTTCGCCGATGGTCATCGCCTATGCGCCCATTGCGGCGCTGTGGGGCACCATTGCTGTGTCCAAAGGTCTTTCACCGCTCGAGGCCTTCCTGATGAGCCTTGGCGTCTATTCCGGCACAGCGCAATTCGTGGCCACCGATCTGTGGCACTTGGGGCTTCCACTTGCCTACCTAATCTTCACGTTAGGCACGGTGGGTTTGCGCCATGTCTTGATGTCGGCCTCCGTGTCGCGTCACATGCAGGGCTTTCCGCGCGGCAAAGCGAGTTTCCTGTTGTTCTGGTTGACCGACGAAGCCTGGGCCATCATTGAGCGCCGCGCCCTGACCACGCCGCTGACGCCGGCCTATTTTTTCGGCGCATCCTTTCCGCTGTGGCCGAATTGGGCACTGTTCACGCTGATCGGTGCACTGGTCGGCAAAGCCTTTGGCGATGGCCGGGCCATCGGCCTGGATTTCGCCTTCGCCGCCATGTTCATCGCCGTGCTGGCGGGCTTCTGGAAGGGCCCGCGCACCGGCGCCATTCTGGCCGCCAGCGCCGCCGCCTGTGCTGCCAAGATTTGGATCAGCGGTGGCTGGTACATCCTGATCGGCGGTGCTGTTGGCATGCTCGTTGCTGTTCTGACCTACCGGGAAGACACATGAGTCTCACTGCGAGCACCCTGATCATCATTCTCTGTGCCGGCCTTGCCACTTATGGCACCCGGCTTGCCGGTTACTGGCTGCTGCGCAACGCCAACATGACGGGCCGCACCAAGGCGGCGCTGGACGCCGTGCCGCCAGCCATTCTGATGGCCGTGATCGCGCCTGCCGTGTTCTTGCAAGACTGGCCCGAGATGGTGGCAGGTGCCGTGACAATTGCGGCGGCCCTGTTTCGACTGCCGCTGCTCGTGGTCATTGTGTTGGGCTGTGCAACGGTGGCGCTGCTGCGGATGGTAGTGTGATCTTCATCATCCTTCCCCCGTTGGGGGAAGGTGGCGCGCAGCGACGGATGAGGGACTTCAGCCAGGGTAAATTTTACAAGCACTTAGCGATTGCATTTTCGGCAAGGCCCTCATCCGCCCCTTCGGGGCACCTTCTCCTAACGGGAGAAGGGTGTTGAGCGGTCACCCCAGCGGCGCGCAGGCTTTCTTCAGCCACGGCTTGGTGGCCGCATCGACCAGCGGTGACAGCTTCTTCCACACTTCGGCGTGATAGGCGTCGAGCCATTGCAATTCAACGCGTGTCAACAGTGATGCATCGATCAGCTTGCGGTCAATCGGCGCGAAGGTCAGCGTTTCAAAACCCAGCATGGCGCGATCCGCGCCTTTCACCTTGTCTGGCCCGGTGACCAGCAGCAGGTTTTCGGTGCGAATGCCGTAGTACCCCTGCTTGTAGTAGCCGGGCTCGTTGGAAATGATCATTCCGGGCTGCAGCGGCGCGGAAGGCCGCTTGCTGATGCTGGCTGGCCCTTCGTGCACCGACAGGAAGCTGCCCACGCCGTGGCCCGTACCATGGTCGAAATCATAACCGCCCTGCCACAGCGCGTTGCGCGCCAGGGCATCAAGATGAGTCCCCGTCGTGCCTTCCGGAAAGCGCGCGACGGTAATGGCGATCATGCCTTTCAGCACCCGTGTGAAGCGGTCTTTCATTTCGGGTGATGGCGTGCCGATGATGATGGTGCGGGTCACATCCGTGGTGCCATCCTGATATTGCCCGCCGGAATCGATGAGGTAGATGTCATTGCCGCGGATAGTGCGGCCCTTGCTTCCCTCCACATGATAGTGCGGCAGCGCGGCATTGGGGCCTGCAGCAGAGATGGAACCGAAGGAGAGGTCTTTCAATTTGCCGGTCGCAATGCGGAAGGCGAGCAGCTTTTCCTGCGCAGCAAACTCCGTGAGCGTGCCTGACGCGGCGTTGGTCTCCATCCAGCACAGGTAGTTGGCCAATGCTGCCCCATCGCGGATTTGCGCGGCGCGCGCGCCGGCTTGTTCTGCCCTGTTCTTGCGCGCCTTGGGCAGGGTGCAGGGATCGGCGGCTTCGATGAGCAGCGCGCCGGAGAGGGCGGTGGCAATCGCCTGCGGCACGTGCGCCGGATCAATCACCACGGCGGCCTTGGCCTTCGCGAGTGATTTCAGCTGTGGCAGCAACATGTACGGCGGCACAAAACGCACGCTTCGGCCCAGGCTCTTTCGCAAGGCGGGGGTAGCGCGGGCACCATCTGCAAAGATCTCAGCGGTGCCATTGAAGTGCAGAATGGCGAAGGCCAGGGCGAAGGGCGTGTGTGGCACATCGCTGGCCCGCAGGTTGAACACCCATGCAACGGAGGCAGGGTCTGACAACACGAGGGCATCAGCCTTCTTGTCTTTCAGCAAGGCGGAAATGGCCTTGCGCTTGTCGGCAGAGGATTGCCCGGCATAGCGCAGCGGTTGCTCGTAGATTTCGGTGGCTGGCGGTGGTGGCGCATCAGACCAGATGGCGCTCACCAGATTGAAAGGTGTTGCAACAGCCGTGGCCTTGGCCGCCTTGCATGTGGCTTCCAAGCGCCGTGCCTCGTTAACGGAGGTGAGCCATGGGTCAAAGCCCAGCCGGTCTCCCGCCTTGAGCTTGCCCGCCAGCCATGTGGAAGGTGGTGTCTTGATCAGGTCCTCGTAAGCGAAGAGCTTTCGGTCCACCTGCTTGGCGACCTGCACGGTATAGCGGCCATCGACAAAAATGGCCGCCTGCTTTGCCATTACCACGGCTTGGCCCCACGACCCCGAAAAGCCGGTGAGCCATTTCAGGCGTTCAGCATGGGGCGGCACATACTCGCCCTGGAATTCATCGCTGCGAGGAATGATCAGCGCCGTGAGTTTCAACTTCGCCATGCTCTGACGAAGGGCAGCAAGGCGATGGGCGTGAACAGTCATGATGCAATCCAGATTGTGAACGGAGCACGACTATAGCCGGAACAGTGTGAAGAAGACGAGGGTTCTTCAGTTCCCTTTCAGATCGGCAAGCGGCACGATCTTGGCGGTCACTGCAACCTTGCCCGCATGGCTGAAGGTCAACTCGAATGGTACCTCACCACCCGCTTCATAGGGCTTGACCGGCTTCAGCAGCATGACGTGAATGTCGCCGGGCTTCATCGCAACAGACCCACCAGCCGGGATCTCCAGCTTGTCGAGCATGATCATGGTCATCACGCCATCGGTTTCCTTGTTCTGATGGAGCATTGACTCTTCTGCAGTCGGCGTCGCTAGGCTGAGCAGGGTATCTGCTGCGGCACCCTTGTTCTCGATGGTGAAATAGGCCGCCGCCGTCGAGGCCTTTGGCGATGGTGGCGCAGCCACAACAGCCTTTGCGACGACAATGTCTTCAGCGAGAGCAGGCAGGGAAAACAGGGCCAATGCGGCCACTACGGAAAGAATGTGTTTCATGGTTTGCGTGGCATCAGGTCGTAAGGGTGTTTCCAGCCCTTGAGGTTGCGGATTTGGTCGAGCCAGTTCTGGACGTTGGCGAAACTATTGAGGTCGAAGGGCAACTCATCGCCATAGAACAGATAGCCGCATAGCGAGAAATCGGCAATCGTGGCGCGCTTGCCGACAATGAACGGCTGCTGGGCCAAATGCCCATCGACAATTTTTAGCGCAGCGAGGGCACGCCCCCGGAGATATTCGGTGATCGGCGTTTCACCACCCTTCATCAGAGTGACGAGATAGCGTAACGAGGCGATGGAACTGGTCAGCTTGTGGTTGTCGAACAGCATCCAGCGAAAAATCTCGCGCCGCTCGTCGTCGCTCTTTGGCCCGAACTTGCGCGATTGTTCCGCCAGATAATCGAGGATCACGCCCGATTGGCTGAGTTTCTTGCCGCCGTGAACCAGCACTGGTGCTTCGCCCATTTCATTCACGTTCTTGCGGTAGTCCGGCGTGCGCGTCTCGCCGTTGAAAAAATCCACAAAGCGCGGCTCCCAATCGAGCTCGCACAATTCCAGCATCAGCGCTGCCTTGTAGGCATTGCCGGATTCCCCGAAACAATAAAGTTGATAGTCTGCCATTCTGCTTCCCCGGTCGATTCACCATGGCCTCAATACAACCATAGGTGATTCACGCCGCTTATGGGAAGCAGGTGTGTCCGATTTGTGTCAGCGCTTCAGGAAGTCCCGGACGTGGTCAGGCGCAGGGATACCCGGCATCAGCCGGGAGTCTGGAATGGGCGCACCAGCCACGGTGGCCATTGGGATGACGCCGGCCCACACGGGAACCCCATAGTCTTCTTCATCATCACCGGGAGGGCCATTGCGCACCTTGGCGGATACTTCGTTCAGTTCCAGCCCCAGCACCGTCGTGGCCTTGACGTCCTTCGCCGTCATGGCGCGTAACTGCGCCCACCGGCCCGGAAACAGTGTTTCGACGAAGATGCGCAGGCGTTCTTCCTTCTCGGCCACGTCCGTCACCTTGAAGGCGGTGCCGAATGCCATCACGGAACGGTAATTGCAGGAATGGTTGAAGGCTGACCGAGCCATGACCATGCCGTCAAACAAGGTGACGTTCACGCACACCTTGGCATTTTCGCTTGTTTCCAGCATGCGGCTGGCCGATGAGCCGTGCCAGTAGATGTGGTTGCCCTCCCGCCATTGCAGCGTCGGCGTCACCACCGGCTGGCCATCAAACACGTAACCCACCGTGCATAGGGGCTGCGCATCAAGAATAGCATGGACCGTCTCCTCATCATAATGGGCGCGCTTGTTCATGCGCTTGAGGCGGGTGAGTTCGGAAGGGGCCTTGGTCATTGTAATTCCTGTGATTGCGCCTCTCCGTTGCCTGATCTATGGTCTGGTCGAAAGTTCCAATAATGTCACGATCCGGCAGACCAGTTTCCAGCGCCCCCATCATTGATTTCGGCATCGAGCGCGATGATGCAGAGCCCATCCAGCAGCAGATCGCTCGCCAGGTACGCGAGGCTGTGCTCGATGGCCGCCTGAAACCGGGCGACAAGCTGCCATCAACACGGGCCATGGGCGAACAACTTGATGTGGCGCGCGCCACCGTCGTCGAAGCCTATGAACAATTGATCGGTGAAGGCTATATTGAAACGCGCCCCGGCTCAGGCACCACGGTCGCCGCCGAGTTGCCTGAAACATTGCTGACCGCCGGCAACAACAAGACACGCGCCAAGACTTTGTTGCGACAGCCTGCCCGCAAGCCGGCGCGGCCCTTTCGCTCGGGCCTCGTGGACTGGGACAGTTTCCCCCATGACGAGTGGGGCCGCATGCTCGGCCGCTTCTGGCGCAACCCGCCCATTTCGCTTCTGGAATACAATGACTCCTTTGGCTGGCTGCCGCTGCGCCAGGCCATTGCCGCCCATCTGTTTGAATGGCGCGGCATTGCCTGCGAGGCGCAACAGGTCATCATTACGGCAGGTGGTGCCGATGCATTCGATTTGATTCGCCGTGCCTTGTTTGCGCCCGGTGACAAGGTGTGGATGGAAGAGCCGGGCTATGCCACGGCGCGGCGTGTCTTTTCGCTGGGTGGGCTGGATCTCGTGCCCGTGCCTGTTGATCACGAAGGCTTCAATGTGGAGCGCGCAGTGGCCAAGGCATCGACCGCACGCGCTGCCTTTGTTACACCGGCCCGGCAATATCCGACTGGCGTCACCATGCCACTGTCGCGCCGTCTCGAACTCTTGAACTGGGCGGCGGCGCAAAAGGCCATCGTCATTGAAGATGATTACGACAGTGAATACCGCTATGTCGGCAAGCCGCTGCCAGCGTTGATGAGCCTCGACCGCGCCGCATCCGTGATCTACTCCGGCACCTTCTCCAAGGTGTTCTCACCAATCATCAGGCTGGGGTTCATCGTGGTGCCACACCGCGTCATCGATGTCATGCGGCGCGAGCGCCTGTCCTTCGGCGCACCACCGTCACTGCTTGTTCAGCCCACGTTGGCGCAGTTCATGGAGCAGGGACACTTCGCCCAACATATCCGCCGCATGCGCAGGCTCTATGCCGGCCGCCGCGCCGCTCTGTTGCAGGCTCTGTCTGAACATGACGGTAAACTGTTTACGGTTGATGCGCCTCCCTCAGGCCTTACCATCATGCTGCGCCTGCCAGATGATGCTGATGATGTTGCTTTGACCGAGCGCCTCAAGGCCAGGGGCATCGAAGTGCAAAGCCTGTCCAGCCACTACGCCGGCCGCCAGCGCCAGCAGGGCTTGCTGCTCAGCTTCGCGGGTTTTGCCGACAAGGAACTGGTGCAGGCGGCGCAGAAGCTGGTGCAAGCACTGCAGCATTGAGGTGACTCACCACACCTTGCACAGGTGCCATGCAGCCAGGCTGTTTGTGTTCCCGCAGGAACGGGATATTTCAGCGCCATGAACAGGCAAACCCTCCTGGGATATTTCTACGCGGCACTTGGCGCTGCACTCTTTTCCACCAAGGCGATTTTCATCAAGCTGGCCTACATGGACAAGGTGGATGCCGCCCTGATGCTGGCCCTGCGCATGGTGACGGCGGTTCCCTTCTTCCTCGGAACGGTGCTGTTCGTGGTCTGGCAGTCGAAACGGCAGGGCAAACCACTGCCGCCGCCACGCATCTGGCTTGCTGCAATCCTCGTTGGGTTCATTGGCTATTACATCTCGGCCCTCTTGGACTTTGAAGGCCTTGTTTACATCACAGCGCAGCTGGAGCGCCTGGTGTTGTTCACCTATCCCGTCATGGTCATGGTGCTGGGCTGGCTGTTCTTCGATGGCCGCATCACGCCGATGGGCTGTCTCGGGGCCGCCATCACATACGCGGGTTTGCTTGTGGTGTTCCTCAAGGCCCTGCCGGAAGGCGGCCATGACACCGTCATTGGCACGGCGCTGGTGCTCGGCTGTGCATTGACGTTTTCGATCTACCAACTCTTCGCCAAGCGCTACATCGGCATCATGGGAAGCCTGCTGTTCACCGGTGTGGCGCTGACCAGTTCAGCCGTGGGCTGCATCCTGCATTACATCATCACGTCCGGCGGATTTGATTTCTCAGCCACGACACGCTTTTACTGGCTGGCGGCGGGATGCGGTTTTTTTGCCACCGTGCTGCCGTCGTTTCTTGTCAATGCGGGCCTGTCGCGGGTTTCAGCGCAGGCTACCTCGATGATTGCGTCGATCTCGCCAGTCATCACCATTTCACTCGCCGTGTGGATTCTCAGAGAGAAATTCACCTGGGTGGATGCGATTGGCTCCGTCCTCGTCATCCTCGGCATCATCCTCTTCGCCGCCACCGACAAAAAGCCGGACAAGGAGAAGAAAGCGATCATGGCCGGTGAAATTGAACCGGCGTAAAGTGAGCGCAACGCCTCAGCTCACCGTATCCGGCAGAACTTCCTTGCGCTTGGCCATGAAGCTTGTGAGCGCTTCGTCGATCCCGGGATCCAGTGCCGGGGCTTCATAGTCCCGCAGCATCTGCTTCCACTTAGCATTGGCGCGCACCACGATGTCCTTCTCGCCTTCGTCGCGCCACTGCTCAAAGCTGTTGTTGTCGGCAAGACCGGAGCGCCAGAAGGCGTTTTCGAAATTGGCCTGTGTGTGCATCGAACCGAGATAATGTGAACCGGGTCCAACCTCGCGGATCGCATCCATGGCTTGGCCGTTTTCCGAGAAGTCGGCACCCTGCGCCAGCTTCTGGAACATGGAGAGTTGGTCGGCATCCATGATCAGCTTTTCATAGCCAGACGACAGCCCGCCTTCGAGCCAGCCCGCCGCATGCAGGCAGAAATTCACGCCAGAGAGAATGGTGGACCACAGCGTGTTGGCACTTTCATAGGCTGCCTGCGCGTCCGGCACCTTGGAGCCGCACAAGCCGCCGCCCGAACGGAAGGGAACGCCCATGCGCCGTGCCAGCTGAGCCGCACCAAAGGTGACGAGCGCCGGTTCCGGCGTGCCGAAGGTGGGAGCACCCGATTGCATGGACATCGACGCTGCGAAGGTGCCGAACACCACCGGCGCACCGGGGCGGCACAGCTGCGTGGTGGCGATGCCGACCGACGCTTCCGCAAGAATTTGCGTCAGCGTGCCGACGGTGGTGGTTGGCGACATGGCGCCTGCCACGATGAAAGGCGAAATCACACACGCCTGATTGGCGCGGGCGAGCACTTTCAGCGCCCCCAGCATCACGCCATCCCACACCATGGGCGAGTTGGCATTGATGAGCGAAGTCATCACGCAGTTCTGGTCGACGAAGTCCTTGCCGAACACCATCTCGGCCATGGCAACGGAATCCGCCGAGCGTTCACCCGCCGTGACCGAAGCCATGAACGGCTTGTCGGAATATTTGATGTGCGTGTAGATCATGTCGAGGTGGCGCTTGGCCACCGGAATATCCACGGGCTCGCACAATGTGCCGCCAGCATGATGCAGGCTGGGCAGCATGTAAACGAGCTTGGCGAAATTGCGGAAATCTTCGATCGTGGCGTAACGGCGGCCTTCATCGAGGTTGCGGATGAAGGGCGGACCATAGACAGGCGCAAACACCGTGTTGTTGCCGCCGATCGTCACGTTGTTGGCTGGGTTGCGCGCGTATTGCACATATTCGCGGGGTGCCGTCTTGATCAGCGAGCGCACCAGCCCTTTGGGAAAGCGCAGGCGGAAACGGCGCGGATCATTGGATGAAACTTTGGCGTCAGCACCCGCCGCCTTCCACATCGCAACGACTTCCTCGTCCTCATAGATGTCGATGCCGGTTTCCTGCAGAACGGTTTCGGCGTTGCGTTCGATCAGTTCAAGCTGTTCTTCACTGAACGGCTCATAGGTTTTGATTTCGCGGCGAATGAAGCCGGCCTGCTTGATGGCCGTCGAGGTGCGGGCGGCGCGGCGCGCATCGGCACCACCGCGGGCGCGGCGGCCGGTTGCTGGAGCGGTTGAAGAAGCATCGGTCATTTTCGGAGAGCCCAGTTGAGAAAGTTTCACCTGATGCTTGATTTAGGCGCGTAGCCCAAATTCTCCCTGCGGCAAACGTCAGGCAGTGGGCGGGAAACGACAAAATGTCGCCTGTGCGATGGGGGCTTGAAGCCAGCGCCAACACGCCTAGATTAACGGCATGGAATACAAGGATTATTACAAAACCCTCGGTGTCGCCAAAACGGCAACCCCCGAGGATATCAAGAAGGCCTTCCGGCAACTGGCGCGGAAATTCCACCCTGACATCAACAAAGAGGCCGGGGCCGAAGCCAAATTCAAGGAAATCAACGAGGCCAACGACGTTCTGGCCGATCCTGAAAAGCGCAAGGCCTATGACGAGCTTGGTTCTGCCGCCGCACAGGCCCAGGCGCAAGGGCAGGGCTTCCGCCCGCCACCGGGCTGGAGCGAGCAGCACCATTTCCATGATCGGGCACGGCCGGGCCACGCCGGCACGGCAGATTTCAGCGATTTCTTTGAAGAGCTGTTTGGCGGACGGGGACGAGGCGGCCCGCGCCAGCAACAGCAGCAGGATTTCAAGATGCGGGGCGAAGACAGCCACGCCCGCATTGCCGTGAACCTGCGCGACAGCTTCGCCGGCGCCACGCGGCAAATATCACTGCGCGTGCCGGAAATGGATGCCAGCGGCAACGTGGTGATGAAGGACCGGGTGCTGCAGGTGAAAATCCCCAAAGGCATCACCGAAGGCAAGGTCATCCGCCTCAAGGGGCAGGGTGGGCCCGGCTTTGGCGGCGCCGAGGCGGGCGATCTCTATCTCGAAGTGCAGTTTGCGCCTGATGATCTCTATCGTGCCGAAGGGCGCGATCTCTATCTGACGCTGCCCGTCGCGCCATGGGAGGCCGCCCTGGGCGCATCGGTCAAGGTGCCAACACCGGATGGGCCGATCATGCTGCGCGTGCCGGAAAATTCCACTGAGGGCCGTGAATTGCGCGCCAAGGGCAAGGGCCTGCCCGGTGCCGACCCCGGAGACCTGATCGTGAAACTGAAAATCGTGTGGCCCCCCGCCACGACGGACAAGGCCCGCGCCCTCTATGAACAGATGGCAAAAGACATGCCCTTTGATCCGCGCGCCAAGATGGGAGTGTGACCATGACTCAAGCCCACCACATCAGCCTGCTCGACGAAGATGAAGCCCTGTCTCGCGAGGAATTGGCCCAACTCTGCCACGTCGAAGCCGCGTGGATTGACGAACTCGCATCCCACGGTGTCATCACGCCACTGGCGGGAACCCGCTTCTCCGCCGTCACCATCACGACCCTGCACAAGGCCCGCAGGCTGGAACAGGACTTCGCCCTGAATATACCCGGCGTTGCGCTGGCGCTGGATTTGCTGGATGAGATCGAAAGGCTGCGCACGGAATTGCGGCGGCGAGGGTGAGATAGAGACGCCGTCTTCATGAGGTCAAAGCCACCTTCAACTGCTCCAACCCGTGGAAATGATACGCATCTTTGTAAACCGGCATTTCCGCCAGCCGCAGCTTTGGAAAGCGGCTCATCAAGGTTTGCAGGCCCACTTCCATCTCAAGCTTTGCCAAAGGCGCGCCGATGCAGAAGTGAATGCCGGCGCCGAAGCTGACGTTCTGGCTTGATGCGCGGGCCGGATTAAAAACGTTTGGATCAGCAAAGCGCGCCGGGTCGCGGTTGGCAGCACCCAGCATCAGCCCGACAACCTCGCCTTTCCTGAGGCGAAGGCCATTGTAGTCCAGGTCCTCCAGCGCATACCGCGTAAACATGTGGAGCGGCGCGTCATAACGCATGATCTCGTCCACATGGCCTTCCGTGATCGGCCCCGGCACGCTGTTTTCAAGCAACGCCTTGATGCCATTGCCCGTGGCGTGCACCGTCGCCTCATGACCGGCATTGAGAATCAGGATGGCAGTTGTCACCAACTCGTCTTCGCTCAGTTTACCTGCGCCATCGGAGGCGCGGATCAGTTCTGACAACAGGTCATCGCCCAAGGCCGCACGACGGGCGCGAATGAGGTTGCGCATATAGTCGGAGAAGGCTGTTACCGCCGCCACGGCCCTGTCTTCAATCGCACGGTCGCGCTTAGCCATGTACATGGCCACATGGTCATGGGACCAGGCGAGGAACTGGTCTGCCATCTCGACGGGTGCCCCCAGCAACTCGCAGATCACGATCACCGGGATGGGGGTGGCATAGGCCGTTAGCAGGTCCACTTCATCCTGTGCTTCAAAGCCATCGATCAAGCCATTGCAAAGACTCACCAATTTGGGCCGCAACCGTTCCACCTGGCGCGACAGGAAGGCCCGGCTAATGAGGCCCCGCAGGCGCGTATGCACGGGTGGTTCCGTTTCCAGCAATGAGTGCTGTTCGTGATCCAGAAATGGTTTCAGGTGTGCCGCAGGTTCAGGCCAGCCCAGTTCTTCGCGCGTTGCCACATGCAGTATCTGTCGACCGAAGCGCCGGTCGCGCAGCAAACCATTCACATCCTCATAGCGGGAAAAGCACCAGTGCCCATATTGCTCCCACTGGAACACCGGGCAGGCCTCGCGAATTTGATCATAAAACGGGTAGGGGTTCTGAACGAATTGCGTGTCACGCGGGTCTAGGTTGACGGTTTTGGTGTTGGTATTGATCTGCATAGGCCTTAAGTCTCCGCCTCCACAATTTCACGAGTCCCTTTGAAATGCAAAAGTCCAGACCGGCGGAATTCATTGCCCTCGTCGCCATGCTCACGGCATTGGTCGCGATGTCGATTGACACGATGCTGCCCGCCGTTGGCCACATGGCAACCGAACTCGGCGCCACCCATCCGAATGACCGGCAGCTGATCATCCTTGGCTTCTTTGCAGGCCAGATGCTGGGCATCCCCGTGTTCGGCCCCTGGTCGGACTCGATTGGCCGCAAGCCCGCCATTTTCATTGGCCTTACGCTGTTTGCGGCAGGCGCATTGGTCTGCATGTTGTCCATGAGCTTTGACGTCCTCGTCGCTGGCCGCATCATCCAGGGCATGGGCGCTTCAGCCCCGCGCATCGTCTCCATGGCCATGGTGCGCGATGGCGCCAAGGGGGCCGCCATGGCGCGGATCATGAGCTTTGTCATGTCTGTATTCATGCTGGTGCCGATCTTCGCGCCACTCATTGGCCAGCAGGTGCTGCTGGTGGCCGGCTGGCGCGCGATATTTGCGGGCTTTGTCGTTGCTGCCATCATCGTCGGCCTGTGGCTTTATGTACGCCAGGAGGAAACGCTGACACAGGATCGGCGTTTGCCATTTTCCTTGGGCAAGCTTTGGTCGAGTGCAGGCGAAGTGGTGCGCAACCCCATAGCGATTGGTTACACCGTGGCGGTGGGCTTTGTGTTCGGCATCTTCGTGGCCTATCTCGGCGTCTGCCAGCAGATCTTTGCCGAGCAATATCAGCAGGGCGACAAATTCCCTTACTGGTTCGGAACCTTCGCTATCTTTCTCGCCATTGCCATGATCGGCAACGGAAGGCTGGTCGGCAAATATGGCATGCGCGCCCTGTCGAAATGGGCCATGTTCGTCTATGTGGGCGTCTGGATTGCCATCATGTTGGCCAGCCTGCTGACCGATGGCAACCCCTCGCTGTTCATTCTGGCGCCGCTGTTTGCCATCTGGTTCTTTTCGGCGGGCTTTACCTTTGGCAATTTCAACGCCATTTCCATGGAACCCATGGGACACATCGCCGGCATGGCAGCAGCCGTGACCGGCTTCATCTCCCAGGCCATGGCCATCGTGCTGGGCGGCA
Source organism: uncultured Alphaproteobacteria bacterium (assembly GCA_937864985.1). Lineage (GTDB taxonomy): Bacteria > Pseudomonadota > Alphaproteobacteria > Rhizobiales > Aestuariivirgaceae > Aestuariivirga. The sequence goes on from CALMEZ010000089.1 coordinate 21,758, forward strand.
TTGCCGGGCGTTTCTATGATGGAAAGCTGACCACACTCACGCTGTTTTTCGCAGGCTATGCAATCTGCGCCCTGGCCTGCGTGGAATGGGCTGAGGCAGGCCGCCGCAGGCTGGTGAAAAAAACGGGCCTTTGACAAAGCGATTGCCTCCGTTATTCACGGGACATGGCAAAAGGCTATTCCATATTTTCACTGGCGCGGCACGCCTTGCGCCCGTCCGAGCCCTGGCCGGAAGCCTGGGCCAAGCCGGAACCGAAATCGAACTATGACGCCATCATCATTGGTGGCGGCGGCCACGGTCTTGCAACGGCCTATTATCTTGCCAAGAACCATGGCATGCGCAACATTGCCGTGCTGGAGAAATCCTACATCGGCTCCGGCAATGTCGGCCGCAACACCACGCTGATCCGTTCCAACTACATGATGGGCGGCAACACCGCCTTTTTCGAGTTTTCCCTGAAGCTGTGGGAAGGCCTGAGTCATGACTTGAACTTCAACGCCATGGTCTCGCAGCGCGGGCAGGTCGTACTCGCCGTCAGCCCGGTGCAGGTCGATGTCTTCGCACGCCGTGGCAACATCATGCGGCTCAATGGCATCGACGCCGAATTGCTGGACCGCGGCGAAGTCATGAAGATGCTGCCCTATCTCGACTATTCCAAGGAGGCGCGTTGGCCGGTTTACGGTGCGATCTTCCAACCCCGCGCCGGTACGGTGCGCCATGACGCAGTGGCCTGGGGCTATGCCCGCGCCGCCTCGCAGCTTGGCGTGCACATCATCGAAAATTGCGAGGTCACAGCAATCCTCCGCGATGGCGACCGGGTGACGGGCGTTGAAACAACCCGGGGCAAGATCCTCTCCGGCAAGGTGGGGATCGCGGTGGCCGGTCACTCCTCCCATGTCGCTGCCATGGCAGGCCTGCGCCTGCCTGTGGAAAGCCACATCCTGCAGGCCTTCGTGTCAGAACCCATCAAGCCCATCGTGCATCATGTGGTGAGCTGGGGTGCCGAGCTGTTCTATCTCTCGCAATCGGACAAGGGCGGCCTGGTGTTTGGCGGCCACATTGATGGCTTCAACACCTATACCCAGCGCGGCCAGTTCGCCCGCCAGCAGACCGTGATGGAATGCGTGTCGTCGCTCATGCCCTTTGCGGCGCGGCTGCGCCTGCTGCGCTCCTGGGGCGGCATCCAGGACATGACGCCGGATGGCTCGCCCTTCATTTGCCGCACACCCATTCGCGGCCTCTATCTCAATGGCGGCTGGTGTTACCAAGGCTTCAAGGCAACACCCGCCTCGGGCTACACCTATGCCCACACCATCGCCAACGATAATGAGCACGAACTGAACCGCTGCTTCTCCCTTGATCGCTTTGAGAAGGGCAAGGAGCTTGATGAGTTTGGCATCGGCAATTGGACATACAAGCAATGAGAATCAAGTGTCCCCATTGTGGTGAACGTGACTGGAGTGAATTCCGCTACGGCGGCGACGCCACCAAGCAGCGGCCCCAGCACGGCACGGGCGATCTCAAGGCCTGGCACGACTACTACTTCCTGTTTGACAATCCGAAAGGTCCGCATACGGAATATTGGCAGCATGTGCTCGGCTGCCGTCAATGGTTCAAGCTGGCGCGCAATACAGCCACCAACGAAGCGACCGGAGGTGGGGAATGACGCGCTTCCGCCGCACGACTTCCGGTGGCCATATCAACCGCACGGTACCCCTGTCCTTCATCTACAATGGAAAATCTGTGCAAGGTGTTGCGGGCGACACGCTGGCCTCGGCACTTCTCGTCAATGATCACGTCGTCGTCGGACGAAGCTTCAAGTACCATCGGCCGCGCGGCATCATGTCGGCGGGGCTTGAGGAACCGAACGGCTTGTTCACGATTGGAGCAGGCGCATCACAAGTGCCCAATACCCCAGCAACCGCGCTGGAATTGAGGCCGGGCATCAGCGCCACGAGCCAGAATGCATGGCCATCGCCTGCATTTGACCTGATGGCCGTGAACCAGTGGGCGGCACCGCTGTTCCAGTCAGGCTTCTACTACAAGACATTCATGGGCCCCTTCAAAAAGTCCTGGATGTTCTACGAACATTTCATCCGTCGCGCCGCAGGCCTTGGCCGCGCCACCGAAGACAAGACCACCACGCGCTTTGACCAGCGCAATGTCTTCTGCGATGTGCTTGTCGTGGGCTCAGGCCCCGCAGGACTCGCCGCCGCTGTCACGGCAGGGCGCAGTGGCGCCCGCGTGCTGCTCGCCGAGCAGGATTTCATGGCGGGCGGCAGCCTGCTGTCATCAAAAGGCGAAGTGCTGGAGGGTTGGCGCAAGCAGCAGGTTGATGAACTCGCAAAGCACGAAAACGCTCGCCTCGCGCTCCGCACCACGGTGCAAGGCATCTTCGACCACAATCAGGCTGTCATGTCGGTGTTGGACCCGGCAACAGGCAATCAGCGCCTCGAGATCATTCAGGCCAAATCCATCATTTTCGCCACAGGCGCTTTTGAACGGCCACTGGTGTTCCCCGAAAACGACAAGCCCGGCGTCATGCTGGCATCGGCGCTGCGATCCTATCTCAATCGCTTTGGCGTGGCCCCTGCCAAGCGCGCTGTCATTGCAACCAACAATGACAGCGCCTATCAGGCCGCCTTCGATCTGGCGGAAGCCGATGTTGCCGTCACCATCGCGGAGCAGCGGCCCACGGCAGCAGGTGACCTGCTTGCCAAGGCAGCCTCACTAGGCATTGCCATTTTCCCGTCGACAAGCATCGCCAGTGTTGCCGGAAACAAGGCGCTGGAAGCCGTGCGCCTCGGTGGCAAGCACGCCGTCACCATTCAGTGCGATGTGCTTGGCATGTCGGGCGGCTGGAACCCGGCCGTCCATCTCACAAGCCATGGCGGCATCAAGCCGCGCTACGATGAGGCCATCGCCAGCTTTGTTCCCGGAGGTTTTGTCAAAGGCCAATATGGGGCAGGGGCGATGCTCGGCCACTTCGGAATCCTGCAAGCCGTCGAAGATGGCAACAGCGCAGCCATTGCGGCGTGTGGTGCCAAGGCGAAGGCCGTAGAGCCACCGGCGATTCGCAGTGAACGCAGCTTTGCAATCGCCGCCACCTGGGCCGATGTTGAAGCGGGCAACGAAGGCAAGGCTTTCGTCGATTTCCAGAATGATGTGACCTTGAAAGACGCCAAGATTGCCCATCAGGAAGGTTATACATCGGTTGAGCACCTCAAGCGCTATACGACGTTGGGCATGGGCACTGACCAGGGCAAGACGTCAAACATCAACGCCATCGGCATCATGGCCGGCCTGCGCGGCGTCAGCATGGATGCGGCAGGCACCACGACATTCCGCCCACCCTTCACGCCGCTCACCATCGGCGCCATGGCGGGCCGCAGCGTGGGCAAGCATTTCCGCCCGACGCGCCGTTCGCCGCTGCATGAGTGGCACGAGAAGAATGGTGGCGTCTTCATCGAGGCGGGGCTTTGGCAGCGCGCCTGGTACTACACATGGGCAGGCGATGCGCCGGAAACCGCCTACATCAAGGAAATGGAAGCGACGGGCTATGCCGCCCGCTGGCTCCCGGTGGCCGTGAAGGGGGGCGAGAAGGGCGCCGGACAGATGCATCCCTGGTATGTCGGCACGCCCGGCATGTCCGCCATTTGCCGCCCCCTCGCCGAAAGCGTCCGCATCCACACGGGGCGCCGCGCCCATACGCTGCAGCGGGCGGACCGCGGCTGGCAGATCTGGTTCGACGACGAGACCTACGTTGGCCCGTTTGCCGCCGTCGCCGTCGCCACGCCCGCCCCGCAGGCCCAGCTCAGAGCGGGGTGAGCAGGACCAGCTTGTGGTCCGGCCGCTCGGCCGGGCTGAAGCTCGATACGCCATCGGCGGCCGAGTTCATGGCCCGCGGCGACAAGAACGGTTCGCAGCGCCTGGAATCGCGCGCCATCCGGCGCCGGCGGCATTGCCCAGGAGGAGGACT